>DATBGM010000258.1:0-3822 GCA_036557945.1 Bryobacteraceae bacterium | reverse complement strand
GATCTGCCGCCAGGTCGCGACAAAGATGGGTTTCACTGCCAGCTTTCTGCCGAAACCGGTGGTGGGCGTGAACGGCAGCGGCATGCACACCAACGTCTCGATCAGCAAGGATGGCAAGAACCTCTTCTGGGACGAAAAAGGTAAGGAAAAATTGAGTGATTGCGGGTGGCAGTTTGTCGACCGCATTCTGTCGCACGGTAAAGACATTTGTCTGCTGCTCAATCCCAGCGTGAATGCCTATCGCCGGCTCGATCCGCATTTTGAGGCGCCCAATCAGATCAAGGCTTCGGCTACCGACCGCGGCTCGATGATCCGCATACCGATCGGCAACAAGCGCAGCATGCGCGTGGAAGTACGGTCGGTCGCGCCGGATGCAAATCCGTACCTCGTCCTGTATTCCATATTCCGAACAGGTATGGAGGGAGGCATCGCCAGTATTGAGAATTTGCGGGATGCTGAGCGGTATTTACCGGACAACATTTATGATGCGATTGACGATTTCCGCGATGCCGAATGGACCACGACGCTGCTTGGCGAAGACGTGAAGGCGCGCTACGCGGATCTGAAGCAGGCTTCAGCCGATCGCTGTCCGCGTTTGCTCGGGACGTACGTCAAGGCGCCGGAAGTGCAATACCATCACGAGGTTTACAACCAGTTCCTCTGGAACCGGTTCTAGGATTATGGGGCGGCGCTTCGGCGGCGCCCTATTGCGTTGCCGTAATCCTCTATAATTCCGCCAGTGCTTCGGCCGGCGAAACCCGTGCCGCACGCCAGGCTGGAATCGCGCATGCCGCGAACCCGATAACCGCCATCACCAAAGCCGCCGCCGCCAGCACAGGAAGACTAAATGAGGCGACATGAAACAGTATTGTGCTCAGGCTCTTCGCCATCGCCCATGCACCCACGATGCCCAACACGCTGCCTGCCGCAAACAGGCGCAGCGTGACTGCGCGAACTGAGTTTCGGATCTGTTCCGGCCTCGCGCCCAGCGCCATGCGCACGCCGATCTCGCGTCGCCGCTGGGCTACTGCATAACTCAGCACACCGTAAGTGCCAATCGCAGTCAGTAACAGCGCAATGGCGGCGAATAGTTCGGCCAGCAGCGCCGGCGATCGCTTGCCTGTCAAACTTTCGTCTACGCGCTGCTCCATGGATCGCATATCGCTTACAGCGAGCTCGGGATCGAGCCGGTGTACAGATCGCTCCAGAGTTCGCCTGAGCTGTGCGGGCTTCGAGAGCGCTCGGACGGCGATAAAGATGTTGTTATCGGGCCGGTAAATGTAGGGGTAGTAAACTGCGCCTTGCGCAGCTTCGTCCGTGAGTCCAGCCTGTTTCACGCTCTTCACGACGCCCGCAATCGTGAAGGCTTCGTTGGGGGCGCCCGCCGTCCCTCCCATAAACAACTTGTGCCCTAAAGCGCTTTGGCCGGGCCAGTAGTAATGCGCAAAATCTTCGTCCACGACGCAAACGCGTTCAGCCTGCCGCGAATCGTTTCCGCCAAGGAATCGTCCCGCTAAAAGTTGGAAGCCCATGGCCTTGAAATACTCGCCGCCTACACCGTAAGAGTAGTGGCCACGCGGCGATTCGCGCGGCTGGAGCACGTGTCCTACTACGGTTGCAGCGCTCTTTCCGCTATTACCGCTGAATGGCACGTTAGTCGCGAATCCGGCGGCCGCGACACCCGGCTGATTTTCGAGCAGTGCCGCCAGACGGTCGCCCGCATCGAGGCCGGATCGCGCGCTAGGATACTTGTCGCCAACGAGTGAGACCTGTCCGGTCAATACGTGCATTCCTGCAAAGCCCGGGGATACGGCGAGCGCCCGTTTCAAGCTCAGAGCCAGCAGGGCCGATCCGGTGAGCAGCACGAATGCGAGCGCAACCTGTACGACGACGAATGCATGACGAAAGAACTGAATGCTGCGGCTCGCAGTCGCGCTGCGAGTCTCCGAACGCAACGCATCATCTGTATGGCGCAGATGGACAATAAGGACCGGTACGGCAAGCGTGAGCCCCAGCAGAATCGTACCCGCTAGTGCAGCTACGATTACCGGGGCGTCCAAGGCGATGGTGGTACCCAGCGGCAACCTTGCTGCGCCGAGCATAGCGAGCAAACGAATGCCTGCAGCTCCGGCCCCCAGGCTCAACAGCCCGCCCGCGAGCGCCACCGTGACGGTCTCGATGAGCACTCCCCGTACCAATGCAGCGCGCGTTGCGCCGAGCGCCTTCCGGACCGCTATTTCTTTGGCTCGGCTACAAGCACGGACCAGAAGAAGATTATTCAGATTCGCCACCGCGATCACCAGCAAAACGAAGACGCCGGCGGCCAGCAACAGCAGCGCTGGTTTTATCGAGGCCACATGATCCGCACGCAAAGAAACCACAAGTGAGCGGAAACCTGCTTCCGCCATCATCTTCCCTTGTGGATCGCCTCTTTCCAGATTCTCGTTCTGTGCATCGATTTGCGATTGCGCCTGCGCAGCCGAGAAACCGGGAGCTAGCCGGGCCACCATCTGCGTGACGTTACCGCCGGAATGACGGTTGTTTGGCGCCCGTTGTTCCAGAGATGATGCCAGAGGGAGAAAGATCTCGGGATCGGAGGAGAGGAAGCGGAAGCCGGGCGGCAGGACGCCGACCACTGTTTTCGGAACAGAGTCGACCCGGATCTCGCGGCCGATAACGTTCGGGTCGGCCTGGAAGTGCTCACGCCAATAGGAGTCGCTCAGGATCGCTACATTGTCCGTTTTATAGCTTGTCTCCGCATCGGTGAAGGTGCGGCCGAATGCCGGAGCCGTACCTAGCGTCTGGAAAAATTCGGGTGAGACTTGCATGAGGGGCAATCGCACCGCGCTACGGGATTCACCCACGATGGCGGTCCCGATGCGATAGATGGAGACTGGCCGGAGCGCTGGAATTTTGTTGCGCCGCTCATAGTAGTTCGTAATCGATGACCCGTCGCGCTCCACGCCCGCTTTGGGGTAAGTGTTATAGATCAGCACCAGGCGTTCCGGATTGGTGAACGGCAGCGGCCGCAGCAGTATGGCATGGACGGCTGCAAAGACGGTTATGTTCGCACCAAGGCACACCGCGATTGTGAGCAGAACCGTAAGTGTGAAGCCGGGCGACTTGCGCAAAAGGCGTGCAGCATAGCGCGTTTGTCGTATCAGCTCATCGAACGGATTGAGCCCGAGCGATCGGCGGCATTCTTCTTCAACCGTGTTTGTCCCGCCGAGTTCCATACGCGCCCGCCGCTGCGCTTCCTTCCGCGGAATACCGGAGCGCACAAGATCATCGGCATATTCATCCATATGGAGGCGCAGTTCCTCTGCCATGTCGGATTCGAAATTCCGGCGGCGGAGCAAAACTCGGGCCAGCGAACGGAAACGCGCCAGCATGGCTAGACTTCCTCGGATGTGGCGCTCAAAGCCGCCGCTATCGCACTCGAAAGACGATTCCAGCCGGCTGCTTCTTCCCGAAGCCGCCGCTTGCCCGCGCCAGTGAGGGTGTAGTATTTTGCGCGGCGATTGTTGTCGCTCTGACCCCACTCGGCAGCAATCAAGCCTTGATGTTCCAACCGGTACAGTGCCGGATAAAGCGATCCTTGCGGAATATCGAGCGCCTCACCTGAAATCTGGCGGATGCGCAGCAGCACGCCATAGCCGTGCAGGGGCTTAAGCGACACGGCTTTCAAAATGAGCATATCCAAGGTTCCGGGTAATATCTCGGCAGTCTTCGGCAAACGAGACGCTCTCCTTGTCTAACTAGGAGTATACTGCTACTCTCCTAGTTATACAAGAGGACTGTCAGGAAGCAATACGAAACCAA
>DATBGM010000257.1:0-20901 GCA_036557945.1 Bryobacteraceae bacterium | reverse complement strand
TCGGCTCCGCGTTCTGCCTGGCGGGAGTGGCGGCGGTATTTTTAAGCTCATCTCATGAAAACTGGCTGGTGTGGCTACTGGTCGGCTTCATCGCGTTCTTCTCGTTCTCGCAAGGCGCAGTCATCTGGGTCTTCATTAGCGAAGTGTTTCCCACGCGCGTGCGCGCTAAAGGCCAAAGCCTCGGCGGTTTCACTCACTGGTTCATGAATGCGATCATCTCGTGGACATTCCCTGTCGTGGCCAGCCATTCGCGCGGTGCGCCGTTCCTGTTCTTTTCGGCCATGATGGTGCTGCAATTTTTCGTCGTGTTATTTAAGTTCCCGGAGACCAAAAACATTACGCTCGAAGACATGCAACGAAAATTCGGGATTGCCTGAGCTAAGGGCTTATTATGCAGGCGAAAGCGCCTACTCCACGGATGCATGAAGCTTGTTATGCAGGCGAAAACGCCTACTCTACAGGATGCATCGGCAGTTGGCAAAGGCAAGCTTCTAAGCCGGCCACGGCCACTCGCGCAAGCCGCGCGCGCGCCACAGATACGCCGCTACGCCGACGACGAGTAGCGCAAAGCCGATCAGAATATATTGTGCCGCGCTCGAAAAGAGGATGTACAGCCAACCGGCAAGCGCGATCAGGACCGGAACCGGATAGAGCGGCATGGAAAACGGCCGTTTGATCTGTTTACGCACACGCCGGATCAGGACGACGGCTATGCATTGCGCGGCAAACTGTGTCAGGACCTGCAGAATAATAAGCTCCTTGATGAGCTGTTCCAGCGTGAAGAAGCAGGCGGCAGCCGAGAGCACGCCGAGAAAAACCACCGAGAACGAGGGGAAATGGCCGCGCGGATGCACACGCGCGAAGGCCCGAAAAAACTTGCCTTCCGCTGCTGCCGCAAACGGCACGCGCGTGTAACCGAGCAGCACGCAGAAAACGGACGCAAACGCGACCCAGAGAATCAGCACCGTCATCAAGGAAGCCGCTTTCGCGCCATAGAGACGTGCCATGAAATCGGAGACGATGGCCTGGGATTGAATGGCCTCTTGCCACGGCACCACGCCGATGATCGAAAGCGTCATCGCGATATAGAGCACAGCCAGAATGCCGATCGAATAGAGAATCGAGCGGGGAATGGTGCGCGCCGGGTTCTTGATCTCACCGCCGATCAGGCAAACGGTGAAATAGCCGCTGAAATCGTACATGCTGATCAGGGTGGCGCCGCCGAGTCCGACGAAGAACGCGCTCGAGATGTGAAATGCTCCCGGCGGAAAATCGAACGCCAACGCCGGATCGAAATGCCGCACACCGCCCCAGATAATGATTCCCAACGCCGCCATTAAGCCGATCCAAAGCACGGTGGAGATTTTGCCGATCGAACGAATGTTGCGATAGAGCAGAACGGTTGCCGCAAGGCAGACGCACATGGCGATTACTTTGTGCTGGAAGACGGTGAGCGCGGGGAAAAGATAGCGGGTGTAATCGGCGAAACCGACGCCGCCCGAAGCCGCCGTGATGGGCGCGGATAGCATCACCTGCCAAAGGAAGAGGAAGCCCATCAGCCGGCCCAGCGATCGCGGACCGAAGGCTTGCTGCAGATATTCATAAGAGCCGCCGGTGCCCGGCATGGCCGCGCCTAACTCGGCCCAAACGAGACCGTCGCAGGCAGCGATAAGGGCGCCAAGCACCCATCCCAAGAGGGCCTGCGGACCGTGCATGGAAGCGATGATGAGCGGAATCGTGAGAAACGGGCCCACGCCGACCATCTGCAACATGTTCGCCGTGGTGGCGGGAAACAAGCTAAGGCCGCGATCGAGCGCGGGAGCGCTCGCAGCCCTGGAAAGCGGTTCAGGCTCGGGCAACTATTCGCTCGATTTGACCGGCGATTGGCCCGCGTGCAGCGGGCGGATAGCGACTTCTTTAAAGAACACGATGTCGTGATCGCTATGATTCTGCAGTCCGAAGTAACCCGCATCGGGGCGGCGTCCGCGATCGGGCTCGAAGCTGAGCTTCTTCGGCGGCACGGGCTGTCCCTCGGTGTAGTCCGTGACTTTTTCGCCGTTGACTGTGACGATCGTTCGCGGCCCGTCGAGCGTAATATCCATCGTGTTCCATTGCGGTCCCGGTTTGCCCGATTTCGCGAGCGGCTTCGTCAACGAATAAAGCGTTCCGGTGACGTGATAGTCGTCCTCGCCGCCGCGCTCGGGATGATTATCAATCTGCACTTCGTAGCCCTTATTCACCGGCATCCAGACTTCAGCAGGCGCGCCCGGAATCCGAATAAAAACGCCGGAATTGTCGTTCTCATCGCGCATTTTGTAAACAACGCGAATCACGCAGTCGCCGACCTTACCGCCCGTCCAATAGGTGAGCCCCATGCCACCGTAAGTGCGTAGCAGGCCGTTTTCGACGCGCAGACCGCCGGGCCCGACGTGCTTCCACCCGGTAAGATCGTGGCCGTTGAATAACTGCTGCCAGTCGTTCGCCTGTTCGGAGGCGAACAGCACTCCCGCGGCCGCGATGGCGAGCAGAATACACTTACTCATATACTCGCAGGCTACAACAATGCGGAGAGACGGGGATCGGGCGTTATGAATCTGCTTCCGAAAGACGAAAAATTCTTCGAACTGTTCACACGGCACGTCGACATTTTGTGCCAGGCTTCGGAACTGCTTCGCCGCGGGCTGCAACGCGGTTATCAGGGCATCGTTGAGATCTCAAAACAGATGGAGGCGCTCGAGCGCGGCGCGGACGAAATCATTCATCAGATTTTCCAGCGTTTGCAGAGTACTTTCATTACACCGCTCGATCCGGAAGATATTCAAACCCTTGCTACGAGCCTCGATAATGTGGTGGATGCAATCGAGGATGTGACCTTTCGCATTGTTGCCTACCGGCTCGACCCGATACCGGAAACGGCGCTCCAGCTTAGCGAAATGATCAATGGCGCAAGCCAGGCGTTATCGAGAGCCTTGCATGCCCTGCACGATCGAAAACCGGTACTCGACGATTGCATTGAGGTCAATCGCCTCGAAAATGAGGCCGATGCGCTCGAACGGACGCTCGTTGCCCGGCTGTTTGCATCGAATATCGACCCGATCACGCTCATCAAGCAGAAAGAGATTATCGAAGTCCTGGAGCACGCGACGGATCTGTGCGAGGACGTGGCGGATGTGATTCAGAACGTAGCCGTCAAGAACAGCTAACGATGCAGGTCTTCACGCTCGTAGTCCTGATCGTCTGCCTGGCGCTTGTGTTCGATTTCGTGAACGGCTTTCATGACGCGGCGAATTCGATCGCGACTGTGGTTGCGACGCGCGTCCTGAGTGCGGCAAAGGCGGTCGCGCTCGCGGCGCTTTTTAATTTCCTGGCGGCGTTTTTTCTCGGAACCGGGGTAGCAGCCACGGTTGGCGAAGGTTTTGTCAACATTCGCATCGTCACGCCCTACGTGATTCTGGCGGGCCTGGTGGGAGCGATCATCTGGAATCTGATCACGTGGTTTTTCGGGCTGCCCATCAGCTCATCGCACGCCTTGATCGGAGGCTATGCCGGCGCCGCCGTAGCCAAGGCGGGAACAGGCGGTTTAATTCTGGGGAAATGGCCCAGCACGGTTGCGTTCATCGCCCTGGCACCGTTTATCGGGCTGGCGCTCGGTTACATCCTGATGGTAGCGGTCTACTGGATTTTTCGCCGCACGACGCCTGCGCGGCTCGACCGGCTGTTCCGGCACGCGCAGCTTTTTTCGGCGTCGCTGCTGAGCTGCGCGCATGGCACAAACGACGCGCAAAAAACCATGGGCATTATTACCGCCGTGCTTGTGGCAGGCGGTTTTCAGAAAGGTTTTCATGTTCCCGACTGGGTGATCTTTGCATCCGCCGCGGCCATGGGACTCGGCACGCTCAGCGGCGGGTGGCGGGTGGTGCGCACTGTCGGGACGCGTCTCACACGCCTCAAGCCGCGCAGCGGATTCTGCGCTGAAACCGGTGCGGCTATTTCGATTCTGCTGGCGACCCTTCTCAAGCTGCCGGTCTCGACGACACATGTCGTGGCCGGATCGATCGCGGGTGTCGGATCGATTCAGCGCGTGCGCGCCGTTCGCTGGAGCGTCGCCGGAAATATTGTGATCGCGTGGATACTGACGATTCCAGCAGCCGCGCTGGTGGCCGCGGCTGCCTTTCTGATCATCCGTTTATTCGAACCGGCCGCATAACCTATGACAGGCTTAAGCCGCGGCCTTCAGCACAATCTTGATGCACTCGTCCTGTTTATCTTTGAACATGGCAAAACCCTGGGGCGCGTCTTCCAGGCGCATTCGATGGGTAATGACGAAACTCGGGTCGATTTCACCTTTCTGAATCCGCTCCAGCAGCGGACGCAGATAACGATGCACATGAGCCTGCCCGGTTCGAATCGTCAGTGAACGGTTCATCACCGCGCCCATGGGAAATTTATCGATCAGGCCGCCATAAACGCCGATAACCGAGATAGTGCCGCCGTTCCGGCAGGACATGATCGCCTGCCGCAGCGCGATCGGCCGGTCCGTTTCAAGTTTAACCGTCTGCTTCACTTTGTCGTATACGCCGGTCATGCCGGGCGCATGCGATTCCATCCCCACCGCATCGATACAGGCATCGGGGCCGCGACCGCCGGTCATTTCCTTCAGCGCATCGCGAATATCCACGGCTTCGTAATCGAGCGTTTCTGCTCCCGCTTTCTCACGCGCCATCCGCAGCCGCTCGGGAAAGCGATCGATCGCGATCACACGCTCGGCTCCAAGTAGAAATGCGCTCTTGATCGCGAACTGGCCGACCGGGCCGCAGCCCCACACCGCGATCGTGTCGCCCGGCTGGATGTTGCACATTTCGGCGCCCATGTAACCGGTCGGGAAAATGTCGGAGAGAAACAGCACCTGTTCATCAGCCAGCTCTTCCGGCACCTTGATCGGTCCTACATCGGCAAACGGCACGCGCGCGTATTCCGCCTGGCCGCCCGCATAGCCACCGAGGAGATGCGAATAGCCGAACAGACCGGCCGGCGAATGCCCCCACAGTTTCTCCGCCATCCAGGCGTTGGGGTTCGAATTTTCGCAGAGCGAATACAATTCGTGCTTGCACGAAAAACAACTCCCGCAGGCAATCGGAAACGGTACCACCACCCGATCGCCCTTCTTCAAGTTGTTCACGCCGTGCCCTGTTTCCACCACTTCGCCCATGAACTCGTGCCCGAGCACATCGCCGCTTTCCATGCCGGGAACGTAGCCGTTGTAGAGATGCAGATCCGAGCCGCAAATCGCCGTAGATGTGATTTTCACGATGGCATCGCGCGGATTTAAGATCTTCGGGTCAGGTACATTTTCGACCCGCACGTCTTTTTTACCGATCCAACAATTCGCTTTCATCTTTGTTCCTCTTTTTCTATGCGGTCGCAGCCTGGGCCGAAGGTTGCGCGCTGTGCATGCCGGAATGAATGCTCGCATCCGAGCGAGCAATTTCGCCGGTTTCGAGGACTTGCTTCAGCGCTCGCAGATTTTCCTCGACCAGCAGGCCGGGCGCCTGTCCGAACCACTTCGCCAAAGTAGAACCGATCAGGCCTCCCGGTGGCGTATAGCTCAGATTGACGCGTACAAAGGTTCCCCGGCCTCCTGGCGCACGCTCAAACTGGACTGATCCCGAATGGTCGACATCGGAGCCGCCCCAGGAACGCCAGGCGATACGCCGGTTTGGTTCGTCTTCCTCAATCTGCGCATCCCATTCGATCTTTTTCCCGCCGGGCGCGTTGATCACCCAGTGCGATTGATTCTGGCCGGTACGCTCGACAGACGCGAGATGTTTCATGAAACGCGGCAGATTGTTCAGATCGCGCCAGTAGTTATAGATCTCTTCCGGAGAGCGATCGATATTGATCGTTCGCATAAGCTGCACATCTTTGACGGTTGTGGAACTCCCGTTGGAAGCGCAGCCCATCTGACGGGCGCAGAGTACATCAGCAGCAGTGACGCCTGCGACGGCGGCTGTTGCCAAACCGGCTTTCACCCGGTTCGACTCACCTGAGGCAAGTGTTTTGCCGAGAGAAGCCAAATCGAGGGCGTCGCCCGCCACCCGCGCCCACAGCCAGGGTGCAGGCCGGGAACGCGAAAGAATCCCGACACCCGCTGCCACTTCGCGCAATCCGTACATACGCATGGTGGTGCGGCTGCGGCGCCGATCGCGAATACCGATAAAACGCGCAAGGGTTCCCGGCGCAACGATTTCCGTCACGCCGAGGCCAATGCTGAACCATCCGAGCCCGTTAGCAAGCCGTCGAAGGCGAGGATTTTGTTGTGAATTCATAATGATCCCGTTTTGTGTGGCCGACGACGGTACGACGCCCGTCTCCTTGAACGGTTTCCCACGCAAAACGACCAGTACACTGAACTACCGGACGCGAATTTGCGTATCATCACAGGGACGCATATGGCGCAAACCACGATGGCGCAAAACACGGCTTCTCAACTCGACCAGGTTCATGAACTCTTAGCCCGAAACCGCTACTCGGTTTCGCAATTGGACGATCACGTGCTGCGTGTTCAGGAAGTTGAGAGCGGCGTGTCGCTGCGGGCCGTGCTCGAAGGCGATATTCTATACTTCTCGCTGGTCTGCATGACGGTTCCCGCGGATCGCATCACGGCTGCGCTCATGCGCAAGATGCTGGCAGCGGATAACGGCATCGCAACTTCCTACTTCCAGCTCTACGAGGCAAAAGACGGGCAAATTGCGATCATGCTCAACAACTTTTGCAAGCTGCAGGACCTGGGCCCGGACGACAAAGACGATATTCTCTCCTCGGTCAGTTTCCTGCTGGCGGATGTCGTGCACGCGCGCAATCTGATTGGAGCAGACTTAAAGTAGGTCATCGATCTATGGGATTCTTTTCCGATATTTTCAATCGCACCGGCCGGGTGGCGCGCGGGCAGGCGAACCAGGCGATCGGCGCCATGGAAGACGCCACCTTTGAGGCGACGGTCCGCCAGACGATCGCCGATATGAAGACGGAGTTAAATAAGGTGGTTCAATCCTCCGCGCTGGCGATGAGCAATTACAACCGGCTCGACGCCGAGTATCAGAAGTACGTCCGCCAATCACAGGAATGGAAGGACCGCGCCGGGCTGGCGCTCGACGCGGGCAACGAAGAACTGGCGAAAAAGGCGCTGGCTAAGAAAAGCGAAAGCGACAAGCAGGTGGGTTCTTTGCAGACTGCCGTCGAATCGGCGCGGCAGGCAAGCGAATCGCTGAAAAACCAGGTGGCCGATCTCAAACACAAGATCGAAGAGGGCGAGCGTACGGCAAGCACGCTGGTCGCGCGTAAAAATGCGGCGCTCGCGCAGCGCAAGGTTTCTGAAGCGCTCGCGGGAGTGGGCAAGGCCGACAACGCCTTTGCGGCGCTCTCGCATTTTGAAGAATCGGTCGCGAAGGAAGAAGCGACGGCAAAGGCTTTCGATCAGCTTGCGAGCGCAGGCAAGGACTCGAACCTGGAAGCCGAGTTTGCGCAACTGCAGGGACATACGGTGGAGGCTGAGCTCGAAGCCCTTAAGCGCGAGCGCCTGGGGCCGGCGAAAGATCGCGCTTCTATCCAGCTTCCGAAAGAACTCCCTTCGGCGAGTACAACCAAGTAGCCGCCTATGTTTTTCGACCGGAAAGCTGCGCCTGCAGCAGTTCCCGATCTCGCGAATCTCAAAGTGAACGACGCGCGAGCCGGCGACGCGCTGTCTGTCGCCGGCGCTGCGCCCGATTTCAGCGACCTCGATTTCACTGTCGACCGCATCGACTACTACGAGGCGGGCAGCAGACGATGGTGGGAGCTGAGCGGCACGTGGCGCAGTGTGCGCGTCTACCTCGCCGTCCACAGCCAGGAGACGCTCGAAGTTTACGGCCACTTCGACGGCCGTAAGGTCACGCTCGATGAGCTGGGCCTTTCCGAAGACGACCTGGCGGAGATGGATCAACGCCAGAACCAGGCGGATTTCTTCGATTACAACGGCACATTCTGGCTCTATCGCTTCAGCCGCGAAATGGGCGTCTTCAGCGAAGGAAATACGACGGGCCGCGGTTTCTACTGCTGGCGATTTCAGGAGCAGGATACAAAACGCTATCTCGAAATCCGCAAATTTGAAGGCGAGCCGTTTGCCGGTTCCTTCTGGACGCTGATCGATCCGGGTGACATTACTGTTTACCGGGGCACCTGATGAAACGTTTTTCCGTTATTGCATTGTTGGCGGCGCTGATCGGCTTGGCCGGCTGCGGACTCTCTCCTTCTTTACGGAATCAAATCGCGGCGGAACACAGGCATCTCGAAAGCGCTCAACAGGAGTTCGCGAGCAGCAGGGAAAGCCTTCGCCGCGATCTCGCCGCCAATACCGATCTCTTCGCCAACACTTCTGAACCAGCGCAATGGAATGCGCAGATCGACAATGCCGGGAGGCAGTTTCAACAAGCCGCGGAAGCCGATCGCGAATTAGCGGAACTGGCGCGGCGCAACCATCGGGATCAGGAACATCGCGCAAAAGAATTGCTGTTGCGTGCAGAGCTTCTCCGGACCAACGGTCTGAGAGAAGCCCAAACAGCAGTGGCCGCCGCTCAGAAGTGGGTGGATTTCAAGAACGATCTGCCGGCGCACCTGACGGCGCTCGAGCATGAGTACAAAGCTGTTCACGATACCGATCTGGCACCCCTTTCAAAGAAAGTGGAGCAGGCCGGGCAGGATTGGCCGGCGAAAAAAGATGTTTTAGCCGCCAACTACAGTACGCTACAGGATATTTCGAAAAAGGCGGATGCGGTCTGGAACGAAACCGCCAAAGCGCGCGCCGACGCTGCCGCGAGTCGAGCGACCGGTTCCGAAATCGCTTCCCTGATTGAAGCGAGCAGCACACTTTCTGCCGACGACAAAGCGCTAGAAACGAAATCGGCAGAACTGCGCGACCTCAGTAATCAGCTGTACGACTCGTGGGACAAGATTCTGGTCGATCTCGACCGCGCTGACGACGGCTACCGCGAGCGCATAAAAACGGTTCGTACACACATCAGCGATGCCTCTTCTCATGAAAGCGAGACGTCCAGTTCCGAGCAATGGGTCGCCGTCTCCGAGCCAGCCTTTCATGCCGTCGAAAACGATCTGGGCATGGCCATCGCGCATAAGGACGCCGGGCTGTTCGACTCCGAAGCAACCACGAAGCCCCAGCCCGCCGGCTTCGCCTACATCGCTCCGGAAAGCGCCGGCCACAACCAATACGGCTACTGGACGCATGACAACGGACACAGCGTCTGGACCTGGCTGCCGCAATACCTGATCCTGCGCGAGCTGCTTTGGAATCACCATTACCGGCCGGTCGTGCTCGATGAATATCGCGGCTACCGGGTAGCACAAAGCGCCGGGCGCACCTACTACGGGCAAGGCGTCGAGACCAGCGCTCCCAAGTACGGCACGCAGGGCAGCTTTACCAAGACCACTTATGCCAGCAGCCGCTACGTGCAGTCGGGCGGCTTCAAAGGCTCGGGTTACGCCTCGCATCGTTTCAACTCGCCGTCTTCCGACTCACGTCGCGGCCCTGCCTTCAACGATCGCGGCAGCGCGGGTAAACGTTTTGGCCAGGCGAAGCCCGGACGCGGTTTCGGGCGAAGCCCAGGCCGTGGATTTGGACGCGGTTTGGGGCGCGGCTTCGGCCGCCGATAAAGGACGATCGAGTGTTCTTTCAAACTCTCCTGGCCGACGCGCGCTATGCGCTTCGCCAGCTCCGACTATCTCCTGTCTTCACGCTGGCAGCGGCTTTGACGCTGGCACTCGGTATCGGCGGCACTACGGCTGTCTTCTCTCTCATTCACGCCATCCTGCTCCGATCGTTGCCGGTTGTGGATCCCGCCAGCTTGTATCGCATCGGCGCCGGCGACGAGTGCTGCGTGGAAGGCGGTCTGCAGGAGAACTGGAGCCTGTTTTCTTACGACCTGTACAAACGGTTCCAGCAAATCACGCCCGAATTCGAGCAACTGGCCGCATTTCAGGCCAATCCGTGGCAGATGAGCGTGCGCCGCGGCAATGAGCCGGCATCACATCCGATGCACGCGGAATTCATAACCGGAAACTACTTCGGCATGTTCGGCATTCGAGCATTCGCGGGCCGTGCACTCACGCCCGGCGACGATCAGCCTAGCGCAGCACCCGCCGCCATGCTCAGCTATCGCGCCTGGCAGCAATCGTTCGGCTCGGCGCCGTCAATTATCGGCTCGACATTCATTATCGAAGGCCATCCCTTCACGATCGTCGGCATCTCGCCGCCCGGTTTTTATGGCGACACACTGCGCAGCGATCCGCCAGAGCTCTGGGTCCCCTTGCAGCAGGAGCCTCTGATGAAAGGAACGAGTTCGTTGCTGCGCCATCCTTCCACTTCGTGGCTGCGCGTCATCGGCCGGCTGAAACCCGGAGATACAACGGGCGGCATGTCCGAGCGCCTTACCGCGTACCTGCGGCACTGGCTGCCTGCGGAAAGCGGCTATCCGGCGGAAGTGATGCCGCTCATCAAGCAAGCACTGCCGAAGCAGCATGTGCAAGTGATCCGGGCGGGAAGCGGTGTCGAAGCGATGCAGGAAAATTATGGCGGCAGTCTGAAAATCCTGCTTACCGCGTGCGCGCTGGTGCTTTTGATCGCCTGCGCAAACGTCGCGAATCTCCTGCTTGCGCGAGGAATGGCGCGGCGCAGCAACGCGTCGCTCCGGCTCGCGCTCGGTGCTTCACGCCGCCAGCTCATGCGGCAATTTCTGATCGAAAGCATCGTGCTCGGCCTGGTGGGCGGCGCGGCGGGTATTGCTGTCGCCTACGCCGGCGCCCGTCTCATGCTGCTGCTTGCATTCGGCAGCGCTCATTTTGTTCCGATCGACGTCAGTCCGTCTCCGTCCGTGCTCATGTTTGCGCTTGGGCTGTCGCTTCTTACCGGCATTCTATTTGGAACAGCTCCGGCCTGGTTCGCCGCCAACTCCGATCCGATCGAAGCTCTGCGCGGGTTCAATCGCTCGACGGGAGATAGTTCGACTTTCTCTCAAAAAGCGCTGCTGATTGCACAAGCTGCGTTGTCGGTCATGCTGGTGGCTGGAGCGGCCCTGCTTATGCGCAGTCTGGCAAACGTGGAACATCAGAATTTTGGTTTTGAGACGAAGAACCGGTTGAGCGTACAGCTCAATTCGCCGCTTGCCAGCTACTCGCCCGAGAAGCTGGATTCCCTTTACACGGCGCTTGAAGCAAAACTAGCCGCCATTCCTGGTGTAGAACGCGCCAGCCTCGCTCTCTATACGCCCTTCACCGATAACTGGGGCGACGGCATCGTCGTGGAAGGCAAACCGATGCCGCCTGTGGATGCCGATACCAATTCTTCCTGGGATCGCGTGACTCCGGACTATTTCGAGGCCGTTGGGCAGCCGCTCGTGCGCGGGCGCGGCTTTACGCGGCAGGATTCGGGCAATTCCCGGCCCGTCGCCGTTGTGAACCAGGCCTTCGTACGCAAATTTTTCAAGGATCAGAATCCTATTGGGAAACATTTCGGCCTCGACCTTCCTGAAACCGCGAGCACTTTTGAAATTATTGGCGTCGTGCGCGATGGAAAATATGTCGACGCGTACAAGCCGGCGCGCGCTATGTTCTTTGTGCCGCTCTTGCAGCACGTTCCGTTCAAGAATCCGCTGCTCATGCAAGGCGAGATCCGCTCGCATTTTATCGGCAGCGCTCTGCTGCTTACGGGTTCCGATCGGGGATCTCTTGAGCCGCAGATCCGGCGTGCCTTCAGCGCGGTCGATCCGAATCTTACTATTACCGGAATTCACCCGTTAGCCGAACAGATTGCCGGTAACTTCGAACAGGAGCGGGCAGTCGCTCAGCTTACCGGACTTTTCGGCCTCATTGCTCTGCTGCTTGCCGCAGTCGGCATTTATGGCGTGACCGCCTACACGGTGGCGCGCCGGACGAGCGAAATCGGCGTGCGCATGGCGCTCGGCGCAGATCGGTTCAGCGTCACCCGGCTGGTGCTGCGCGGCGCGTTTATGCAGATTGCGATCGGGCTCGCCATCGGCATCCCGGCGGCGATCGGCGCGAGCCGTCTGCTTGCGGCGCAACTTTACAATGTGCGCAGTTGGGACCCGGCCGCGCTTAGCACGGCCATTCTGTCGCTTGGGATCTGCGCTCTTCTTGCGACGGTCCTGCCCGCCCGGCGTGCTGCATCGATCGATCCCATGACGGCGCTGCGCACAGAATAGAGATGTGACTCCGCTCTATTTGCGCGTCCACCCGTCCGACAACGTCGCGATCATTGTGGACGCGGATGGCGTGCGCGCGGGCATTCGCGCCGGCTGCGGATTCGCTTTTCGCGAGTTTATTCCGCAGTCGCACAAAGTCGCGCTCTCTCGATTCGCGGCCGGCGATCCCGTCATTCGCTATGGCCAGATCATTGGCTATGCGAGGCGCGCTCTCGAGCCGGGCTGCTGGCTGCGCGAGGAGATGATCGATCTGCCCGCGCCGCCCGCGCTCGACGATTTGCCGCTTGCTACTGCCGTACCGGAGCCCCTTCCAGCTCTGCCCGGCTACACGTTCGATGGTTTCCGCAATCCGGACGGCACGGCCGGGACGCGCAACCTGCTCGGCATCACGACTACGGTGCAATGCGTTGCGCCTACTGTTGATTTCGCGGTGAAGCGGATTAAAACGGAAATTCTTCCGCGCTATCGGAATGTGGACGATGTGGTCGCTATCACGCACGGCTACGGCTGCGGGGTGGCCATCGATGCTCCCGGCGCATCGATTCCCATTCGCACACTGCGCAACATCAGCCAGCATCCGAACTTCGCCGCCGCGCCGCTCGTGGTAAGCCTCGGCTGTGAAAAGCTGCAGCCGGCGCGCCTGTTTCGCTCGGATTTGCCGCTTCTCGAAAACTCGAACGTGATCCGGCTGCAGGACGAGAGCGGTTTCGCCGAGAGTGTGGCGGCCATTCTGCGCGGGGCCGAACGTAAATTGCAGCAGTTAGACGAGCGGCGGCGCGAATCGTGCCCGCTCTCGCAATTGGTTGTCGGCCTGCAATGCGGCGGCAGCGATGCTTTCTCGGGCGTCACTTGCAATCCTGCTGTCGGCCGCGCCGCTGACCTGCTCGTCCGCGCGGGAGCCACCGTGCTTTTCTCAGAAGTGACGGAAGTGCGCGACGCCATTCATCTCCTCACGCCGCGCGCGATCAATGAAGAAGTCGGCCGCGCGCTGATCGAAGAAATGCGCTGGTACGACGAGTATCTTGCTCGCGGCTCCGCCGATCGCAGCGCCAATCCTACGCCCGGCAACAAGCGCGGCGGATTGGCCAACATCGTCGAAAAGGCGCTGGGCTCGATCGCCAAAGCCGGATCGAGCGCGATTTCCGGAGTCGCGGGACACGGCGAGCGCAGCGCGCAATCGGGTCTCATCTTCGCCGCCACGCCTGCCAGCGATTTCGTCTGCGGAACGGAACAACTTGCCGCCGGCATGAACGTACATGTCTTCACGACGGGGGAAGGCAGTCCATACGGTCTAGCCATCGCGCCAGTCGTGAAAATATCCTCGCGTACCGCACTGGCCGAAAAATGGCAAGACTTGATCGATATCGACGCAGGCCGCATTGCAACCGGCCGCGCAACGACAGATCAGGTTGGCCGCGAGATCTTCGATTTCATTCTCGACATCGCAAGCGGCCGCAAAAAGACGTGGGCGGAGCGCTGGGGATTGGGGAATGCTCTCGTGCCCTTCAATCCCGCGCCAGTTACCTGAACCGTTTTATTTCACTTCCTCGGTTTGTTCGGCCAGCAGCTTCTCAGCATTCAAAGCGCCGGCGGGCGTGTCTTCGTGCTTGAAGATGGCGTAGGTAGGATAGCCGTTCGAGCGATACTGACTCACGCGGTAGTTGATGCTTTCTAATTCCGATTCGATGTAATCGGGTTTGCGCAGCCGCAAGTAAACAAAATCGGCCGTCAGCACGTGCGGGGTTTCCAGGTTCTCGTTTTCGGCCAGGCAGAGCGAGATGTTCGCATCGCGCATGACGCGGTAAGCCGCCTCATCGAACCACGTTGCATTGCGAAATTCGAATGCGGCACGGACGGCGCGCGGCAGGATACCGGCAAAACGCGCCAGCCGTTCGCTGTCGATCTTAAAGCTCGGCGGAAGCTGGAACAGAATGGGCCCAAGCTTGCCGGCGGCGCGCAGCGGCTCGAGCGATTCCAGAAACACGCGCGTGAAATCCTCGGCATCGTGCAGCTTGAGCGCATGCGTAATTTTCATGTGCGCCTTCGGCAAAAAGAGGAAGCCGTCAGGAGTCTGCGCGATCCATTTCTCGAACGTTGCCGGAGAGGCGAGGCGCCGGTACGTATAGTTCACTTCAACTGCATTGAGCCGGGAAGCGTAGTACCCCAAAAAGCCCGCGCTCGCGAGCTTTGGCGGATAGAACGAGGGTTTCCAACTGCTATAGGCAAAGCCGGAAGTTCCGGCGTACAAAGGAGCGTCGGGCACGAATCAAAGACCTGCAAACCAATCGTAACCCTGTTCGGCCCAATAATCATCCGGCTGGGTGCTCAGGTAGCGTATAGAGCCGATGCGCTTGATGCTCTTGATCCCGTATTTCACTGGAATTACCAGGCGTAGGGGAGCGCCGTGTTCGGGCACAAGCGGTTTCTCATTCTGTTCGTAGGCAAGCAGTGTTTGCGGATGAAGCGCGCTCTTCCGATCCAGGCCTACGTAGTATTCTTCGTCGGGTGTTGTCATATATACATAAGCCGGCAGCTCGCGCCCGGGCGGGAAGAATTTTTTCGTGAAGTCCGCAAATCGCACACCGCCCCAGGAAGCAATCGCATCCCAGCCTTCAATGCAGCAAAAGCGCGTAATCATGCGCGTCTTCGGCAAGGCCAGCAGGTCCTCCATGCGGAGTTCAATCGGATGCGAGCCTTCCGCTGCAACGGTAAGTTTCCAGCCGCCGGCGTCGGCAGCGGCATCCAGCCCGACATCTCCGTTCGGCTTGAGATAGGTTACTTCATTCGGTGAAAACGTAGCCATCCGATGGCTATCGTCCAGATAGGCGTGCGCCAGTTTCCGGTTCCAATGGAGCATGCGACGCTGCGGCCACGGCATATCGTCTTCCTGCGGGGCGCCGGTGAGCCATTTGTAAGCACCCCAGCCGGCGAGCGTTGCCGCGCCGCCCGTGAGAAATGCACGCCGCGTTCGCCTGCGCAGCTCGCGATTCAGATCTTCGCCGGGCAAAACGATCTCGCGCCGCTGCTTATTGTTTGTCATCGGCCAATTCGTAACCCGTGATCATGCCGCGAAGGTTGTTCCAGCCCGCGACCGCAACCTGCGCCACGTGAACCAGGAAAAAGAGGACGTAACCGATCGTTAGCGCGAAATGAATGAGCCGTGCCGCAGCGTAGCCACCGCAGAGCGCTGTCAGCCAGGCAAGCTGAGCAGGCTTGTATATGGCAAGCCCGGTGAGAACCGAGCCAGCGCCCATGACGACAATGCCGGAATAGGCGAGCTGCTGCGCGGCATTGTATTTTTCCTGGGGAGGCCGCTGCCCTTTCCGTAGATACAAATCGTGCAGCAGAACCCGCCAGGCGTCTGCCAATACGGAAACCGACCGGGGAACGAGATATCGCCACTCGCCTGAAATGAGCGTGTACAGAACGTAGGCGATTCCGTTCAAGACAAACAGCCACATCAGGGTAAAGTGAAGCGCCATACCTTCCGCGAGCCGGTGGTCGATGCCGAGCGCGGAAACAAACCAGTTGGGGAAAAAGTGAAAGGAACCAACACGATACGGCGCGTAAGCCCAGTAGATCAGTAGGCCGCTCCAGATCATCAGTGCAAGAAGCGGAAAATTGATCCAATGAAACCAGCGCACGGCTCGCAGGTGTTTCAGCTTAAGTACCGGCATCTATTAGAAGCTTCGGCGCGGCGCGCGCTATAGTTACGGAATGCGCCAGCCGCCTCGACAGCGCTCCTAGCCTGAATGTAACGTATGTTGGACTCAGTTTCGCGCACGGCTTCCGGCCCGCTGACGTTTCTTTGCCTCGCCAGTTTCGAAAAGGGACAGCGAACGCTCGAAGAGTTGAAACGGCAGGGCTGCCGCGTTTTTCTGCTGACGTCGCTCAGTCTGAAAGAAAAGGCCGCGTGGCCGCGCGAAAGTCTCGACGACATTTTCTATATGGAGGACCGCGACCATGAGTGGAATCTCCAGGACATGCTGAAGGGAGTCAGTCACCTGGCGCGGACAGTCGAGATCGATCGCATTATGGCGCTTGACGATTTCGATCTCGAAAAAGCGGCGCTGTTACGAGAGCATATGCGCTTGCCGGGCTTAGGCGAAAGCGCGACCCGTTATTTCCGTGACAAACTTGCGATGCGTATCGGCGCGAGCGAGAACGGCATTCGCGTGCCCGAGTTCACCGATACGCTCAATTACGAGCGTATCGACCGGTTCTTACAGACAGTACCTGCGCCGTGGGTGTTAAAACCGCGGCTGCTGGCGGGAGCGATAGGAATAAAGAAGTTTTTCGAGGCGCAGAATGTTTGGGAGCAGATTCATAATGTTGGAGACGAGCAATCCTTTTTCGTACTAGAACGCTTTGTACATGGCGACATTTTTCACGTAGATTCCATCTGGTTTGATGGAACGCCCGTTTATACAATCGCCAGCGCGTACGGCACTCCGCCGCTTGAAATTACAACCGGTGGCGGTATCTTCACAACGCAAATTCTCGACCAGGACGAGGAAACCGCGAAAGCACTCAACTCGCTGAATACTAGCGTGTTAGCCGCTTTCGGCATGCGCGGCGGAGTTTCCCACTCCGAATTTATACGCGCGCACGAGGACGGAAGGTTGTATTTTTTGGAAACATCCGCACGGGTCGGCGGAGCTCATATTTCCGACCTGGTCGAACACGCGACTGGCATCAACCTCTGGTCCGAATGGGCGAAGGTTGAAGTAGCATCGGCCAGAAAGCTCGCGTATAATCTGGTGACAGAGCGAAATGATTACGCCGGGCTGTTGGTGTCCTTGGCCCGGCAGGAATGGCCGGATACTTCGAGCTTTACCGACTCCGAGCTGGTTTGGCGATTAAAAAAACGTAACCATATCGGTTTTATCGTGAGGTCGAGCGATCGGGAGCGAGTAGCGCAGTTGCTTGCTTCTTACGCTCAGCGCGTTCGGAGAGAGTATCAAGCTTCGGCGCCTGCTCGCGATCGAGTTAGCGAGTAATTCGAGAAGGACCAGTCAGAACTTACCCGATGTTTTGTAGATGTTAGTCTAGGGACTTATAATGCGAGCATTGACGCTAACTGGTTTCACTGCAGGCGCAGTTATGGGCGGTTTATCAGTCGCCGCAGCCTACGGCAGCGTGGCTAAGTCGTCGCAGTTATTCGGGCCGACAGTCTTTCGCGGTTCGGGAAGGGAGCGGACTATCGCTCTCACGTTTGACGACGGACCGAGCGAGGGAACGCTTCCGCTTCTGGAATACCTGCAGCAGGAACAAGTGTTTGCCACGTTTTTCCAGTGCGGAATGAATGTGCGCCGGTGGTCCGACATCGCCGGGAAGGTGGCCGCCGCCGGCCATCAACTTGGTAACCACAGTTATTCACATCCGAAGATGCCTTTCAGGTCGCGATCTTTTATCGATCGTGAATTTACCGAAGCACAGAAGATCATTTCGTTCGAGACCGGGCTTACGCCGATGGTCATGCGTCCTCCTTACGGCTTCCGTTGGGCAGGCATGCGCGCGGTGCAGCAGAAGTTATCTCTTTTGAATGTGCTCTGGACAGTGATCGGTAACGATTGGTATTGGCCGGCTGAACGCATTGCGCATCATGTCTTGCAGCGGATTTCACCGGGCGGGATCATCTGCCTGCATGACGGCCGTACAACGGAACCAAAGCCCGATATCTCGGAGACGCTCAAAGCCGTGCGGCAGATCGTGCCGGTCCTCAAAGACCAGGGATACACGTTTCTGGTTTTGAGCGACTTACTGCACGCGTAAGCAGTTGCTTCTCTATTCGATCTCCAGCAACGCCAGCGTTTGCGGTGCAAGCACAATTTCTTTGTCAATCGTGAAGGTCTCGGCCGCCGGAAGCTGCGACTCTTTGCGAAGCTGCTCGATCTGCTCCCTGGCAGGCAAGACCGGGGACCCCATCTTCTTCCAGCTCTCCAAGACAGAACCATGTCCCGGGCCCACATCGCGCATCCGGTACGACTTGGCCTTGACGCCTTTCAGGTTCAGGCGAAAAGTTTTCGGACCGGTATCCTCACCCGGCTCGGCGTAGTTCCATAGGGCAACGACGAACATGCCGCCGGCGCGCCGTGTTACCAGCGCATTTTCCGAATCGATCTCGATCCGGCGCTCGCCTAGTCTATGCAGCAGATCGAAATCCCAGAACGCCGCCTTCGGCAGATGCCGTTCTGCAATCAGACCATAACCGCCGTAGAACGGCGTCCTTACGATACCCTGCTCTTCGAAGACATCGGAGAAGGTCCAGTAAGACATGAGCGTTTGCAGACCGTCGCATTCGCGGATGTTATTGGCAAGCCACGGACCCATGAAGGCGCTGTCGGTTACTTCGGGTTGCGTCAAGTAGGTCGCATTGTATTCAGACCAGATAATCGGCGTCTCCGGCGCTGCCGAAGCTTTGACCTGGTCATAGACCTTCTTCGCCGAACGTGCCACCATGTCGCGGCGCGAAATGGGAAGCGCGCGGCCGAAAACGAGTTTTGAGTCTTCGTTGCCGTAAACGTGCGTGGAGACGAAATCGAAGGGGATCGAGTTTTTTGTGCAATGCGCAAGAAAAGCATCCACCCAGGCAGCCTGCGCGGTAGCCGGACCACCGACTCGCAATCCGGGATCTATTTTCTTCAGAGCCTTCACGGTGACATCGTAAAGCGCAAAGTAAGTCTCCTGTTTCGGCTCGCCGTTCCAGAAATCGATGTTTGGCTCATTCCAGACCTCGAAGTACCACTGCTCAACTTCGGTTTTCCCGTATCGCTCGATCAAATGCTTGGTGAACGCTTCGATCAGCGCGCTCCATTTTGCCGGATCCTTGGGTGGCGACGGGAGCGGCTTGTACCAGAACGGATGCGGCGTGAGATTCGCCGCAAGCTTCCGCGGCATGAAGCTCAGTTCGACGAACGGCTTTACATTGTTCTCGAGCAGGCCATCATAAATCTGATCGACATAGGAAAAATTGTAAACGGGGCGCCCCTGCGCGTCTTCATCGTAAACGCCGTTCTCGTCGTCGAGAATGGCGTGAAAGCGGACATAGGCGAGGCCGGTATGCTCTTTGGTGGTTCTCAGATCGCGGCGATAGCTTTGGCGCAAGCTGAGATTCGCGCGGCCGGAGCCGAACATCTGCTCCCAAAAATGCGGGAAGGGCCGCGTGGGGGCGGCGGCATCGAGCGTAATAACTTCCGGCGTGGAAGTCTGCGCGGAAACCGAGAGGCTGAGCATACAGAGTATGAAAGCGAGCCGTTTCACGACTTGTTAGAGGCGGCTTTGGCCAGAGTGTTGCGTCAGACCTTGGTTGCTTCGGCGGCTGATAGCATGAAGAATGATGAAGCGCACGCTAGCCGTGGTGCCGGTTTTCGTACTTTCGGCTCTTCTTTCCCCGGGGCAACAGGCGGTTGATCCGACGGCCAACACGCACGTAAAGGACGACGCCACGTTCGGCAACAAAAAGCCGTCGAAGAGAGAGAAAGCGCCCACCTCGCGCACGCTGACAGGGCAGGTAACGGATGAAACGGGCCAGGCGCTCGAAGGCGCTATGGTCACCTTGACTGACAAAAAAACAAATGAGCGCACCAGCTTTTTTACCAAGAAAGACGGCCGCTATCAGTTCGAGGGTCTCGACTTCAACAAAGATTACGAGCTGCAGGCGCGCTACAAGAATTTTTCAAGCGGATCGCGCAAAGTGAGCCAGTTCGACGCGGCGCCGCGCCCGGTGCGAATACTTGAAGTCAATACCGGAGCAAAGCCGGCAACCGCCTCGGCCGAAAACAAAAAGCCTCAGTAGGCGTAACTGCCGTCCCCTCAGCTCTCCTCGATTCGCCGCTCATCGTCTGAAAGCAACGTGAGTTCGTTCCAGTCGAGTTCTTCCTGCAATAGCAGGTAGGTATCTGCTCCGATCGTGTCGTCTGCGCGCATGCGCTCCAATTCTTCCCGTTCCGCTCGGATTGCAGAGAGGCCGAGTGCGCGTTTTT
Source organism: Bryobacteraceae bacterium (assembly GCA_036557945.1). Taxonomy (GTDB): domain Bacteria; phylum Acidobacteriota; class Terriglobia; order Bryobacterales; family Bryobacteraceae; genus Bog-105. Next base: position 650 of record DATBGM010000257.1, on the reverse strand, counting down.
TCTTGCTGGCCCGGGCTCCACAGGGACTCTTAATCGCGTCACGCCGGATCAGGTAGTCCTGACGGATGTTATCTGCTTCCGCTCCGCTCTCGCCTTGCAAAGCCGTCAAAGCCGCTTTGGCCAAATGGCATCTACCGTTCGCAACTTCCTTCTGGAGAGCATCCTCTTCATTTAGCTTGAGCATGCGAACGACCGGAACCAACGTAAGACCTTGTACGACAAGTGTTGCCAGTACAACGAAAAAGGCAGTCAACACGACGAGATCGCGCTGCGGGAAGGAGGCGGGCAAGGCAATCGCAGTCGCCAGCGTCAGGAATCCTCGCATGCCCGTCCAACCTTCGAGTACCGCTCTGCGCCAGGAAGAACGCCTGGGGCGCCGGTGCAGCCGTTCCCACCACGCGTTCAAGCGGTCGAAGCCAATGACGATTGCCAGCCGCACAACTACAACCGCCACCACAACAAGCCCGGCAAACAGAAGCGATCCCTCGAGGTGCGCCGGGTTCATACGGGTGATAATGCTTCTGCCCTGCAAGCCCATCAAGAGAAATGCGAAAACATTCAGCGCGAAGACGACCGCGCTCCACACCGCGAACGACTGGACACGCATCCGCGTTCCTGCGGTTATTTCCGCGCTTTGCGCAATGGTCATT
>DATBGM010000256.1:0-20530 GCA_036557945.1 Bryobacteraceae bacterium | reverse complement strand
AGTGACCGCTCGGGAAGCGGCCAGCCTTCTGAAGGCCATTCCGCCCGACCAGCTGAAGCGATATGAATCGAATCTGCCTTCGGTTGTGCAGCAGATCTACATGAGCCAGGATTTGGCGCAGCAGGCTGTGAAGATGAGCCTCGACCAGCAGTCTCCGTTGAAGGAACAGCTTCAACTCAGCCACGATGGTATTCTCGCTCAGGCGTATATAAACAAGATCGCAAGCAATGCTGCCGGCACGCCCACGGCTGATCCCGCGCAATACTACAACGCGCATCCGCAGGAATTTGATCGCGTTGATTTAAGCGGCATCTTTGTGGGATTCAATCCGCCTGGCACGCCTGCTTCGAGCAACACGAACACGCGGACCGAGGAACAGGCTCGGGCCAAAGCGGACGAGGTCGAAAAGAAGCTGAAAGCAGGCGGCGATTTCACGACGCTGGCCAGAACCGATTCGGATAACCAGCAATCGGCGACGCACGGCGGAAAACTCGGTCCGTTTAGCGTGGATGATGCTCGTTTGCCGGCAGATTTAAAGACGATTGTTCAAAAGCTTCAGCCAGGTCAGGTTTCCGAGCCGGTTCGCATCCCCAATGCGTATCTCATTGTGAAAGTTGATAGCCGGAATAAGGAAACGCTCGACCAGGCACGCCCTGAAATCGTGAAGAAGCTCGAACAGGAGCGGAACCAGGCGGCCGTGAAGCACGAACTCGACAAGTACACGATTCAGGTTCAGGATCCGGACTTCTTCAACTCGTCTGCAGCTGCGGCAAATACGCCGACGCTGCAAAAACCTGGTTCACCCGCCTTGCCGACCGGTGTACCTGCGCATAAGCCGTAGCACTTCGGACGCGCACCGCGAACTCGTGCTTGCGAGTTTGCGCCGGATACCGAAGCTCGCCGGCTTACCCGTCAGGATCAGCTTTCGCCCGAATCTGACAGCTTTTCGAGGCCAGCTTCTCTCCGGCGATTCGCGGAAAGGAACAGCCGTATATGCGGCAGCTTTCCTCCGCGAGCGGCGGATCGTATTGGAATACGCCCTTCTGCGCCATCCAGGTAAGCTGCGCATGATCGTCGTTCACGAACTTTTCCATTTTGTATGGTTACGGCTCGGGAATCCATTGCGGCACGAATTTGCGGCGCTATTGACACATGAATTGCAGCACGGTGCGAGAGGAGAACTGGGCGAATCGTCCTCTCTAAAGAAGGAGCGGCTTGGACCGGGCGATAGAGGCTGGCTCGAGTATGTTTGCGAAAGTTTTTGCGACACCGCTGCCTGGTGTTACTCGGGCATCCCTCGGTCGTCACAATTCACGCTGGCGGAGCGGTGGCGAACCAGGCGCCGCCATTGGTTCCGTTCTGCTTTCGCACAGGTCCGTAACTTCTAATCCAATCACACGGGGAACGAGAATGCGCCCGGGGCGCTAAACTGGGATCTCAGATGTTCATTTCGATGCGCCGCTGGTTCCTATTGCCGGTCTTAACCGGAATGGTCGTGTTCGGAGCTTGTTCGTCACCCAAATCGTCCGAGGCGCAGCGCGCGCAGGCCAAAGCTCGTGCCAGCCGCAAACCCGCGCCGCAGTTCACCTTGACCGATTCCAACGGCGCCAAGGTGAAACTCGCCGATTACCGGGGCAAAGTCGTTCTTCTGAATTTCTGGGCTACCTGGTGCGGTCCCTGCCAGGTGGAGATTCCCTGGTTTAAAGAATTCGAGCAGCAATATAAGTCGAAAGGTTTGGAAGTGCTCGGCGTTTCTATGGATGAAGATGGCTGGGCGGCGGTGAAACCCTACATTACCGAACACAAGGTAAACTACCGCATCCTCCTCGGTGATGACACGGTTGCCCAGCTATACGGAGGCCTCGACGCTCTTCCGACGACGTTTATGATTGATCGTGAGGGCAAGTTCGCCTTTACTCCGCACGTTGGCCTGATCGGAAAGAATGAATATGTCAGCGAAATACAGACTCTTCTCGATGAAAAAGAGGAGACTACTTCTGCTCGCGCCGCTTCTCCTGCCGCTTTTCTGCTCAGCCCAGCAAAATAAGCTGATCGTACATCCTCCCGATCCGGTTACTGCCAAGCGCGGTACTTCAGTAACGGAAACGCTGGACGTCTCCGTGCTGCCCGGTTTCCATGTGAACAGCGATAAGCCGAAAGACGAATTTTTAATTCCTTTAAAGCTGACCTGGACGGGCCCCCTCGAACAAGAGAACGTAACTTATCCAAAACCAGAGCAGATCATGGTGGGCAGTCAATCGCTCGTGGTGTTTACGGGAAAATTTCAGTTACAGACTAAGTTTCAGGTACCGGCAAACGCACCCAAAGGAAGCGCCGCTATGCTCGGCAAGTTGCGTTATCAGGCCTGCAATAACGAGATGTGCTTTCGCCCCTCTTCGGTAGAAGTCAGGCTCCCGGTTTCTATCGAGTAGCTGATAGGTGAGCCGCGCTCGATGAGGCGTTTGATTTTGCGCCCTGGCGCAATCGGGGATTGCCTGCTCGCATTGCCAGCTATCGAGCACTTGGCTGCCTCATATACGGAGGTATGGATCTCGTCTGCAGTTGTTCCACTGATTCGCTTCGCTGACCGAGTAAAGCCGCTCTCATCCACCGGCGTTGATCTGGTTGGAATAGACGATCTGGAACCATCGCCGGAACTCTTCCCCTATCTGCAGAGTTTTGATTCCATTGTGAGTTGGTACGGCGCCGCCCGAGCCGAGTTCCGCCGCGCACTCGAAGCAACCGGCGTCGCGTGCCAGTTCCTGCCGGCTCTGCCGCCAGCCGGTTATGCCGGACATGCAACCACTTTTTTCACGGTACAGGTGGGCGCGCCAGATGGCATTCCGCGCGTCGACATCACTCCTGCTTGCGACTCGCCGGCGATCATCGTTCATCCCTTTTCCGGCAGTGCGAAGAAAAACTGGCCTCTGGCGAACTATCGCGAACTGGCCGCGAAGTTACCTGTCAAGGTCGGATGGTCGGCCGGTCCCGAAGAGCAACTCGCCGAGGCGCGCCGCTTCCCTAGTCTCGCTGAACTTGCGTCCTGGCTTGCGGGGGCCGGTCTCTATATCGGTAACGATTCCGGCATCACGCATCTGGCGGCAGCAGTTGGCGTCCCGACCCTGGCACTCTTCGGGCCCACCGATCCGGCGAAATGGGCGCCGCGGGGCCCGAATGTTACTGTTCTCCGTTCCGATCCGCTCGAAGTGTTAAGAGTAGAAACAGTGCTCCAAACGGCTAATCGGCTGCTAGGCTAGCTTTCGATTCCGGTTTCCAGCGCACGATTGGCTTGCGCGCCGCTGTCACTTCGTCAACGCGCGGCGTACGCGTAGAATGCGGGGCTTTAAGAACAAGCTCCGGATTTTCTTCCACTTCCTTTGCGATCGAAATCATGGCGTCTGCAAAGAGATCGAGCTCGCGCTTCGGCTCTGTTTCAGTCGGCTCGATCATCAACGCTCCGCGCACGATCAACGGAAAGCTGACCGTGTACGGGTGAAACCCGTAATCGATGAGGCGTTTCGCAATATCGCCGGTCCGAACGCCTTTCTTCGCTTGACGGTCATCGCTAAACACGCACTCGTGCATGCTGGGAGCCTTATATGCGAGTTCGTAATACGGTTCGAGCAGAGTGCGCAGGTAATTGGCATTCAAAAGCGCATCGAGTGTTGCTAGCCGCAGCCCGTTACCGCCGTGCGCCATGATGTAGGCGAGCGCGCGAACGAGCACGCCGTAGTTGCCGTAGAACGCGCGTACCCGTCCGATGGATTGCGGCAGATCGTAGTTCCAGGTCCAGCGATTATCCGCCCGTGCAAGCCGCGGAGACGGCAGAAATGGCGTCAAAACTTTTGCAACGGCTACTGCGCCTGCACCGGGTCCGCCGCCGCCGTGTGGCGTCGAAAATGTCTTATGCAGATTGAGATGCATCACATCGATGCCGAACTCGCCGGGGCGCGCCACTCCCACCAGCGCGTTCATATTCGCGCCGTCCATGTAGACAAGCGCGCCTTTGTCGTGCAAAATTCCGCAGATCGCGCGAATATTTTCTTCGAATACGCCGACCGTATTCGGATTCGTGATCATCAGCGCGGCCACGTCGTCGGTTACAGCACGTTCGAGAACGTCGAGATCGACCATGCCGCGGTCATTCGAGCGCAAATTCTCGACAGTATACCCTACAGCGGTTGCGGTTGCCGGATTGGTCCCGTGCGCTGAATCGGGAACTAAAATCCTTTTTCGTGCGTTGCCGCGCGATTCAAGTAATGCGCGAATCATCAAAATGCCGGTGAATTCGCCATGCGCGCCTGCGGCCGGCTGCAAGGTCACCGCGTCCATGCCGGTGATCTCGGCCAGGGCCCTCTCCAGCGCTGCCACAATTTCCATGCAGCCTTGCGAGAGCTCCTCCGGTTGATACGGGTGCGCCCACGCAATGCCTTCTGTCCGCGCCACCAACTCGTTTACGCGCGGATTATATTTCATCGTGCAGGAACCGAGCGGGTACAAGCCGAGGTCGATGGCGTAGTTCCAGGTGGAAAGCCGTGAAAAGTGACGCAACGTTTCGAACTCGCTCACTTCGGGGAAGTCCTCAATTTCGTCGCGCACGTAACTTCGTCCCAGTACTTCCTCAGGGTTGAAATCCGGCACGTCCAGAGGGGGAAGCTGGTAACCAGCTTTACCAGGCGAACTGAGCTCAAATAATAGAGGCTCGTTCTGCACGATATGGCGAGAAACTTTTTTGATCATGAAACATCCACTGCGGAAAAGGCTGTGGCGATGGTGTCCATATCCTCGCGCCGGCTCATCTCAGTCGCACAAAGCAACATCGAGTCCTTCAGCTCAGGGTAGAAACGCTCAAGCGGAAGTCCGCCGATAATGTTTTTACCGAGCAACTTACTATTGATTTGTTGTGGCGATCGGCCATCTGTCCGCACAACAAATTCGTTAAAGAAGGGCGCGTCAAAACGCAGATCCAACTTACTAGCGAGATAGTGCGCTTTGGACAAATTCTGCAGCGCCAGCTCCCGCAGTCCTTGTTTGCCGTACACAGACATGAAGACTGTGGCCATTAAGGCGAGTAATGCCTGGTTCGTGCAGATGTTGGATGTCGCCTTTTCGCGGCGAATGTGCTGCTCCCGCGTCGCAAGCGTCAGGCAAAAGGCTCGGTTTCCGGCGGCGTCCGTCGTCTCGCCGACAAGCCGGCCGGGAAGTTGGCGGATATATTTCTCGCGCGCGGCAATGATGCCGGCGTACGGGCCTCCGTAGCTGGGCGAAATAGCAAAACTTTGCAGCTCGCCCACCACGATATCGGCCTCCTTAGGCGGGCGAACGATTCCGAGCGACACAGCTTCGGTAAACACAACCACCAGGAGCGCACCTCGACGGGAGACCGCTGACGATAGTTCTTCGATCTGCTCGAGTAGACCGAAGAAATTCGGCGATTGCACAATGACCGCAGCTACCGATTCGTCGAGCTTGCGTGTAAGTTCGTCTAAGTCAACTGTTCCGTTCTTCTGGTATCCGAATTCTTCGACGGGAATGCCTTGATGCTGAGTATAAGTGTGAAGAACCTCGCGGTATTCCGGATGAACCGTGCGCGCAACCAGAACCTTGTCCCGGCGCGTCACGCGTACCGCCATCATGGCCGCTTCCGGAACGGCCGAAGAACCGTCGTACATGGATGCGTTTGCGACGTCCATGCCGGTTAGCTGGCAAATCATGGTCTGAAATTCGAAGATACTCGTCAGCGTACCTTGCGAGATTTCGGCCTGATAAGGCGTGTAGGAAGTCAGGAACTCCCCTCGCGAAACAATTGTATCTACTAACACCGGGCGGTAGTGATGGTAAACACCCGCGCCCAGAAAGCTGGCGTAACCGTTTGCGTTTCGGGCCGCCAGGGAGCGGAAATATTCAATGATCTCGAATTCGCTTTTGCCGTTCTCGATCGCGAGTCGCCGGTCGAAACGCACATCTGCCGGCAGATAACTGATCAGATCTTCTTCTGTTTTCAATCCGATGGCGTCGAGCATCTCGCGCCGCTCGGCATCGGATTTCGGTAAGTATCGCAACGAGGTCTACCCTGAAGGTCCGCGCACTTTATTCCGCGCCGACGTATTTTGCGTAGTCTGCTGCCGACATCAGCGAATCCCCTTCGTTTTGCGAATCGCCTGCGAGCTTCACCTTGATTAACCAGGCCGCGCCATGCGGATCTTCGTTCAGACGCTCCGGATTCTTCGCGAGTAAGTCGTTAGCCGCTATAACGTCTCCTGAAACCGGTGCATAGATGTCGGAAACCGCTTTAACGGACTCCACAGAGCCGAAGGTCTGCCCTTTCGTTACCTGCGTGCCCGGTTTTGGAAGATCCACGAAAACGATATCGCCCAATTCGTGCTGGGCGTGATCTGTAATGCCGACGGTGGCCTCGCCGCCTTCGATACGGACCCACTCATGTTCTTTTGTATATTTGTACGTTTCTGGATAACTCATAGCGAAGCACTTTTGCCTCTTTTGTAAAACGGAGTCGGAACGGTTTCCGCTTCGACCGGGGCATTGCGAACCAGGATCTCCATGACAACGCCCGGAACCGCCTTATCGACAGGAAGATAGCAGAGACCGATATTTTTATTCAGAGTCGGCGAAGGTCCGCCGCTTGTAACCCATCCGGCGGGCTGGCCGGCAATCGAAATTTCATATCCGTCGCGGCCGATACCCCGGCCCTTCATCACAAAGCCGGCAAGCTTACGCGTAATGCCCGCGGCGCGCGCCTTCTCCAACGCACTCCGACCTACAAAATCGCCTTTTTCCATTTTGACGATCCAACCCAGATCGGCTTCGTAGGGGTTGATGGATGAGGTCAGCTCGTGTCCATAAAGCGCCATTTTGGCTTCCAGACGCAGCGTGTTCCGAGCGCCCAGCCCGCAGGGCCGAATGCCAACTTCTTTTCCGGCTTCTAAAATTTCCCGCCAGATGCGGGCTGCTTCAGCCGGTGCGATGTAAATTTCAAAGCCATCTTCACCGGTATAACCGGTTCGCGCGATGCGTGCTGGCGTACCGCTCACGAATCCATCCTCAAACCAGTAATATTTGATCTTGGCGAGATCGGTGTCGGTCAGCTTCTGTAGGGTTGGGAGTGCTTTCGGTCCCTGGATAGCTAGCTGTGCGTAATGATCACTGGTGAAGTCCACCTGCGCGCGAAAGCGGTTCCGCTTCGCGATGTGCTCGAAATCCTTTTCCTGATTGGACGAATTCACGCAGAGAAAAAAGTGATCGTCGGCGACTTTGTGCACCAGGATATCGTCCACAAAGCCGCCGTGCTCGTATAGCAGCGCGGAATAGTGTGCCTGTCCGGGCAGCAGCTTCGCGGCGTTGTTGGTCGTTACATAATCCACCAGCTCGCCCGCTTCCGGTCCGCGCACATCGATCTCGCCCATGTGGCTGACGTCGAAAATCCCCGCCGCTTGCCGGACCGCGCTGTGTTCTTCCAGGATGCTCGAATAGTGAACGGGCATGTTCCAGCCGCCGAAATCGACCATCCGTGCCTTCGACGCGACATGCGTCTCAAAAAGCGGTGTTTTCTTGAGATCTGCGGTTGCGCTCATCGGGGCGTAGGAATCCCCAGCGTAACATCCCGCTTATACGCTTCCGCACGCGTCCGGATTAACTCGCGCCGGCTTCGCCCGACTCAGCAGCGCCGTATTCTTTCAGCTTGTTAAAGAGAGTTTTCAGACTGATTCCCAGGATTTCCGCAGCGCGCGTTTTATTGTTCTTTGTGTGCTGTAGTGTGAGCTGAATCAGCGCTTTTTCGGCGTCGCTTACCGTGGTTCCGACCGGCAATCGCACGCTATCCGGCTCGAGCAACTGCGCCGGAGGCCGCGAGCCCACCGGGACGCCGAAATCGTACGGCAGGTGCGCTGTTTGAATCGCGCCCTCGCCTGCCATGATTACGGCGCGTTCCAGAACATTGCGCAGCTCGCGAACATTGCCGGGCCAGATATGTTTACGAAACGCCTCCATCACCTCGGGGCTTACATAGTTCACGTTGCAATTGTGCTTGCGATTCAAATGCGCAATCAGAGCTTCTGTCAAAACCGGCAGATCGGTCAAGCGCTGGCGCAGAGCAGGCAAGTGAATTTGAAAAACATTGAGCCGGTAGAAAAGATCTTCACGCAGATCACCCTTTTTCAGGGCATCATCCAGGTTGCGGTTCGTGGCCGCGATAACGCGCACATCAACTGAAATTTCGTTCTTTCCGCCAAGCCGGCGCACGCGTGAATCTTCGAGCACGCGCAGCAACTTCGCCTGTGTTGCGGAAGGCATCTCAGCCAGCTCGTCCAGCAACAGCGTCCCGTGCTGTGCCAGTTCGAAGCAGCCCGCGCGTCGCTCGAAAGCGCCGGTGTAGGCGCCCTTTTCATGTCCGAAGAGCTCGCTTTCCATCAACGTCTCGGGCATCGCCGCACAGTTAATCGCCACGAAAGGCCCTGCGCGTCTCGTGCTGAGTTGATGGATCGCACGCGCTACCAGCTCTTTGCCCGTTCCGCTTTCGCCAACCACCAGCACTGCCGCTTTGCTCGGCGCGACCTGCTGGATCACGTTGAACACCTGTTGCATCTGAGGCGACGTGCCAACCATGTCGATTAACACGCCTGAATTGGCGAGCTGCCGTTGCAGCCGCTGTGTCTCTTCGGCAAGCTGGCTTTGCGATGCGGCCCGTTCGAGCAAAACGCGCAACGCGGCGGGCTGTATCGGCTTCTCTAAGAACCAGAACGCGCCCAGCTCGTGAATCGTCTGAATTGCGGTTTCGATATTGCCAAATGCGGTCAGCACGATGGCCGGCGGCATGCCGCCGTTGCTACTAAGCCGCTTCATCAGCTCGAAACCGTCCATCCGCGGCATCATCAAATCCGTGATAATCACATTGGCGCTGAATCCGCTTAACTTCTCGATCGCTTCCTGTCCATCGGCCGCGGTTTCCACCTGGAAACCCCATCCCGAGATCATCGCGGCAAGCGGCTCCCGCTGCGATTCTTCGTCATCCACGACCAGGACATTGATAGTTTGGCGCGATCCGGTTTGACTTCCCAAGGTTTGTACTCTGCCGGGTTAAAAAACACGCCCGGACAAGGATGACCTCTACCGGGCGCTTTTTGACCTGCTTTCTTATATGTCGAAGCCTATATTCTAGTATGTAGTTTTGTGTGACGCTACTGCACACTTTCCGAGTTGTGAAAGGGATCGCTATGCCAATTGAGATGGACGAGGCGCCGCCTTTCCTGGGCACGTGGAAGCGTGTGTACACCGCCGTTCTACTCTACTGTGCGCTTCTTATCGGAGGACTCTACCTTCTCACGCGCTGGTTCCGCGCTTGAAGATGCGCAAACTTCTTGAAGTTATCGTTACTTCGGTGGAAGACGCAATTGAAGCTGAAGCAGGCGGAGCAGACCGGCTGGAGCTGGTGCGCGACCTAGCAAACGGCGGTCTTACTCCTCCATTCGAGATTGCAACTCGCGTGCTTGAAACCATTAAGATCCCGGTCCGTATCATGCTTCGCGAGAGAGCGGACATGCTTTCCGGAGATACAGCACAATTACAAAACCTCCAGCGCACGGCGGCTCGCTTGATGCAGCTTCCGGTTGATGGGCTCGTAGTGGGATTTGTTGATGGCGGCATTCTCGAGAAAACGGCGATATCCGCTATCGCTGATGTTGCGCCCGGCTGCCGGTTTACATTTCACCGCGCCTTTGATGAATTAGCCGATCCGCTCACGGGGCTCGAAGCGCTAAAAGCAATTCCGCAGATCGATCGCGTTTTGACGATCGGCGGTAAAGGCGCTTGGGCGGAGCGCAAAGCGCGGCTCGTTGCCTGGCAGCGTGCCGCGGGTAAGTCCATAACACTACTGGTCGGCGCCGGCTTGTCGCCGGATGTGCTCGCCGACCTTGCCGTCACTCCCGAATTGCGCGAAGTCCATTTCGGCCGGGCGGCGCGGCGGGATCACTCGGCCGACGCCCCCGTTCAGCGCGATGCGGTACGTACTTTGCGAAACAAGCTGAAATGAGATCTCTCGATTGGGCGATCTTTTTTGCGTGGCTTGTTTCGCTGGTTGGTTACGGGCTGTATCGTGGCCGCGGCAGTAATACCGTTACAAAATACTTACTCGCCGGTAAGAGCATGCCCTGGTATGCGATGGGCCTTTCCATCCTTGCCACGCAGGCGAGCGCCATCACGTTTATTTCCACGACGGGTCAGGGCTACGTCGATGGCATGCGTTTTGTGCAATTCTATTTCGGCCTGCCGCTGGCGATGGTGGTCCTGTCGGCCACTGCGGTACCCATTTTTCATCGCGCCAACGTTTACACCGCCTACGAATATCTGGAGAAGCGCTTCGATGCGAAAACGCGTGCGCTGGTGGGACTTGTTTTTCTCATTCAACGCGGGCTCGCTGCGGGAATCGGGCTCTATGCTCCGGCGGTGGCGCTCTCTGGCGTGCTTGGCTGGTCGGACCGCCTGATCACTGTGCTCATAGGCACTCTGGTTGTTATTTATACCGCGAGCGGAGGAATCAAGGCGCTAACCTGGGCCGACGTTCAGCAAATGAGCATGATTTTCATCGCCCTGATCGTGAGTCTCGTCGTCATTATTCACGCGCTTCCGCCGCAGATATCCTTCGTCCAGGCGCTGCATCTGGCAGGGGCGGCAGGGCGTCTCAATATCGTGGATCTGCACTGGGACCTCAGTGACCGTTACAATTTGTGGAGCGGTCTGATCGGCGGCTGCTTTCTCGCTTTAGCCTACTTCGGATGCGATCAGAGCCAGGTACAGCGCTATCTCACCGGCCGCTCGATTGCGCAAAGTAGGCTGAGTCTGCTGTTCAATGCAATCGTCAAGGTGCCGATGCAGCTCTTTATCCTTTTTATCGGCGCCATGACCTTTGTTTTGTCGCTATTCGTTCAGCCGCCGATGATCTTTCAGCCGCTCGAAGCAGAGCATGCGGCACACACCGCGAACTGGAAAGCGGCCGAGGCAAGTTATCGAAAAGCCTTTGCTGCACGGAAGGAAGAAGCGTTTCATCTGGCAGGTGAAGACAGGCATGCGTCCGCCGCCGCGTTTCGGCAGGCGAATTCGGCTTTTATGCAAAGCCGCGAACAAGCGCTGCACCTTGTGGCTCAACTGCACAGCGCCGATACGTATGACGATACGAATTACGTCTTTCTCTCGTTCATCAAGTCATATCTTCCGATCGGTCTGGTCGGCCTGGTGATCGGAGTTATCTTCTCCGCCTCGATGGGATCGACCTCGGGCGAAATCAACTCGCTTGCAACGGTGTCAGTGGTGGATATTTACCGGCGGTTTATCGTGCGCAACCGCACGGACCGGCATTACCTCATCGCCTCGCGCGTGTTTACTGTCTTTTGGGGCGCTTACGCCGTGGCTTTTGCCGCGCTTGGCGCGCGCGGTTTTGGAGCTCTGATCGAACGCGTAAATATTGTCGGATCGCTGTTTTATGGAGGGTTGCTCGGCGTCTTCGTGCTGGCCTTCTTCTGTAAACGCGTGGGCGCCACTGCTGCTTTCGCCGGCGTGGTAGTAGGAGAAATCGTCATATTCGCGGTCGCCGCGTTTACCAGCATTTCGTTTCTTTGGTACAACGTGATCGGCTGCCTGGTCGTGGTAAGCACCGGCCTGCTGCTATCGATGCGAATTAAACCCGGCCAGGCAAATCCGGCGCGCTAAACCTGCAGGGTAGCGATATCGACTGTTGACTGGTGCCCTTCGATTACAACGATGCCGCTGTCTGAGACGTGATAACGTTTCCTGTCTTCGTCGAGGTTATAGCCAATTTCTGCGTCTTCGGGTATCTTTACGTTCTTGTCTAAGATGGCGCGCCGCACCTTGGCGTGGCGGCCGATGTCGCAGTTGTCGAAAATAACCGCTTCTTCTACGTGCGCGCCGGTATGGACGCGCACGCTGCGGCCCAGCACGGAACATTTCACAAAGCCACCGGAAACAATCGAGCTGCCGGCAATGATGGAATCGACCGCCATCCCTCGCCGGCCGGCCTCGTCGAATACGAACTTCGCCGGCGCATCGTAATAGCTCGCCGTTCGCAGCGGCCATTGCCGGTTATATAAATTCAGCTCCGGCGACACTCTGCGCAAATCCATGCTGGCTTCGTAGTACGCATCCAGCGTCCCCACGTCCCGCCAGTATTGTGGCGAGCCGATCGGATCGCCGGGAATGACGTTCGTATTGAAATCGTAAGCATACATATCGGAGCGGCCGATCAAGGACGGCAGGATATCTTTGCCGAAGTCATGCGAGCTGTTTTCATTCTTGCTGTCGGCGTATAACTCGCGTAACAGGACTTCCGTCGAAAATGCATAATTACCCATCGAGGCATAGACCCGCCCCGGGTCGTCCGGCATGGTCGGAGCATTGGCTTTCTTTTCGTGAAAACCGATGATGTTCCCTTCCGGCGTTGTTTCGATCACGCCAAACTCGGAAGCATACTGCTTCTTGACCGGGATCGCTGCCACCGTGACACTCGCGCGCTTCTCGACATGAAACTCCACCATCTGCCGGATGTTCATGCGATAAATATGATCCGCCCCGAAAATGATCACCATATGCGGATCCGCCTGCTCGATCAGATTGATGTTCTGATGAATGGCATCCGCCGTTCCGAGATACCAATCTTCCTGTGCGGAACGCATTTGCGCCGGAACCGGAATGATGAAGTTGTTCTTCAGCAACCCGCTCACTTCCCAGCCTTCGCGTAGGTGTTGCAGAAGGGACTGGCTTTTGAACTGAATCAGGACGTAGATCGAATAGATGCCCGAGTTCACCAGGTTGCTGAGCACGAAATCGACAATTCGGTAGCGGCCTCCAAACGGCACCGCCGGTTTGGCTCGTTCCTTTGTGAGCGGATAGAGGCGCGTTCCTTTCCCGCCGGCGAGCACAAATGCCAAGACACGAAGCTGCATTACTGAATCCTCCGAACGGAAATTCTTCGCCCTAAGAGTATATATTCAGACGTTTACTGCACCGTCTTCCAATTGAGCGCGAGTTGCACGAGCGAGCGCACAGCTACTCCGGACGGCCCTTTCGAAAGCCACGCTCTGCCGTCGTCCAGCCACGCAGTCGAGGCGATATCAAGGTGGATCCAGGGCGTCGGATCGGCGAATTCGCGCAAGAACCATGCCGCCGTAATCGAGCCGCCGTAACGTCCACCGATGTTGGGCAGATCGGCAAATGCCGACTTGAGATACTCCTTGTACTCTTCATCCATTGGCAATTGCCATGCCTTTTCGCCCGCTGCGCGCGCCGCCGCCAGGAAATGCGCGAGGAAGGAATCGTCATTGGTAAAAGCGCCCATGTTGTAGTGGCCGAGCGCTACGCCGATGGCGCCGGTCAGTGTTGCCGCATCTACCAGATGTGTCGCTCCGTTACGCCTGGCATATGCCAGCGCATCCGCCAGGATCAGACGCCCCTCCGCATCGGTGTTCAATACCTCGATGGTCTTGCCGGCAAGCGAGGTGACGATATCGCCCGGCCGCTGCGCCTCGCCATTGATCATGTTTTCAACCAGCGGCGCATAACCGGTAACCGGAATTGCCGGCTTGAGCTGCGCGATGGCGCGCATAGCGCCGATCACGGCAGCCGCGCCCGCCATGTCGTACTTCATCTTTTCCATGCCGTCGCTCGGCTTGATGGAAAGCCCGCCGGTATCGAACGTCACACCTTTACCGATCAACGCGAGGTGATCGCGGGCTTCGGTCCTTGCCGGCCGATACTCCAGCGAAATCAAAAAAGGAGGATTGCTGCTGCCTCTTGCTACACCCAGCAGCGCGCCCATGCCGAGCGCGGCCATCGCGTCGCGGTCAAGCGCTTTATATTCCAGTCCATAGTCGGATGCTGTTTGCTGAGCAGCCTCAGCAAGGGCCGCCGGACTCAGCTTGTTGGCAGGCTCATTGATCAGATCGCGCGTAAAGTTCTGGGCGTCTGCCACGATTTGCGCCCTTGTAAGGGCCTCGCCGCGATCGTTGTCCGAAGCCCCGCACACCAAAATCATTTCATCGATTCGTTTTTGATCCTTCTTGGGATCCGATTTGTATTTATCGGCTTCCCAGCCGCCAAGCAACGCTCCTTCTCCGGCAGCCTGGATCGCCTCCTTATCCGGCTCGCCTTCGAGCAGCAGCCCGATACTGCGAACTCCCTTAGGCTTTAATATTCGGATCAGCGCGCCGGCAACGCGGCGCAATTCTACATTCGAGAATCTCTCGCGTTTGCCCCCGCCGATCACGATGAGGCGTTTGGCGGCGATTCCCTGCGGCCGGTGCAGCATGGCCGTTTCATACAGTTTGCCGGTGAACTCGCCCGTGGTACGCAACTCTTGCAGCCAGCCGGATTGCGCGGCTACCTCCGGATCCGGCACATTCGGTGCATTCGGCAAGGGGGCATTTCCCACTTGCTGCTCTACCGGCTGCTCGACCTCAAAGCAGATCACCGCAAGCGCGTCGGCAGCGACCTGCTCTACTGGCTTCGTTTCGATTGAAAGCTGCATCATATGACCAGTTTGAAATACCCGCGCAACACTATTGCCGGTGACTCCGCGCCATAGCAGCCTTAGCTTCCGCCTGCATTTCTTTTGCGCGGATTGCCTCGCGTTTGTCGTGAAACTTCTTGCCTTTTCCCACCGCTATCTCCACTTTGATCCGTCCCGCCTTGAGATATAGCTTCGTAGGTACAATCGTCAGCCCCTTTTCTCGCGTTTCCGCTCGCAGCTTTTCGATTTCCGAGCGGTGCAGCAGCAGCTTCCGCTTACGCACCGGAGCGTGATTCATCAGGTTTCCGTGGGAATACTCGCTGATATGCGCGTTCATCAGCCAGGCTTCGTTTTCGCTGACTTCCGCATAGCTCTCTTTCAATTGAATCTTGCCCGTTTTAGCGGCTTTCACTTCCGTTCCGGTCAATACCAGCCCGGCCTCGTAGCGGTCAAGCAGATGGTAATTGTGACCGGCCGAGCGATTATCGCTCAGGATCTTGATTGCAGGTTCTGACATAGTATTGCCTTGTTCCGGTACCCGTCCGCCCCGTGTGAAAACGGAGCCTGAGACAATGGAGAGTCGTCTTTTCTTAGACTAGTGTCGCCCAGGTGATTCCCGGTACTTTGCACGCACGGCTTGGCGGGAACGTCTAGCATTCGAGCGCGAGAAGAATGTCTCGCCGCCGAAACCAGTTTCTAAGAAGGGGTATCTTGCCAGGTCCGGGACGCCGGCCGTGAGCGAGGGGCGACATCTGGCATGAGCAGACGCTTTGTGAGCGAGGTCAAGATTTAGAACAAACATGAGCTGGATGCGTTTAAGGTGAAGCATTTACGGAACTTAGGTTCGCCCGTGGCGCTCTTTGCCATGTTGCTGATCGTGTTCGCGCCCGCCCAGGCGCGCACTCGGAAAGGCGATAAAATCTTCAAACAGGCCCAAAAAGCGGAAGCTGAAAAGGATTGGGATGCCGCTATCAGCCTTTACGATGAGGCACTCGCGACCGATCCGAACGACCCCAATTACGCCCTTTTTGATCAACGCATTCACACCAAAACGGCGCAGGAGCGGATTGCAGCCGGCCGTGAGCTGCTGAAAGCGCAGAACCTCGATGCGGCATTGCTGCAATTCCAAAAAGCCTACCTGGCCGATCCGGGATCGCAGGTCGCTTTGCAGGAGATTCGCTCTACCACCGCTATGTTGAAAGAACGCTCCAAAGCTCCTCCGGGCACGCCGATTTACACTCCCGCCGAGCGTGCACGCATGGAAATTGAAAAGCGGATCAATTCACTCCAGGGGCCGCCGCAGCTTCAGCCCATCACTGCCCAGATCAGCAGCCTGAAAGTCAACAATCAGCCTGCCCGCGTCTTGTACGAGAGCGTTTGCAAACTGGCCGGCATCAACCTCTTACTCGATCCAGCCGGCCTCGATCCGGGCGGCGGAACAGGCAAGAATTTCAATCTCGATCTCAGTAATGTGACGCTCGAAGAAGCGCTGAATTACGTCGCGCTTATCACGCATACATTTTGGAAACCGATCAGCCGCAACACGATTTTTGCCACGCAGGAAGGTGAGCAAAAACGACAGGAGTACCAGGACGAAGTTGTCAAAGTATTCTATATTCAAAACGCCAGCACACCCACCGAATTCACGGAAATCTTTAATGGCGTGCGGGTAGGGGCGAAGCTCACGTCCAATATGTTTCAGGTGGCGTCGCAGAACGCAATTATTGTGCGCGGATCACCCGATACGATCGCTCTGGTGGAAAAACTCATACACGATCTCGATAAGCCCAAATCCGAAGTGCTGCTGGACATCGTCGTCATGTCGGTTAACAAAGATAAAGAGCGTACACTAGGTGCAGCATTGCTCGGGCAGGGCGGGTTGAAGACCCCGATCAATTTTACGCCGCGTAATCCTACACCCGTCAATAACAACAATGGAAACAATAACGGCGGCTCCGGTACAGGCACGGGTACAGGTTCAGGAACTACGCCTCCACAGATCACGATTGCACAACTTGGGCATCTTTCAAGCGCCGATTACTCGATTACGCTGCCCAGCACGGTAGTGCAGGCGCTCATGAGCGATGCTTCGACTAAAATTCTTCAGCGTCCACAACTCCGCGCCATTGACGGCGGCAAGGCGAATTTGAAAATTGGGCAAAAGATCCCGTATGTTTCGGGATCGTTGAATTCGGCGGTTGCCACGCCAGGCTCGATCCCTTATGCAACTACCCAATTCCAGCAAGTCGACGTCGGGACCTTGATCGAGTTCACACCGCATGTGAGCGGCCCCGGTGACGTTTTTATGAAAGTCCGTGTCGAGCTTTCGAATGTGCTGAATACAGTCAATATTGCCGGCATTGACGAGCCGGTAATCGGCCAGCAGATCGATGAAGCCGAGATCCGCATGAAGGATGGCGAAGTGAGCGTTCTGGGCGGGCTCTCGGATCGCGAAAATAGCAACACGCTGTCTGGCGTTCCCGGATTCAGTAATGTTCCAGGCCTCAATTACTTTTTTGGTAGCAGGACTACGAAAAATGTCGACAATGAAATCCTGATCGCGGTCATCCCGCACGTTGTACGGTCACTGGATTACGGAGACCTTGCAAGTACGGGTATCTATGCCGGGACAGAGCGCGTTCAGAGAGTAGACCGGGGCCCTGCTCAGTCATCGGCCGATGTCACGTTGCCGACCCCTGCAGGTCCTGCCGCGGGCATTCCGAAACCGGCGGGTCCCGAGACAACACCAGCATTTCCGGCGCTGGGCTTAACCGGGACTCCCGTATCCGCCCCCGCATCTGCTACCGTGCCGTTTCCGCCTGCGCCCGCGCCGGCGAACCCTACGCCAAACCCGCAGAAGTGAGCGTAAGTTGAAAGTAGATGTTGCGAAGGAGTAACCCTGCACTTGCCAGGCGCCGCAGAACGCAGGCCGGGTTGACGCTTGTCGAGCTGATTGTCGCCTTCAGCATTCTCATGATCCTGACCGCGATGGCTGTTCCCACGGCGCGCTACCAGGTTCGCCGGCAGCGCGAGAAGATGCTGCTGCGCGATTTGGATGAGATGCGCACAGCCATCGACAAATTCAAGGACATGTGCGACGCCGGCAAAGTACAGCCGAGCGGGCCGGATGCCTATTGTTACCCGCCTTCGCTCGAGGCGCTGGTAGAGGGTGTGAAGCTGAACAACACGCTCAGCACCGGTAAGGAGACTGGCAAGATCCGTTTCCTGCGGCGCATCCCGAAGGATCCAATGACGGGCGATACCGATTGGGGCAAACGCAGCATGCAGGACGAGCCGACCTCCGATTCCTGGGGCGGCCAGAACGTCTTTGACGTCTACTCCAAAACCCTCGACAAGGCGAGCGATGGTACGCCGTATTCGGAGTGGTGATGTCGAAAGCGGCGCAAATCTTGAAACGGGCCCAGCGCGGCTTCACGCTCATTGAGCTGATGGTCGTCATGGCGATCATTTCGGTGCTGCTTGCGATCGCGCTGCCGATCTACCAGAAATCGATCGTCCGCGCGAAAGAGAGCGTGCTTCGCAACAATCTGTTTACCCTGCGCACGATGATCGACGAGTATACGATTGACAAACAAAAGGCGCCCGAGTCACTGCAGGACCTGGTGAGCGAAGGGTATTTGCGCCAGATTCCGCAGGATCCGATGACCGGCTCCGATAACACTTGGAAGGTGATCATGGAGGAAACGCCTGTGGGGGGCAGCACCAATCCTCCAGGCATCTTCGACGTCCGCAGCGGATCAGACAAGGCGTCGCTCGACGGCACTCCCTATTCGGACTGGTGACGAACACCCGGTCCATGCTGTTAAACTGAAGTGCGGCTGGCGTCCGCCCACGCACTTCATTCCCCGATCGTCTAACGGTAGGACAGCGGCCTTTGGAGCCGTTAATCGTGGTTCGAATCCATGTCGGGGAGCCAGTCTTTTAGAATCAGTTGTCTGCGTGAAACAATCGCACAGAATTGCATGTCAAGCCGAGCCAAAGCTGGTATCTTGGTAATCTCAAGTTGCTCATATAAAGAGGCCATCCTTAACTTGAGCATGGAATCTATTCGGATTTCACTGCTTGAATGATTCGTATGGTCTCCGTACTTGGAAGATGGAGGCCCGACGGACTTACACCCCTTCGGTGTCCCGCTGGCGCGAATGTTCGGCTCGCGATGGCTCCGTCACGAAGAATGCAAAGCGTGCGCCGAGCCGTTGTGCGCTTTCTTGGCTAGATGTGGCGCCAAAGTTTTTTGGATGATGCCCGGAATTGGTCGCGCGGTTTCCCGACGTTGGCTGCCGAGTCGGTTACCGGAGCGAGTGACTTCGCTGTATTTCAAACCAGCCGCTTAAGATTCTTATGTCCACTGTCAAAATAGTTCAACCGTGGAAAGGTATTGACATGACCGGATCGCACCAGTGTGTCGTCTTCTGGCAGAAAGAGAGAAGGATGGCCAAATTGCTTCGACGCGAAGGTGAGCTGAGTTTACCGACTCAACGTATCGCCGCTCATGAACAACTCTTTATGTACTCAGCCCCAGCCGGTCTTTTGCTTCACTCACTACACATCCCGGAACAACGCCCGAAATCCTTCCTGTTCAAAGTGCCGGTCATTCGTGAGCACTTCGGTCAAGCCCTCGCGTCGCATCATCTGCATCGAAATACAGTCCGTCAGACTGTAACGTTTGTCCGGACGGCTATTGTAGAGCGCTAGGCCTTCGACAAAAGAACTCCGGCTTTGCGGGACAACACGGATATCAGGATTGCTTAATAGGCCGCTCACGGCTCGACCCGCGACGCCGCGTAGCAATTCATCAGACGCGCAGTAAGCAAGCAACTCAGTCAATACTTCGTCGCTCGTGACCACTGTGTGAGGCGCCATCTTCGCGCTGAAGTCCATCACGACGCGGTGTGCACTATCGCGCTTATTGGTCAGTGCAATCCAGTAGAAGGTATCCGCGAAAACCGCACTCACCCGTTTCTCTTAGGCGCGCCGTACAAGTAGTGATCATGTTCGCTCGCACCGTCTTCGGGCAGACGCTCGAAAACATCATCAGGCAGCGCGTGCACCTGGCGTGTGAAGGATTTCCAAAAAGGCTCGTTGGCGGAGTCCGCCACCACGATTTCCTCGGCCCGCTCCCGTAGCACCATTTCCGCGTACTCTTCAAGCGAAAGGCCGCTGGCCTGGGCTTGGGCCAGCAACCTGCTTGCACTTCGGGGGGCTAGTTCCAACTTCATGGTCATAACGCGCGTGGTCTTTTATTATCGCAACTCTACCGACCGTCAGCGTACCATTGCTTTCGCTTGGCAGAAACCCGCGCGCAACAGACTCGTAGTCCGCGATTGAGCCCGCTTGAGCTTCTCTCTTGTGGGGCTGGCTCCAATGGGATCCTACGCTGGTGAGTGGACCGCTGCCGACGACCACGCGGGAACTCTGTCCCTGAAACCGTTTCGAGAATGAAGGCCTCGGAAGGAATTCTTCGGGTAGTGGACCACCTGGAAGTGCTCCGGACAAACTGTTACCGGCACTCAATTTCCGATATCGCGACTTCACAAGCCAAACTTTCGAATCAGCGACTAGTCGGACGGAACGGCTAAGACTGAAATTGATGGGCTGGAATACCACATGAACCGACGATCACCGATACCGGTGTGGTCGAGCGATTCCAGATAGGCTAAAAAAGGCTCGGGCTATGTCTGTTTCCTAAGAAGCACATGCATCGCGAGCTCCGTGGAAACATGTTCCGTAGAACGATAACCGAGCGCTGTCAGGTCCACGCCTGCGAATATATTCTCACCAGAGCCCATGACAATGGAACGAAATGCCAGATGGAGTTCGTCAATCAGCCTTGCGCGAAGGTATTGCTGAATCGTGGCGATACCGCCGCCAATGCGCTGCGCCCACCCATCACTCCGTGCGAACATCATGAGCTCTGGCTTCATCCGGGACCGTTCGATGGTGACGAACTGTGGAGCCGAACAGCTTCAGGTTTCAGTT
>DATBGM010000255.1:0-16546 GCA_036557945.1 Bryobacteraceae bacterium | reverse complement strand
CCGGGCGGATATTCGGCCGCCGTGCGCGCCGGTCAATACGGTCTTAAGACAGCTCTCATCGAGCGGCAGCCGCGATTGGGGGGAACGTGTCTGCTGGTTGGCTGCATTCCCACAAAGGCTCTGCTGCATACCGCCGACGTTTGGGATTACTTCAAAAATCCGGCTGCACAGGGCATTGCCTGTAAGGATCCGCAGCTTAATTACTCGCAGGTTCTCGATCGCAAAAACAAGATCGTCTCGAAGCACTCGAAAGGTATCGAGTTCTTGATGCGCAAGAACAAAGTGGACGTGATCAAAGGCGACGCCAGGCTGCAGGGCGGCGGACGTATCGCCGTGAACGCCCAACAGGGCGCGCAGACGATTGAAGCCAAAAACATTATCCTTGCAATGGGTTCGGAGGCGCGCATGCTGCCGGGCCTGCAGCCCGATCAGAACCTGATTCTCACAAACGTCGAAATCCTGGATATGCCGCTGGTTCCGCGCTCGATCGGCATTATCGGGGCGGGCGCCGTGGGCGTCGAGTTCGCTTCCATCTTCAATCGGTTCGGCTCGAAGGTCACACTGATCGAAATGCTGCCGCGCATTGTACCGGTTGAAGACGAGGAGATTTCGAAAGAACTCGACAAGCACTTTCGCAAAACCGGAATCCGCGTGGAGACCGGCGCAAAAGCCGAAAACATCCGTAAGAATGCATCGAGCGTGAGCCTGACCGCGACCCTCGCCAACGGTAATCGCGAAGAGATGGAGTTCGACAAGCTCTTGATCGCGGTCGGCCGCAAGCCGAACACGGAAAACGTCGGTTTGGAAAACACCCGTGTCGAGCTGGATCGCGGCTTTGTGAAAGTGGATCCGTATCAGCGCACGGCTGAACCGAACGTCTACGCGATCGGCGACATCGTTGCCGGCACTCCGCAACTTGCACATGTGGCAACAGCGGAAGGCATGGTCGCAGTCGGCACGATCGCGGGTAAAACTGTTCGTCCGGTCAACCGCAACCGCATTCCGGGCGCAACCTACACGGACCCCGGCATTGGCAGCGTCGGCCTGACGGAAGCCCAGGCGCGCGCACAGGGTTTTAAAGTCAAAGTCGGCAAATTCCCGTTTGTCGGCAACAGTAAAGCCACCATTCTCGATAAGCACGAAGGCTTCGTCAAAGTGATTGCCGAGGAAACGTTAGGTGAAATTCTGGGCGTCCACATCATCGGACCCGAAGCGTTCGAGCTGATCTCGGAAGCGGTTACCGCCATGGAAAATGAAGCCACGGTGGAAAGCATGATGGCTACCATTCACGCGCATCCCACCATCTACGAGGCGATCGGCGAGGCTTTCAATAACGTATACGGGCTCGCCATCAATATCTGAAATGCGTCCGTTGGTTGTCGAGGATTTGGGCCGCATGCGCTATGCGGATGCGCTCGCGCGCCAGTTGGAAACAGTTCAAGAGCGCAAATGCGGCAAAGGATGCGACACGCTGTTTTTTGTCGAGCATCCGCACGTCGTGACGATTGGCCGCAACGGCAAAGAGCACAACGTACTCGCCAGCCCGGAAATCCTCGCGCGCACTGGCATTGAATTTTATGAAACAGACCGCGGCGGCGACGTTACCTATCATGGACCCGGCCAGATTGTCGGTTATCCGATTCTGGACTTGCGAGAATGGAAACGCGATGTCCATGCTTACTTTCATGGTGTGGAGCAGGCGCTGATCGATGCGCTGGCGGTCTTCGGAATTGAAGCCGGGCGCATCCCGCGGCGCGGGTTCGAGGGTGTTTGGGTAAAGGGAGCCAAGTTGGCCGCAATCGGCATTCACATCAGCCGTTGGATTACCTCGCACGGTTTCGCGCTGAATCTCGAAACCGACCTCAGCTATTTCCAATACATCGTTCCGTGCGGATTGACGAAGCCGGTCTGTTCGCTTCGCACGCTCGGATGCGCAGCCAGCCGGGAAGAAGTCGAGGGCGTGATCGCAGGTTCCTTCGCAGAGACGTTCGGCTATGAACGGGTGGCTAAGAGAGAATACCAGGAGATTCAATGACTGACGTTGTCATGCCCCAGATGGGCGAAAGCATCACGGAAGGTACACTCACACGCTGGTTGAAGAAACCGGGTGAACGCGTCGAGCGTGATGAACCGTTATTCGAAATTTCCACGGACAAAGTGGATACCGAGATTCCTTCGCCGGTAGCAGGAGTACTGAGCGAAGTGCTCGTGCAGGAAGGGACCACGGTCGGGATTAATTCAGTAGTAGCGCGCATTGGAGATGGCGCCGCTGCTCCGGCTGCCGCTGCTGCGCCTGCCGCTGCCGCTCAGCCTGCGGCGCAAAAGGAAGAAGCGAAGCCGGTGATAACAGCCCCGCCGGCGAGCGGTGTCGGTCCATCTGCCGCAACTCCGGAAAATCGAACCCAAGCGCCCCCGCCGCCTCCCGCGCAAAAGGCGATCCCGCAGCCGGTCGCCACGAGTGCCGGGCCGTATCCGACCGAGCCGCAACCGCCCGCTCCGCAGCCGCAGGCGGATGGAAGCGAAGAGCAGGGGCCGCTCTCGCCGCTGGTGCGCAAGATGGCGCGCGAATACAACATCGATCTGAATCAGGTGCGCGGAACGGGCGCAGGCGGTCGCATCACCAAACAGGATGTCGAGGCATATATGTCCGCACAGGCGGCGCGCAGCTACGCGGCTCCCAGTCCGGCCCCGCAACCGCAGCAACCAGCGGCTGCTCCAGTCGCGCCTCCTGCTCCGGCCCCGCTGCCGCTCGCGGAAACCGCCAAGGTTCGGACCGAGCCCATGAGCACGATGCGTCAGAAAATCGCCGAGCACATGGTAATGAGCAAGCGCACTTCGGCACACGTCACGACTGTACATCGCGTCGATATGACGAAAGTTGCCAGGCTGCGCGATAAATCGAAGGCCGAGTTTCAGGCGCGCAACGGATTTTCGTTGACTTTCCTGCCGTTTGTGGCCTCCGCCGCGGCCGAAGCCCTGCGGTCGTTCCCGATTTTCAATGCCTCGGTGGACGGCAAGAACATCATCTACTATCGCGATATCAACATCGGTATTGCCGTCGCGCTCGAAGGCGGCCTGATCGTCCCTGTTATTCGCAACGCCGACGAAAAAAACGTCGCGGGCTTGCAGCGCTCGATTGTCGATCTCGCCACACGCGCCCGTTCCCGCCAGCTCAAGCCGGATGAGGTGCAAGGCGGCACGTTCTCAATTACGAACTTTGGCAGCTTCGGCAGCATCTTCGCGACACCGGTGATCAATCAGCCCCAGGTCGCGATTCTGGGAGTCGGTGCAGTCGAAAAGGTGCCCGCGATAGTGGATGGCGACGCTATCGCCATTCGCTCCCAGGCGTACCTGGCGCTCACTTTTGATCACCGCCTGATCGACGGTGCTTTGGCCGATCAGTTCTGCCAGAAAGTGAAATCGAGTCTGGAAAACTGGTCTGGTAACATACTGTAAGGAACTTCAGCCCGAGCGGGCCGTCTGGCATGTCTATAGCACTGCAGTCAGGTGGCTTGCCCCGGCTTTTCTATTTAGAAATAAAGATTTACGACCGATCAGGATATACACTACCGCAACGGTTGTGGCAGCTAATTTTTTCTTGACGAACGCTTAATCCAGGTTTAATATTCCTAAGGGCACAGTTAGCCCGAACTGGTTATTCAAAACTCAAGAAAAGGGGTCCCTGCATGACCTTCCAGGTCGGTGAGAAGGTGGTTTATCCGAACCACGGCGTTGGTACGATCGAAAACATCAGTTCCCGTTCGTTTGGCGCCCAGCAAGAGCGTTTTTATCTGTTACGCCTTGCGCCGAGCAGTATGACGGTGATGGTGCCGTTCTCTCATGTGAACGATTTGGGGCTGCGGAAGGTCACCAAGTGCAGCGAGATCAATCGTGTTCTGACGTTCCTGGCGGCGGGTCGCCCCTGCTGCGCGCAGGATTGGAAGGACCGGTTCAAAGAGAATTCCGATCGCATGCGCGGAGGCAGTCTGCTCGAGATCGCAGAAGTGTTTAAGGCGCTCGTATTGATTCAATTGTCGAAGCCGCTTTCGTTTCGCGAAAAGAAGATGCTGGAGCGGGCGCGTAGCATGCTGATCCTGGAAACATCGGTGGCAAAGTCGGTGAGCGAAGTCGAAGCGGTGAATTTGATTGCCAAAGCGCTGGCGAAGAGTGCATTGCCGATGCCCGCTGCGCTGTAGACTTTGTCGCGTCCGTTTAGCCCGTTATACTGGGAGTGCCTCGCGTTTTGGCGCTATCGTCTAACGGTTAGGACGGAGCCCTCTCAAGGCTTAAATAGGGGTTCGATTCCCCTTAGCGCTACCAACACCCTTCGAAATCGTATGCAGAAACACTTGGCAGCGTTCGTCTTGTCAAGCTGTTTCACTTCACAAACAATGATCTCTGATGAGTGTCTCGGATAAAACCTTGACCCGCTTCGTCGGCCAAACCGCGCTCGTCGTAGGCGGCGCCCATGGCATCGGGCGGGCGATCGCGCTTCGCCTCGCTGCCGAGGGCGCGACCGTTACCATCGCCGACATTGATCTTCCCGAAGCGGAGAAAGTCGCGCATGCTATCGGCGGAACCGCTCTCGAATGCGACGTGCGCCATGCGAGCCAGATTCGGCGCATGACGAAACAGGTACTTGACCGGCACGGCCATCTGGACGTGCTCATGTATATCGCGGGCATCGCTCCGGCGATTCCATTCCTCGAAATGGACGAAGCAACCTGGGATGTTACGCAGGAGGTGAACCTGCGCGGCGCATTCCTTACCGCGCGTGCGTTTGCTCCCGGCATGGTCGCGCGTCGCTCGGGCAAGCTGGTCTTCATGGCATCCACAAACTCCTGGGACGGCGAAGCGCAGCTTGCGCATTACAATGCGTCTAAAGCGGGCTTGTATCTCCTCGCCAAAACTCTCGCGCGCGAGCTCGGACCTCACGGCATCAACTCGAACGCCATCGGGCCAGGGCTCATCCGCACCCGTCTGACGGAGCCTATCCTGCAGGATGAAGCCTTTCAGAAGAAATATGGACCGCAATCGGGGCTGATTCCGCTCGGACGTTTAGGAACGCCCGAGGACGTAGCCGGTCCGGCGCTCTTTTTGGCATCTTCCGATGCTGCGTACGTCAACGGAGTTCTCTTGTTTGTGGACGGCGGCCAGTTAGCTTAGCTTACTGTTGTGAGCGCGCTGGAGTTGAGCGGGTGCTTGGGGTTGGGTAGGTGGTATTAAGCACCCGCTCAGTTACGGGGATGTACTTATTAGAACGCATGAAAGCGAAAAAGGGTTGCCTCAAACGAAGAAAATTTACTTATATATATCGATATTATTAGCCGATAAAAGGTGTTATCGCTTATTCGAACATCCCTTCGAAAAGAGCGGAAGTTAGGTAACGTTCGCCGGCGTCGGGCAGTATCACCACGATCTTCTTATTAGCCATTTCGGCCTCCCGCGCCACACGTACCGCCGCCGCGACTGCCGCTCCGCAGGAGATCCCGGACAGAATGCCTTCTTCTCTTGAGAGCCGGCGCGCCATCTCGATCGACTCCTCGTTGGTTACCAGCTCGACGCGATCAACCACCGAAAGGTCAAGGTTTTCTGGTACAAAACCAGCACCGAGTCCCTGGATTTTGTGTGGCCCCGGTTTTAGTTCCTCTCTGTTCATCGTTTGCTGGATTACCGGGCTGCCGGTCGGCTCGACGGCGATCGAGAGCAGCGGCCATTTCTTTTCCTGCTTGATGTAGCGCGAAACGCCGGTAATGGTTCCACCCGTTCCTACTCCCGAAATAAGGACATCTACGGCACCCTCGGTATCCTCCCAGATTTCCGGCCCGGTCGTCTGGAAATGGATACGAGGATTTGCCGGATTGCTGAACTGCTGCGGCAGGAAGTAGCGGGCGGGGTCGGAGGCCAGAATTTCTTCCGCTTTCGCGATCGCGCCTTTCATGCCCTGCGCGCCTTCGGTAAGCACCAGGTTCGCCCCCAAAACCTTCAGCACCTTCCGCCGTTCGAGCGACATAGTGTCGGGCATAAGCAGCGTAATCGGATAGCCGCGCGCCGCCGCCACATACGCCAGCGCAATACCCGTGTTCCCGCTCGTCGGCTCAACGATCTCCTTGCCCGGTTTGAGCAGGCCGCGCTCTTCGGCGTCCCAGATCATAGCTGCACCGATCCGGTCCTTTACCGAAAAGGCGGGATTGCGTCCTTCGATTTTCGCCAGCACGGTTGCTTTTGCGCCGTCTGTGACGCGGTTGAGCTTAATAAGTGGAGTCCGGCCGATGCTGAATGAATTGTCTTGATAGATCAAACGGTACCTTTTCAGATTTCCCAGTTGGGAACGTACTGCGCGTGCTTCTGCTGCCATTCGCGCGCGATTTCGCCAAAACTTGTCTTGTCGAGCACGTCCGATACGGCGGTATCCACACGGTTCCAGATCTCGCTGAACGGATTGTCGTTCGAGTGCCGCCCGGTGGTGCGAAAGTTTTCAACCGCACGCAGCACATCGCCGACTGTGATCGTATCGGGCGAGCGCGCAAGCAGGTAGCCGCCTTCTGCTCCCCGGCGCGAATCGACGAATCCGCTCTGCTTCAATCCCGCGAGTATCAGCTCCAGGAACTTTTGCGGAATCTTCTGGCGCTTGGCGATATCTGCGATCTTGACCGGCGGCATGTTAGCCGACCGCGAGGATGCCAGGTATTGAGAGGAGAGATCGAAAACAGCCTTTAGTGCGTATTCACTCTTAACCGAGATGTTCATCTCTTAACTGGCCATCTTCAAGTGTAATCCCCCAATTCCGATCAATGGATGGGATTCGACTTTTCGTGCGCTTCTTACCGAACGAACTGGTCGACGTACGCTTCGCCAAGCCCAATCTCGCGGTAGTGCCTGCGGCACATGTCGATCTTTGTGAATACGTCTTCAAATCCGGTATGGCGATCGTGTTCATCGACATAATACATGCAGCCCGAGATGTTGAAGAATGTAATCATTTCCTCCACATCGCTATCCACGATGAGCGTATGTGTCTCCCCCGGCGGTTCGAACACATAGTCGCCGGCGCGTGCTATCCAGTTATGTTCGAGGTAGCGCCAGGAACCTTTAATCACGTAACCGTGTACCGGTGCAGGGTGGCGATGGCGGCTGAGAATTCCCGCACGGCGGACCCGCAGCAGGTTGCACCATTGGCCATTCAGCGTGTTGAGCATGAGAGGACGGAACCAGACGTTTGGCGCCTGCGGCACCCAGACGCGCTCGTCTTCGGGGATGGCGCTGGTGACGATCTGTTCAGGCGATAGCGGATGCGTAGTCATATGGATCAGGAAGCCGAATAGCCGCCATCGACCGGAATAACCGCTCCGGTGACAAAGGAGGCCAGATCGGAAGCGAGAAACAAAACCGGGCCGGCGACTTCTTCGGGACGCCCCCAGCGCCCGAGCGGCGTGCGTGAAACGAGCTCGGCGGAGCGTCTGGCGTCGCTCTGAAGCGATTGTGTAAGCGGGGTGGAGATCCAGCCGGGCGCAACTGCGTTCACGCGTATACGATCTGGCGCCCAGGCAATCGCCAGCGAGCGCGTCAGTTGCACGATACCGCCTTTACTTGCGCTATAAGCCGGCACACGGCCGCCGCCGAAGAAGCTCAGCATGGACGCGATATTTACAATCGAGCCGCCCGCCACCGAAAGCTTCGGCTGCGCCGCCATGCACACGCGCATGGCTCCGATGAGATTCACATCCAGCACTTCCGTGAAAACGTCAAGGTCGAACTCCTTATCGCGTCGAATGATGCCGGCTGCGTTCACCACAATATCGAGGCGGGGAATGCCGGCCAGCAGGGAATCGACTGCATTGGTGTCGGTTATATCCGCAAACTCCGTTCTGACCGGCGGCGGCAGTTCTTCCTCGCCCGCTAATCCGGCGGAAACCACGTTCGCCCCGGCAAGCATGAACGTCTGTGCGATAGCCCGGCCGATACCGCTTGTGCCGCCCGTGACCAGCACATGTTTTCCCGTAAACTCGAGCATGGTTACTTCCGGTGCTGGGGAAAGAAGCGGATCAATTGACTGGTAAACTCGTCGATCGCTTCCGGCCGTGCGCGGTAATAAATGAACTGGCCCTGCCGGCGTGAATCGACCAGTCCAGCTTCGCTCAAAATACGCAGATGGTGCGAAACCGATGGCCCGCCCACTTGTTCCAGCGCACAGATGTGACCGCAGTTGGCTTCCTCGACCTTTGCAATCGACTCATAAATGTGGAGGCGTGTTTCATCCGAGAGCGCCTTGGCTACTTTCGCGATTTGCTTCAGCTTCATGGCTGCGCATCCTTGCTACCTGAATCAGCGAGGCATTTCTCCCCGGATCGCATCGGCGAGCGAGACATGATTGACAGCAAGTAAATTACCGAGCGCGCGGTCGAGAGCGGTGCGGGCCTTGATGTAATCACTTTGAGCAGAAATCTCCGCAGATTGCGCTTGGGCTAAATCTCCCTGATATTGAATCACGAGATAGCTGGTAGAAGCACCGACTTTCAACTTTTCGATCTCGGCGTCCACTGTCTGCTGTTGCAGGATGCGTTCACGAACCGCGGCTTCGTAACTGGCGCGGCCCTGCTCGACGGCCAGGGCGGCGTTTGTGATCTCGAGCTTAATTTGCTTTTCGAGCTGGCGTATGCGAATCTCCTGCTGCCTGAGCTGCAACTGATCGCGCGCCAGGTCGGCCCGCGCCGCCCGGTTCGCGAGCGGAATACTGAGCTGAACGCCCACCCCATAATCCGGGAAATTGCGGTCCGCCACTTGTCCGAGAGCGCCGCCGTAACCGCCGAGGAGTAGCGGATCGCGTGGAATCCCGGCGCCATTTGCCAGCAGGTTCGCGTCGCCTGTGAGCGCGTTGTTGCGGGCGCTAGCGACAAGGTCCAGCTCAGGCAGGAGCGCGCTCCTGCTGCCTTTCAAACTAATCCCGGCATTTTCAAGCTGCAAACGAATTTGCGCCAGCTCGGGACGGTTGCGGAGTGCCGCCGCGAGCATCTCCTGCATGGAGGGAAGCGGTTCGCTCGGCGGTATCTTCACCGTGTCCGTCGGCATCACTGTTATCTCCGACAAGCGGCTCTCGAAGCCGCTGCGTGTCAGGTAATCTTTGAAAATCTCCGATTGCTGTCGCGCCAGCGTCTTCGAAACATCCAGGTCGCGGCGGCGGCGCGCTACTTCTGCCTCTGCACGCGTTACATCGATCGGCGCGCGCGTCCCTTCTTCATTCGCGGCTTTGTTGTCGGCCAGCAGGCGCTCGGCTGCGGCTAAAGCGTCGTCGCGAACCGCAACATCGCGATTCAAACTTACCAGATCCCAATACAGGCGCACGACCGCATCTACTGTACTGATCACCTGCTGTTCAAAGACCAGATCGGACACTTTCCGGTTATTTTTGGTGATGCGAACATAGCGATTGTTCACCGCGGGCCCGAATCCGCGTAGTACAGGCTGGCTGAAATTGAGGTAAATATCGGAAGCTGTCGAAGGATTGTAGGTCAGCAGCGGGTTGTTGATGTCCTGATGCAGATTGTCCCAGCCGACCGTTGCTTTGGCGCCTGTAACGAAGCCCTTTTCGAGCGCGACGTTGCCCACCGTTGTGTCCCCATTCAGAGAACGAAGGCCGGCCGGCAGAAAGATGCTGTTTTGCGGATCGGACGTGTGATTCCAGGCGAATGTTGCGGTGAGCGTCGGATCAAATTGCGGCACGGCGGGCCCGGTCGCGAGTGGTATCGAGCCGAAGATCGAAAGATCGGTTTCTGTTCCATTGCCCACGACGCCGTTCAGCGCGGGTGTATCGCCGCCGCCAAGCGTCGCAGTGCCGCTGATACTCGTGCTCACGCTCGGAGCGCCGACGCCCGCCGGACCCTCGTGGATCGAAAGCGCAACACCGCGTGGAAACGCGCCGGCTTTCGCGCGCAGGATATCCGTATCCGCGATTGCGAGATCGTAACGCTGTAACTCCAGATCCAGGTTGTTTTCGAGCGCGAGCGCAATCGCGTCTTCGAGTGAAAGATACAGCTTGCCGTCGCGAACCAGGCCTTCGAGCCGTTTGGAATTCGCCAGCCGTGGCGCGGGAAGCGCCGGTTTGCGATAGCCTTGCGCAATCGTTCCCCAATTCGCCTGGGCGGCCAGCGCACTGCACGCGAGCAAGAGAAAAGCAAATATACGCACGTTACGCCTCAAGACTTCTCCGCCTGATGCGCATTCCGCGCCTGCACACGTACCGCTTGCCCTTCGCTCAGATCGTCGCCCGGATTGGCCACGAGTTCTTCATCGCCATGTAAGCCGTCGGTCACTTCCACTTGCGCGCCCAGGTCGCGCCCGATCGTGACCGGAATGAAATGCAACTTGCCATCCGGCATTACACGCAGCACGCGCGTGCCTTGTCCGTTGACCACGAGCGTGTCGGCCGGTATCAGCACTAGGCTCCGTCCGCGCGGAAGCGTGAACTTCACATCGGCATACATTCCGGGCAGAAGAGCGCCGTCGCGATTATCGACCTGGACCTCGGCGAGCAGCGTCCGCGAGTCGGAATTCAGCGAATTTGCCGAACGAACTACCCGGCCGATGATTGGGCTTCCGCTGCGGCCGTGCACATCGAGCTGCGCTGCCTGCCCGTTCTGGATATCCGGCGCATAGGCCTGCGGCACGTGCACCTGGACGCGCAGCAGATTGGCCTGCGCAATGGCGAAAAGACTGGTTTGCGCGGCGCCGCTCCCGGCCGTAATCAGGTCGCCGCGTTCGACGTGGCGCTCGGTAATGACGCCGTCGAAGGGCGCCGTGACGTTTTCAAACGAGACCATCTGGCGCAGACGATTTACGTTAGCCTGTGCTGCGGCGATGTTGGCTCGGGCCGCCGTGATGTTTGCCTGCTGCGCTTTTACGTTTGCCTCGGCTGTGGCGAGATTCGCCTGGGCGGCCGCAACTTCCGCGCTGCGCGCCGCGAAGGCCGAGCGCTTTTCGTCTCCGTCCTGTTTCGAAAGCACGCCTCGATTCACCAGCCGGCTCCAGCGCTGATCGGTGGTGCGCGCAATCTCCTGGTTGGCTGCGGACTGGTCTACATTTGCGTGCGCCTGGTTTACGGCCGCCTGCGATTGTACGAAATTCGCCGTGGCCTGCTCGTAGGCTGCGCGCGTCTGGCCAAGCGCGGCAATGGCCTGCGAGAGCTCCTGCTCCACCTCAGGCGACTCAATCTCCGCCAGCAACTGACCGGCCTTCACCCGATCGCCGATATCGACCAGCCGCTTCTTTACGTAGCCGTTACTCCGCGCGTAGATGGAAGAGACATAGACGGCTTCCACGTTCCCGGGCAAAGTAAGTTCGGAACTGGGCGGCGCAGGCTGTGCCCGGGCAACCGTCACCACCGGAATGGCCGTTTCCGCAGCGTGCGCGACACCGGCAGCTTCCGAGCTGCGGATGAGCTTCGGCACAACTCCGGCCGCCAGCAGCAAAAAAAACAGAGTCGCGCCGGCTACATATAGCGCCGGTTTGCGCTTAGGCGGCTTCGGAGTAATGGGCGCGCCGGAATATTCTTCGATAATTGGTTCGTCTAAGTGCATTTAGAATGACTCCCGGTTCGTTGAACGACTGCTCAGAACGCTGTACATCAAAGGGACGAAAAAGAGCGTGGCCACGGTGGCAAGCGCGAGGCCGCCGATGACCGAGCGCGCCAGCGGCGCATTCTGCTCGCCACCTTCGCCGAGGCCTAGCGCCATCGGTATCATGCCGATGATCATGGCGAGGGCTGTCATCGAGATCGGCCGCAATCGCGTCGAGCCTGCTTCAACCGCAGCTTCAAACGCGCTGCGGCCGGCAGCCGAGCGCTCCTTGGCGAACGTCACGAGCAGGATGCTGTTGGCGGTTGCCACGCCGATGCTCATGATGGCGCCCATCAGGCTGGGCACGTTGAACGTGGTCTGTGTCAGAAACAGCGCCCAAACGATACCGCAAAACGCGCCGGGCAATGCCGTAATGATGATGAACGGATCGAGCCAGCTCTGGAAATTCACCACCATGAGCAGATAAACAAGCATGGCGGCGAACACCAGGCCGAGACCGAAGCGCGTGAACGCCTCCTGCATACTGGCTGCCTCGCCGCGCATTTCGATAAAATTTCCCGGCGCAAGTTTTCCCTGATATTGGCGGATTACCTTCTGTATGCGGCCCGCCACCGCGCCCAGGTCGCTGTTTTGCACGTTGGCGTAGACATCGAATACCGGCTGCACATTGCGATGGTTGGCGTTGACCGGCTGAATATCGTGCGATATCTTCGCCATGTTGCTGAGCAGTTCGGTCGTGCCGTTTTTGGTCGGTATCGGAATGTTCTCTACGGCGTTCAGTGACGCGACGCGGTACTGCGGCGTCTGTGCCGCCACCATATAGGTCATGCCCATCTTGGGATCGAGCCAGAAATTGGGCGTCACCTGCGCGCTCGAGGCGAGCGAAACATAGACGCTGTTCGAGACATCCTGCTCGGTCAAGCCGAATTCGGCGGCGCGCGAACGGTCGATATCGAGATGGAGACTCGGCCCGTTCAGTACCTGCTGAAGATGCACGTCCACCGCGCCCGGAATACGCCGGATGCGGCTTTCCAACTCACGCGCGACGTCGTAATTTGCCTTGCCCCCATAGCCGACAACCTGCACATCGATGGGCGCCGGCAAGCCGAAATCGAGAATCTGACTGACAATATCGGCGGGCTGGAAATAGAACATCAGGCCGGGGAACATCGGCGGCAGCCTGCGGCGCAGCTCCTTGACGTAGCCCTCGGTCGGCGCGTGCTGATCTTTTTTGAGCGCGACCAGAATTTCGCCGTCGAAAGACCCAATAGTTGCGCCATCGCCAAAGGCAAGGTTGAAGGTTTCGGGAGAGCGTCCGATGTCGTCGATCATCAGGTCGAGCTCGCGCGCCGGGATCGTGCGGCGAATCTCGCGTTCGACATTGCTGAAGATGACCCGCGTCTGCTCCAGCCGCGTTCCCGGCGCCGCGCGCACATGCAAGCGAAGCTGGCCGGCGTCGACATTCGGAAAGAAATCGCGGCCGACAAAGGGCACGAGCAGAAAGGGGGTAGCCATCAGCGCGCCGCTCAACCAGAAAGCGCGTTTGGGTATGGCGAGGAACCAGTGAAGAGCTGCCGTATAGCGTGCCCGCACCCCCTCGTAACCTTCGTTGAAGCGTTCATGGATGCGAGCGAAGCCGCTGCGCGCCGGGCCCTCGTTGTGGTCTTCGTGCTGCAGAAGAAAACGCACCAGCACCGGAACCAGCGTGCGCGAAAGAATGTAAGACGCAAGCATGGCAAAGACGACCGCCAGCGCCATGGGCGTGAACAGGTATTTCGCCGGGCCGGTCAGAAATACGACCGAAACGAAAACGATACAGATCGTCAGCGTCGAGATGAACGTCGGCCCGGCAATTTCAGAAGCGCCATCCAGAATCGCCTCCCGCAGCGGCTTGCGGCCGATGTGGCGGTGAATGTTTTCGATCGTGACGGTGGCATCGTCTACCAGAATGCCGATGGCGAGCGCCAGGCCGCCCAGTGTCATCACGTTCAGCGTGTGCCCGATTGCGCTGAGCACGCTGATGGAAGCAAGAATCGAAAGCGGAATCGAGATCGCGATGATAAGCGTGCTGCGCCAGCTTCCCAGAAACAGCAGGATCATGGCGGCTGTTAAGCAAGCCGCAATCAAACCCTCTCGCAACACGCCGTGAATCGAGCCGCGCACGAAAATGCTCTGATCGAATAGCTCGGAGACCTTCATGCCGGGCGGCGCGGCGGCGCGCGTGGTGGGCAGGATTTTATTCTTGATCTGGTTGACGATATCGAGCGTCGAGACGCTGCCCGTCTTCATGATCGACAGCAGAACGGCAGGCTGCCCATCACGCCGCACGCCGCTCTGCTGTACCGCGTAGCCGTCGTGCACGTGCGCCACGTCGCGCATGTAGATCAAGGTGCCGTTCACGTTCTTTACCGGCGCGCGGTTTAACTCCTCTGGATTCTGCGGGCTGCTGTTGGTGGTGATGGAGTAATCGCGATTTCCGACCTTTACGGTTCCGGTCGGCAATGTCACATCCTGCGCATTGATAGCGCTGCTTACGTCGAGCGGCGTGATGCCCTTCGCCGTCAGAGCCTGCGGGTCCAGATCGACCATGATCTGCCGTGCCTTACCGCCGTAGGGGGCGGGCAGCAACGTGCCGGGGACAGTCGAAAGCTGCTGCCGGACACGAAAGAGGCCGTAGTCATAAAGCGCGGATTCCGAAAGCGTATTGCTGCTCAACGCAAGCTGGATGATCGGCACGGTATCGGCGCCGAAACGCAGAATCCAGGGCGGGTTGATGCCGGGCGGCATGCGAAACCGGATGCCCTGCACGGCCGAGGTGACCTGCGACATGGCGGCATCGATTCGCACCTGCGGATGGAAATAAATTTTGATTACGGAGGCGCCGCTAAGCGTCTGCGATTCGATGCTTTTGACATCGTTCACGAGCGCCATCACAAATTCGCTGAAGGTGGTGACGCGCCGCTCCATTTCGGTTGTGGGCAGGCCGTCATAAGTCCAGATAACGCTGATGACGGGAATATCGATCTTCGGGAAGATATCAGTCGGCGTCGATACGACAGCGGAGAAGCCGAGCAAGAGGATGAGAACGGCGAGCACCAGGAAGGTGTAGGGACGGTTCAGGGCAAGTTTGACGACCCACATTTATACATATTGATAATTGTCGAAATAGATAGGATTCAGAAACATTCGTGAGCCGATCTCTCCCGCGCCCATCCGATGGTTGTGATCGAAACTAAACAAAAGAAACGAAGTTAAGCTAAGCAAAAGTATTGACAATCACGGTCGTGCGGCCTATCATTGCAAGGCAGTAGGGGAATTACTGCGAAGCGGCTATTGTTGTCGGCCGACTCCAGGGAGGGTTTATGCGCTTCAGGTCTCTGCTCGTTCTGTTTATCTGCCTGGCTATTATTCCATTCGGCGGCAGATCGTTCGCCCAGGTTCTGTACGGTTCCGTGGTCGGCGAAGTGACCGACCCGAGCGGTGCGACCGTTCCAAACGTCACCGTCACAATTACCGATAAAGCTACCGGACAGAGCCGTACCGCCACTTCGGATTCCAGCGGCTGATATACGCTCTCTGATTTGCCGCCGGGAACGTACGACATCAAATATGACGCAAAAGGATTCCGGCCTCTCGAGAGGACCGGTGTCACCGTTACCGCAAATACAGTCGTGCGCGGTGATGCGGCGCTTGAAGTTGGCAACGTATCCGAGCAGGTGACCGTCGAAGCCGCCGCCGTACAGTTGCAAGCCGACAAAGCGGACGTTCACACCGAGCTGAGCGCAAGAGAAATAGAAAGCATGCCGATGTCGAATTACCGGAACTATCAGAGCTTGATCGATCTGGTTCCGGGCTCGACTCCCGCTACGTTTCAGAACGCCAACACGGACACCCCGGCGCGCGCGCTAAGCACCAATATTAATGGAACGAACCGGAACAACAACAGCACGCGTCTGGACGGCGCGGTGAATGTCTTTGTGTGGCTACCGCATCATACGGTCTATGTTCCACCGGCGGAAACAATCGCGAACGTGAACATTGCAACAGACAATTTCGACGCCGACCAGGGTATGGCCGGCGGTGCAGCTATAACGGTCATCACGAAATCCGGCACGAACCAGATCCACGGTTCTGCTTTCGGTTATCTCGAAAACAGTTACTTCGGGGCGAAGAATTATTTCTTTACGGATCCCAAAAAGCCGAAAAGCATTCGCACCATCCCCGGTTTCACGCTCGGCGGCCCCTTTATAAAGAACCGGTGGTTCTTCTTCGGCGGCTATGAAGGACTGTTCGAGCGCCAGAACCGAAATTCTTTGTTTACGGTGCCGACAGCGGATCAACGGGCGGGTGATTTCAGTGCGACCGGCGCCACGATTTATGATCCGAGTACGGGTAATCCGGACGGCACAGGACGCATCCCGTTTGCAAACAACAAGGTTCCGGTCATCGATCCGATCGCAATGAAGGTTCAGGATCTGCTCCCGCTCCCGAACCGTCCCGGGTTTACGAATAACTTCTTTAATTCGGCCAGCCAGAAAATGGACCGGAAGAATGTCGATTTCAAAACCGACATCAATATCACTGACAAGTTTCGCTTGTTTGCTCGCTATGGCTACATGCAAGCGGATGTCGTGGGTGTATTTGGCCTTGGCGCGGCAGGCGGCCCTTGCCTTTGTGATGGCGGTGCGGCCACGGGTGACACTACAGTAAATATCGCAACAGTCGGTTACACCTACACGCTGAGTTCGAACAAAATCTACGATGCGACCTATGGGTTCACCCGTCTGGGACACATCAGTACCGGACAGGATTTTGGCAAGAACTGGGGTTCGGATGTGTTCGGAATTCCGGGAACGAATGGCCCCGATCCGCGAGAAAGCGGACTGCCGTTCTTCCAGATCAGCGGGTACACCAATATCGGAAACGATCATAGTTTGATTCCTTCTTATCGTAACGATCAGAGCTTTGCCACC
>DATBGM010000254.1:0-6636 GCA_036557945.1 Bryobacteraceae bacterium | reverse complement strand
GCGAGGCGCGCAGCTTTTCAGTCGCAAAATCTGAGAATCGCGCCCCGAATTACGAAGCCGATCCGTACGGCAATTCAGAAATGCGACACCCACTGAAAATTGAATTGTTGACTCCAGCGCGCCCTAACTCGATGTACAATGACGCACGCGATCTTCGACTTGTCCGCGGATTACAACGAGGGCTGATATGTCGATAACCCTTTCTCGTCGGAGGCTTGCGAAAACCGCGGCATTCACCTCGATTGGTATGACGACCCCGCCGCGCTCTACCGCTGACCCGAGCTTCGCCCGAGGCCCGCGCCCGGCACTCTGCCCATAGGCCCCTGTGTTTGCAACGAAAGTGTTCAAAACGTATCCATCACGGGAGCCATTTCTCTTCCTTACCTATCGGCCATCAGTTCAGGAGTTTCAGGTATGCCACGATGTCCTTCTGATCTTCTTCGCTGAGAACCAATGGATTTGGGGCCGTCACGATTGTGAAGAACTTCGCGTAATGTAGTGCGACGTCTTCCAGCGTTTTTGCTGAGTTGTCGTGAAAATAAGGCGCGGTATCACGAACGCCCCAAAGACTGGGAATCTTAAAGGCGTTCATGTTGTCGAAACGTGTGTTTTGCGATTCACCGGAAATCAGAGCACGGCCCGGATCGGGACTTTTGATCGATGTCTTGGTCCCGTCCGGATTTTGGAAGATAAACTCCCGGACCGGGTTTTCCGCGGCATTCAATTCGGAAACCAAGACGGTTTGGAATCGCAGTCCGGCGGTAAGCGGCGGAGGCGCGAAGCGGTTGGTTTGGTTGAGCATCGGACCGCTGTGGCAGACCGCGCAAATTCCAAGTTTTCGGTCATCGGCGGAAAAACCGTCGACAAAGAAACGCCGTCCGCGAATTTCCGATTCTGTACGGCCTTCCGGCAATTCGGGAGCCGGACCACCGCGCGCGAAGCGGCGCAGTTTTCGAGAACTGAAAAACTCAGCGGTACGTTCGAAGGCGGCGATTCGTTCGAGTTCGGCGTTAGACACAAAATTGATTTGTGCGTGATTGCGAATGGCGTTACGGGCCTGTGTTTCCAGGTCGGGCTCGCGGCCGTCGACCATCAGAACCGTGTCGAGCGCGGGCGTGTTGAGCGTAGTAGGGATGCCGCGTCTTAGCGTAACCGATCTGGCAGCCGGATCGTCTGCCAGGCTCACATTGAACGGCAGAGCGATGGTCACGAGAATAGTCGCATCGCGCAATATTCGGGTAACGCCGTGGCCGAATCCATCATCGCTGCCGTCGTGGCTAAATAACGGATCGCGCTTATCGTAAGCAAAGCGCCGCCGGGCATCTTCGGGCGATACGGTACCAGTGGCCGCACTATGACACGTCTCGCAGGTGCGGCCGTTACCGCCGAATGTCTCGCGCTCAAACAGCCGCCTGCCTTCGTGAAATCTTCCGCGCAGCAAATAGTCGTTCTCTTCCGAGTCGACCTGCGCAAAAAGAACGCCGATCCCGGAGAGACTTAGAATACTTGCCAAAACAAGAGAAGAACATCGATTGAACATATGAATTCTCCAAGGGTTCCTTCGTTAACCGGTCTCATAGACTACGCCGGCAAGTCAGTCGGTAGGACAACGCACGTATTCCGTCAGAAGCGCTACCGGCTTCCGATTCGATGACACGCGGCAGCGGCGAAGCAGAAGAGGATGTTCGGGATGGACATCGAAATAGCGGGAGAGAAAACGTGCCGGTTCCAATCCTGCCTCCAGCACTTCCTTAAAAGTTTCGACGCGATTTCTTTTCCAGAGCTTGCCGAGACCGGTACCGGTTTCCAGCAAGCCTCGTCGCACTGTCGCGTCCAGGCGGTTTAGGGCGATACAGGATTCTGCATACACATAGGCGTTACCGGAGTCGGTGCCCTGGATAACGACCGTTCTGGTCAGCACCGGTTCCACAGGCGAAAGATAGAGCAGATCGAACCCTTGCCGCTGTTCCACCGGAGCGATATGTTGCTTCACTAATACAACGTGAAGCTCTTCCTGATAGAGCGCCTCCAGCATTTCGGTCAGTGTTCCATCAGCCGCTAATAAGAGACGCTGCAGCGAACCCGGTTGCGTGCACCCGGGCCCGCTTGCATGCCGCGCGCGCGCAGCCATGTCGTTGCGTATCGAAACTGCTTCAGAACGAGACATTTGACACCGAGTCCACGCGCAGCACCGATTCCTGCCGGAAATAATGTTTGTAACTGTCGCGAATCTCTTGAATTTTTTTGCTCGACTCGAACGAAGTAAGCGGGTACAGCAGGATCAGGACCATGGATCGTTCTTTTTCGATGACACCGCTGGAGTCGAGGAACTGGCCGTAGCCTGTTAACAATGTCAGACCATCGGGAAAACGCGGCGTGATTTCACGATCCACGAACTGCATGAATTCTTCGCGTGTAACAACCGTGCCGTCGTGCTTGTCTGAACCGAAGTAAAGCTCGGTTCGTGCCCACAGGTCCAGTTTTGGGCGCTGGCGGTGGCTTGCGGACAAGTCCGTCGCCGGTAGCGCGGCTGGAAGCAGTGTAGAGCAGAAGAGCGCGGCAAATAGAGCTCTGCGCTTGATCAAATTGTTCATTCGGCTTTTCTCCTGCCTCATTGATAAAAGGAAAACCCGCTTCTGAGTGAGTTTCAGGCTGTTACGCGCGCGTTACATAACAGGCCAGAGCCCAAAATCGCCGGAGTTGACGAAATTTTGATCGGTCCTTTACTTTGCGAATGGAAAGTGCCCCGATAATAATCTCGGAGTTGTGCATGAAGGCAGTCTGTGAAGCGGTGGTGACAACCGATGAAGTTCTACAGCAGCTGGAGCGCATTCTTGCCGACAAGCGCTTTGCGGCTGCCGAGCGAACCGCCGCTTTTCTTCGCTATGTAGTGGAAAAAACGTTGGCAGGCTTTGCTGCGGAGATCAAAGAGCTGGTGATCGCAACCGATCTCTATCAACGGTCGAGCGATTATGATCCAAAAATCGATTCGATGGTACGCGTAGAAGCGACGCGCCTGCGAAGTAAGCTGACGAACTATTATCGCGAGCAGGGGAGCCGCGATCCGGTAGCGATTACGATTCCAAAGGGCAGCTATGTGCCGCAGTTCGAGCGGCGTGACCCGGAGGCAGCGGCGCTGGAGAGTAGCGTGGTAGCGGTAACATCACCGCGAGCAGTCGGAACGCAGGGGCGGCGGCCTCACCGATGGGGATTCGGCCAGTGGGCGCCGTGGATGGTGCTGGCCGGCTTGTGCGTACTGGCGATTTGCCTGGCGGCGCGTCCCACAAAGTCGAAGCACCCCGATGCCGGAAACGTGCCGCCTGAAGCACTGGCGGCATGGGAAGAGGGAAACGCGCTGCTGGCGCAGGACCCCCACACAGGTAGTTTCGAGCTGGGCGCTCCGCAAATCCTGCTGCGCGCAATCGAGCGTTATGAATATGCGGTTGCGCAAGCGCCTTCTTTCGCGAGGGCGTGGGCTTCGCTGGCAGAAGCATACGAGTACGCCTTTCCCTATGTGGGACGAGATGCCGAGCGTGACGCGCAGCATGCGGAAGCTGCCGCGCGGCGTGCGGTAGCGCTCGATGACAAGCTGGGGATCGCGCACGCCAATCTCGCGCTGGTGCTGTTCTATTTGCGTTGGGATCTGGCAGGAGCGGAGAGGGAATACCGGCGTGCCATTCATCTTGACGGCCATCTTGCTTACGCCATTGTCGAATTTGCGGATCTGCTTCGCGAAACCGGACGATGTCATGAGGCTGAACTGGAATTGCGGAGAGCGCGCGCCGAGCTGCCCGCGTTGCCGGTCCTCGCCTGGAAGCAAGCGGAAGTGCTGCTGGATCGGCATCAGATGGACGAGTCCATCGCCAGCGCCCGATCGGCGCTTCGACTCAAACGCGACTACGGCCGCGCTTATGTGGCATTGGGCATGGCGTACGAAGCGAAAGGGCAATTTTCGGCGGCTTTAGAGCAATATCGCGCAGCATTGGCGATCGACGGCCAGGACCGCCGCGCTCTGCCGGCCTTTGGATATCTGCTGGGCCGGGTAGGCCAAACCGAGGAGGCGCGAAGCGTGCTGCAGAAACTGATTACCATGAACACTGAAGTTCGCAACTGCGCGTTCCAGGTGGCTGTTGTGTATGCCGGCTTGGGCGATTACGATCGCGCGCTCGACTGGCTCGAAAGAGCCGTTTCCACCCGTCAAATGCATGCTCCGTTCCTGACTGTCGAACCCAGATTTGAACCGCTGCGCTCATCTCACCGTTTTCGGACTCTGCTGGGCCGCGTGGGACTGCGCATCGCGTCGTGACGGGTTCGAAAGTCATGCCGCACTCCGTGATCTATACCGATCGGCTTGTGCTTCGCCCCTGTGCAGAGAGCGACCTCGACACGCTACAGCAAATCGGCGCCGACGATGGAGTGCGCCATCGGCTTAGCGCGTTGCTCCAATGTTCTGAGATGGACATGGCAGCAGGTCTGGGGCTCTGGGCTGTTCAGCGGTTTTCCGATGGGCCGCTGATTGGTTTTTGCGGATTTGATCGCGCGGACCGGTCCGGAGAGATTGAAATGCTTTATCGATTTTTGCCGGCGGGTTGGGAGGAAGGCGCGGCAAAGGAAGCATGCGAGGCGGCGTTATCTTACCTTTGGACGACAACGGCAGTCGAGCGCGTTTACGCGAGAACACGGCGGGAAAATCGAAAATCGGTGGCAGTGATGGAGCGCCTTGGAATGGGCCAGCTGAGGGGCGGATTTCCGGCAGAAGCCGAGCGGAGCCTTGCGGAAAACTCATCCATCATTTATGTGGCCGAGCGGCCGGTGCCTCTATTGCGCTAGAATCGAGCCATTCTCCACTTCGTACATTCTGCTTAAAGCAGCATTATTATGTCCGGTTTGCAGTATAAATTCGGTCCTTTTAATCTGGACGTAACGAATCAGCGGCTGGAGAGCGCGGCTGGCGAAATCTCACTCCGGCCCAAAGTATTCGCTGTGCTGGCCCACCTGGTGCGCAGAGCGGGTAACCTGGTGACACGCGATGAGCTGCTCGACGCAGTCTGGCCGGATTCCTATGTCGACGACCACACGGTTTCTGTTCACATTCGAGAAGTTCGCCTGGCGTTAGGAGACGAGACCAAGCAGCCCGCCTATATTGAAACCCGGTATCGCAGGGGCTGGATTTTTCGAGCACCGGTCGAGACAACGCGGGCCACCCAGTCTTCCGAGAGTGCCGCTACGCAATCACCGGTCGGCATGTCCAGGGCGCCGGAAACAAAGTACACAAGCAGCGGCGACGTGAATATCGCTTACCAGGTGATTGGCGACGGACCGGTGGATCTGGTTTTCGTCATGGGATGGGTCTCCCATGTGGAGTACTTCTGGAATGAACCGTCCTTTGCGCGATTTCTTCGGGAATTAGCCGGTTTCTCGCGGCTGATTGTCTTCGATAAGCGAGGAACAGGGCTTTCTGACCGTGTTCCGGTGACGGGCCTGCCCACGCTCGAGCAGCGAATGGATGATTTGCGGGCGGTGATGGATGCTGCGCACTCGATGAAAGCAATCCTGTTTGGTGTTTCGGAAGGCGGCCCGCTTTCCACCATCTTCGCCGCCACGTATCCCGAAAAAACACTCGCGCTGATCATGTTCGGGAGCTACGCGAGACGCCTTCGCGCTGCGGATTATCCCTTCGGAGTCACCGCTGAAGAGCACGAATCGTATATTGCCCGCATCCGCCGCGAGTGGGGCGGGCCGGTCGGCTTGGAGGAGCGGGCGCCAAGCAAAGTAAACGATCAGGCATTTCGCGACTGGTGGGCGACCTACCTTCGCATGGGCGCGAGTCCAAACGCCGCGGCCGCACTGACGCGCATGAACGCGCAGGTTGACGTGCGTGGCGTTCTGCCCGCCGTTGCTGTGCCGGCGCTGGTAATGCACAGGCGCGGCGACAAGTGCCTTCCCATTGAAGGAGGCAGGCTGATTGCGTCGCTGATTCCAAACGCGCAGTTTGTCGAACTGGCAGGCAACGATCATCTGCCGTTCGTAGGCGATCAGGACCGCGTCATCAGCCAAGTTCGCACTTTTGTTTCGGATCTGACCGAGGGTGCAAGTCTCGATCGGGTGCTGGCGACTGTTCTTGCGGCAGATTTCCAGGGCGCGGGGGATAGAGAGCTCGCTCAATTGAACCCGCGAATCGCAAACGAATTGGAGTGGTATCGGGGACGCGCAATGCCGACGAAATCGTCCATTCTGCTGGTGGCATTTGACGGCCCTGCGCGAGCCATACGGTGCGCATGTGCGATCGGAAAACATGCCGCCGATCTGCACATATCCTTTCGCGCGGGACTCCATACCGGGGAGTGCTCCAATACGGCGAGTGCGCCGGTGAGGGGACCAGCAGTCGAAATAGCGTCTCTCTTGCAGCACCGGGCAAAATCAGGCGAAATTTTGACCACCGGCACCGTGCGCGACCTCGCTACCGGCTCGGGTCTGGTGTTTGCAGATGCGGGCGTGTCGCAGCTCCCCGGTTTCGATAATGAGCG
Source organism: Bryobacteraceae bacterium (assembly GCA_036557945.1). Taxonomy (GTDB): domain Bacteria; phylum Acidobacteriota; class Terriglobia; order Bryobacterales; family Bryobacteraceae; genus Bog-105. The sequence goes on along the minus strand of DATBGM010000254.1, from coordinate 109 downwards.
GCAACTATTAAGAGTGATTACCGCCGGACGCGGGCAGGCGGCGGCAGGCCGTTAGCCGGCTGCTTTCATTTTCAAGACCTGACCCTCGCACGTAAATCCTGCCCGTTTC
>DATBGM010000253.1:0-22716 GCA_036557945.1 Bryobacteraceae bacterium | reverse complement strand
CAGCTCCGATATTCAGTCGCTCGCTGATTTGCGCAGCAGTTTCGGCATTGTCGCGGAGATGAAGACCGTGCTGATCGACAAGAGAGTTCTGATCGGTTTGACTATCCCGGTAATCCTCCCGATGCTTCCGCTCCTCATCCTTGCGACGCCGACCAATGAACTGATCCGCAGCGTTCTGAAGCTGCTCGTCTGATGAGTTTGTTGAAAATGGCGTATTACACGCCGAGATGCAGGCTAAAACGCCCGCTCCAGACGATTAATCAACAGTTTGCAATCCATGTGGAGTAGACCTTTCGGTCTGCAATCGCCTTTTCAACAAACTCCTAATGAGCACGCCGGTTCTGCCAGGCTATCTGGTACGCAACCGAAATGGAGCTAATATCCGTGCCTATCCGCGTCGTTGCGCCATCGAAATAGGCAAAGCGTATTGCCTGGCGCGGGCCGACAGCGATCCCGAACGTTGCTCCAAAGCGCGTGTTCCCTTGATAATCAGCCTTGGCGATATTTCCAATTTGGGTGCGGCCTCCGCTGTAGAACGTTCCATCGAACGCCAGCCAGCATCTGTGCGGCAAAACACGAACTACATGTATCTGGATGCTCCCCAGCGGATCCTGGGTACGGAGCGTGCCTCCATAGAAATTTGAATTTCTTGTATACAGCCAGACGCCAAAAGCCGCTTCGAAATCCCATTTACCAATGAAACGGGAAATGCCCAGCTCGGGCTTGAAGCCCCAGCGGTTTGTACCGATATTGATCAGTACGCGCGGGTCGTATTGGCCGGTCGGCGCCAGCGCAGTCAGACTGAGGCCGATGATCGTCTTAGGCCTGTATCGCACAAACTCCCTGGGACTCATGGCAGGCGCACCGTAAAGATTTACCGCAAAACGAAACGTGGAATCGGCCAATCCGGAACGATGCCTGGCTGCTTCGATTCCCTTTACAGTTCCGCTGAGGTCCGCCGTAAGATACGGAACCAGGGCGAGCGCCTGCGCCGACCGGCTGAAAAAGTTGAGCGAATCGCCAACTGCCAGCGCCGAAACGCCCGCATTTACGTGGGCGTTCTCAACCGGCAGACTCGGATCGAACAGTAGTCCGCCTGAATTATTCGAATAACTGACGCTCAGAAAGCTCAACCCGACCGGAGCCGGAAAGTAGGCGCGCGGCTGAAGCTCTTGCCCTGCCGCCATAGACAGGAACGCCGGAAACAGCCACCAAACTCGCAGCCGGAAGACCCTGAAACACGTTGTAATCAGCAAGCACCTTTGGATAACGCAGGAAAGCGAAAGCTTTGGAATATGTTCACCATCCCGGTCACGAGTACCTCCCCTATGCTGTAAGTAAGGGCGTCTTGCGTGCGATTGGGACAGAATACGCTTCGGGCTACCTTAACGGTCTGTGCGACGTTGATCATTACGTTCACGCTGACCGCCTTTGCCAGCCGCGCTTACCGCCGCGAGCGCACAGACCTTGGAATTCAGCATTATAACCGCGGCAAACTGCTCGAAGCTCGTTCTGAGCTCGATCCGGCACTGGAAGAATATCGCAAGGCGCTGCTGTTTGCTCCAAATAATACGCAGTACCGCCTCTCGCTGGCGACGGCGCTGCTCGAAGCCGGGCGTCTCAGCGAAGCCGAGACACATCTGGAGGCGCTACTCAACGGCAATCCTACCAGCGGCCCGATTAACCTGCTGGTCGGCCGCCTGGCCGCCGAGCAGCACGATTTGCGGCGCGCTGTCGCATATTATCAGCGAGGCGTTTACGCCTACTGGCCGGAATCCGAGCTCGGCGACCGACGGCAGGCCCGTTGGCAACTGGCTAACCTGCTGAATGAGACCGGCGACCGCAACGGATTCATCGGCGAGTTGATGCAGCTTTACACCAACCTGCCGCCTCAGGCTACTTCGGAGAAATTGAAGGTCGGTTTCCTGCTGCTCGCCAACGGGGCAACTTCGGAAGCCTATCGCATCTTTCAGGACCAGGCGAAACAGGCCGCGCAGAACGCCGAGGTGCGTCTGGGCCTCGGTGAGGTTCATTTTGCAATGGGCGAGTATGTTTCCGCCCGGCACGAGTTTCAGCGCGTCCTGCGGCTCGAGCCGAAAAGTCCGGAAGGCGCGCAGATGCTCGAACTGACCAACGATGTGATTGATATGGATCCGGCGCTGCCCCACATCACTTCTTCCGAGCAGCTTCGCCGAAGCAAAAATCTGCTTGCTAGAGTGATCAAAGTTCTCTCGCCGTGTGCGGGCACTTCCGGCAAGGTCGAACAAAGGCTCGATGATGCCGGTAAGCTTCTCAGCGCACCGCGGAAAGCCGAAGATGCGGCCTTTGCCATGCAGAGCGCAGCATCCCAGCTTTGGACCGACAGAAACACGCTGTGCGGCAAATCCGTACCGCAAGACCGCGCTGTCGAAACTGTTCTGACGCGGATAGGCCACGAATGAGCGGCGAATCCTACGAAAAGATGCCAGGCTCAAGCCAGCCCTCGACGCGCCTCCCGCTTGGCAGCCGGTTTCGCATTTCGCTGGCGCAATGGAAATTCTGGCAGGGCGCTTTCGGCCACCTTGGCCTTAGCGAAGCACAGCGATTTCTGTTGCTCGCGTTGCTGATCGGAATCTTCTCCGGATTGTTAGTGGTTCTGTTTCATATCACGATCGACGTGATCAGTTGGACTTCGCTCGGCGCCCTGGCCGGACGCTTTCACCTGGTAAGACTTTTGTCTCCCGCCGCCGGGGCGATCGTCGCCGTCTTGCTCGTTCGCAAGCTCTTTACTCGCGCCAAAGGCAGCGGCGTCAACCAGACCAAAATTGCGATTTACAGCTCCGACGGCTATGTTCCGGGCAGCACCATCTTCGGCAAATTTTTGGCTTGCGCCATTTCCATCGGTTCCGGTAACTCGCTTGGCCCCGAAGATCCGTCTCTGCAGATGGGCGCCGGGGTTGCCTCCTGGCTCGGCCGGATGTTTCATCTGCCGCGCAACAACATGCGTCTCATTGCTCCGGTTGGTGCGGCGGCCGGTATTGCAGCTGCCTTCAATACTCCGATTACCGGGGTCCTGTTTGTCATGGAGGAGGTGCTGGCCGATTGGAGCGCCACCGCCGTCGGCTCGATCGTGCTCGCTGCCGTCTCGGCGGTCGTCACCATGCGTTCGTTCCTCGGCAATCAGCCGCTCTTCGAAGTGCCGGAGTTTAAACTGGCGAGCGCCACAGAGCTTCTGACCTATGCCGGGATCGGAGTTGTCGGCGGCGCGTTGTCGGCCTTGTTCATCGGCCTGATCGAGCGAGTAAAAAAGCGCCTCGCCGAGATGCCGCACTGGCGTCACTACGCTCTCCCGGTTGGAGCCGGCTTTCTCACAGGAGTCGTCGGCCTGTGGTTTCCCGAAGTAATGGGCGCCGGATACGAGGCCATCAACAGCGCTCTGCACGGGCAGTTTTTCTGGACTGTGCTGATCTACCTTGCACTTGCCAAGCTGATCGTCACTCTGCTGGCCTTCACCGCCGAAACGCCCGGCGGAATGTTTGCTCCCGCTTTGTTTATCGGCGGCATGATGGGCGGCGGCTTAGGCGGACTGACGCACCATTTCTGGCCGCAAAGCGCAGCGCCGGCCGAAGCCTACCTGCTAGTCGGGATGGGCACTTTCTTCGCCGGTGTTTTCCGCGCCCCGATTACCTCCATCTTCATGGTCTTCGAAGTAAGCGCCAGCTATGTCATCATTCTGCCCGTCATGATTGCCAACATCACTTCTTATCTCATTTCACGACGGCTTCATTCCGTCGCATTTTTCAAGATGCTCGCGCAGTTGGAAGGAGTGAACCTCCCGTCTGCCGAAGAGAAAAGAAACTTTCAGCCGCTGCGCGTCGAAGACGCCATGCAGGTGCAGAACCCTCACGCCGGCCTTTCCGGCGCTGCCTGTCTTTATCCGGATGAGCCCCTGGATGCAGCCCTGCGCCTTCTCTCTACCGAACGCCGGATCGATGTTGTCAGCCGCCTGCGTCCGGATGAGGTGCTCGGAACGCTCACTCTCGAAGACGTGCATCGCGCTTACGGGCTTACTCGGGAAGCCCTGGAGCGAAGTTCGGTCCCGCGCTGACCCGGATAATAAAGTTAGGACTCTGAGAATCCATGCATCCATTTACGCTTGAGCAAAGCGAGACGAATCAGACTGTGCGCCTGAGCTTTGACGAAAAGCTCGACCGCCTGGCGGCGGTCGCCGTTCAGGTGGGCCTCGGTCTGGCGCGCGGCCAGGAGCTCGTCATGACGGCTTCGCTCGATGCCGTTCCGCTCGCGCGCCGCATCGCGGAGCAGGCGTACCGTGCGGGCGCTTCGCTCGTAACAACGTTGTATTCCGATGATGAAGCGACACTTGCCCGCTTCCGCCATGCGCCCGACGAGAGTTTCGATCGTGCGCCGGAGTGGCTCTTCAATGGCATGGCCGCGGCATTCCGCAGCGGTGCAGCCCGGCTCGCCATCGCGGGCGCCGATCCGGCGTTGCTTTCCCGTGAAGATCCGAAAAAAGTCGGCCGTGCCAATGTGGCAAGCTCGAAAGCCTATCGGCCGGCGCTCGAATTGATCACACGCCATGAGATCAACTGGACCATTGTGGCCTCAGCCACACCCGCCTGGGCGCGTCTTGTTTTTCCCGACGAATCCGAAGCAATTGCCGTCGCGCGTCTCTGGGATGCGATCTTCGCGACCACACGGATCGATACGCCCGACCCGGTTGCGGCCTGGAAGCAACACGATGCCCAGCTTCGCAAACGCGCCGAGCTACTCAATACGCGCCGCTTTTCGGCCTTACACTTCCGGGGTCCTGGAACCGATCTACGCGTGGGACTTGCCGACGATCATCTCTGGCTTGGCGGCGGCACTACCGCCGGAAACGGACTCGCCTGCATTCCCAATATGCCGACCGAAGAAGTCTTCACGACGCCGCACAAAGATCGCGTTGACGGTTACGTCACCAGCACCAAACCGCTTTCGTACCAGGGCACGCTGATCGAAGATATCGCCGTCCGGTTCGAAAAAGGCGCGGTTGTCGAAGCATCCGCAAAAAACGGCGAAACAGTGTTACGGCGCATGCTCGAAACGGACGAAGGAGCGCGACGGCTCGGCGAAGTCGCACTTGTGCCGCACTCTTCACCGATAGCCCACAGCGGCCTGCTCTTTTGGAATACGCTCTTCGACGAAAATGCGGCGAGCCATATCGCGCTCGGGCAGGCGTACAGCACCTGCGTCCGCGGCGGCGACCGGCTGGATCCCGCTCAGCTCGCCGCCAAAGGCGCGAACGAGAGCCTGATTCACGTCGACTGGATGATCGGATCCGCCGCCATTGATTTGGACGGCATCGGTGCGGCCGGAGAAGCACAGCCGCTCATGCGCTCCGGCGAATGGGTGTAGCTGGGTAGCGCGAGAGCTGAAGGCGTAACCGATTTAGCACGCGAAATTGACGCGGCGCACGAACTTTACAGCCTTGTTTTCGAACAACTGCGAAATCACGGAATCGGGAACCAGCTCGTCCGTCTGGATAATCGAGATCGCTGTCAGCGGCTGCGAAGCCGCATTTTGCGCATCTTCCCGCCCGAGCGCGAAATTTGCGATATTGATGCCGTTTTTCCCGAGCACGGTCCCGAAATAGCCGATCACTCCCGGCACATCTTCGTTCTTCGAATACATCAGGTTGCCGTCGAGCGTGGCTTCGCACGAGATACCTTCCACCTGTAAAAGCCGCGGCTTGCTGAGAACCACTGCACCGACCGCCGAAAATGCGCCGGCATCCGATTCGATCTCCATGCGAATGGAATCCATGCGCGAGTCGCCCGGTTCGAGCTGTTCCGCCACGCGGAAACCGCGCTGCGTAGCAATCTGCATAGCATTTACCACGTTCGCCCGGTATTCCAACGAGCGGCGGAGGACGCCTGCAAGCCCCGCATTGCGCAGAATCTGCGTGCTCTGTTCCGCCAGCCGCCCCGAGTAAACGAAGCGGATCGTATGCGGATTACCGGGTGTGATGTGGCTCAAAAAAACGCCCAGCCGCTCGGTGAGATCGACGTAAGGACCAAGCGCGCGGTACTGCTCGGGAGTGAGCGCCGGCATGTTTACGGCATTCAGAGCAACCCCGCTTTTGAGATATTCGACAAGCTGCTCGACGATGCGGATTCCGACGATCTCCTGCGCCTCTTCGGTCGAACCTGCAATATGCGGCGTGGCGACCACCGGGTCGAGTTTGAGCAAAGAATTTTCGCCGGGCGGCTCGGTCTCGAAAACATCCAGCGCCGCGCCGCCGATTTTACCCGAAGCGATGGCGGCCTCAAGCGCCGCCTGATCGACCAGCTCGCCGCGCGCGCAGTTGACAATACGTACGCCTTCTTTCATCTGTGCAAGCGCTTCGGCGTTCAGCATGCGATCGGTCTCTGACGTCAGCGCGACGTGCAGCGTGATGTAATCGCTCTGCTTGTAGAGATCGGCCAGCGAGACGAGATCGATACCCAGGTCGCGCGCGCTTTGCGAAGAAATATACGGATCGTGCCCGATAATCCGCATCTCAAAAGGACGCGCCCGCTTGACCACTTCGCGGCCGATACTGCCGAGGCCCACAATACCGAGGGTCTTGCCGCGCAGTTCATTACCGAGAAATTTCTTCTTCTCCCACTTCCCCGCCTTGGTGGAAGAGCTGGCCTGCGGAACCGAGCGCGCCATTGAGAGCATCAGCGCCAGTGTGTGTTCGGCGACTGAAACGGCATTGCCTCCGGGCGTGTTCATCACCAGCACCCCGGCTTCGGTGGCTGCGGGAAGATCGACGTTGTCAACGCCCACTCCGGCACGCCCGATGACACGCAGCTTGGGAGCGCCCGCCAGCACATCTTTCGTTACTTTGACCGCGCTGCGGACCACCAGCGCATCGGAATCGGCCAGATGCGATGAATAACTCTTCGGATCGGAAACAACCAACTGCCAGTCGGATTGCGCGCGCAAAAGTTCCAGAGCAGCCGGCGCGAGCGGCTCAGCGACGAGAATTTTCATGAGAAACGATGCTTAACTTACCGCCAGCGATTCTTTCGGCAGCGCAACGTCGGCGTACACGTTTTGCACGGCAGCTACACCCGAACCGAACCGCACCGGATGACCGTTCGCCGAGAGAATAATCTCGAGCTCCGCAATGACGGCAAACAGGTCGTGAAAGTCGAAGAAACCAAGATGCGCGAGGCGGAAGATCTGCCCTTTCATCGAGCCTTGGCCATTCGTAATAATTGCGTTGAAGCGATTACGAAATTCTTTAATAATGACGCCCGAATCCATCCCCGCCGGAGGACGCACGGCCGTTACCGAAGAAGCAGGCGAGGAGGAAAACACTTCGAGGCCCAACGCCTGTACCGCCTCGCGTGTGGCGCGCGCAAGCAACTGCGCATTTTCGACGAGCTTTTCCAGTCCGAGCGTCTTGATGTATTTCAGAGCCTCGGCGAGAGCAAGCAGAAGCGCTATGTTCGGCGTCCATGCCGACTCGCCGCTAGCCGCGTTCTTGCGCTCCCGCTTCAAGTCGAAATAGAAGCGCGAAGCTTTGGCGGAATCGGCCAGCGCCCACGCCTTCGGACTGATCGAGACAAACGCCAGCCCCGGAGGAATCATGAACGCTTTTTGCGACCCGCCGACGACAATATCGAGTCCCCAGCCTTCGATATCGAGCGGCATTGTGCCGATGCCGGTAATCGCGTCGACCACAAAGATCGCGTTTGTCTTCTTAACTGCCAGCCCCATCGATTTCACATCGTGTTGAGCGCCAGTGGAGCTTTCCGAGGCCTGTACGAATACGCCTTTTATGTTCGGGTTTTGCGCCAACGCTTGTTCCACTGCCGAGGGCGAAACAACATCGCCATAGGGGGCCGTGAGCACCGTCGCTTTCATGCCCCAGGCCTTCATGATCTCGACCCAGCGCTCACCGAATTTACCCGCCGACGCGACGAGCACTTCATCGCCGGGCGAGAAAAAATTCTGCACCGATGCTTCCAGTCCGCCCGAACCCGACGCAACCAGCACAAGAACATCGTTCGAGGTGCCCAGCACGGCTTGCAGATCCGACAAGACTTGTTTGTAAAGCTTGCGGAAGTCTTCCGTCCGATGATGGATGTCCGAACCCATCATGGCGTGAAGCGCGGAAGGAAGAAGGGGCGTTGGCCCCGGAGTGAGCAGTCGCTGCTTTTTGATATGCATTACCGGAAGAAATTCAGATCAACGCGGAGCCGCTTCTACCAGGCTCAAACACGGGCATGACTGTGAACTGTTTTGAAATATCAGGATAACATTGGAGCTACATTTGAAAACATGGCCACCGAAACACCCGCCAACGCGCCGGCCGTCGAGTTCCCGCGCGATTACCGTGCCAAGCTGTCGCAAACGCTCGCGGCAATCGACTTGGAGGTGGTCGGCCGCGCCATCGAAATTTTGCGCGCGGCGCGCGATACCCAACACCACATTTTCACCTGCGGAAACGGCGGCAGTGCGTCTACCGCTTCGCACTTTGTCACCGATATGGTGAAGGGAGCCAGTTTCGGCCGTGACACCCGCTTCCGCATCATGGCGTTAACCGATTCCCTGCCGACCATCACTGCCTATTCGAATGACATCAGCTACGACTGCGTCTTCACCGAGCAACTGAAGAATTTCGCTGAGCCTGGCGACGTTTTGATTGCCATTAGCGGTTCGGGTAATTCGCCTAACGTCGTTTCCGCCGTTGAATATGCGAATCAGGCAGGCTGCACGACAATCGCGCTGACCGGCCGGGATGGCGGGAAACTGGGGCCGCTCGCAAAGCTGGAGATCCGCGCACGCGACTCGCACATGGGCCGCATCGAAGACGCGCATCTCTTTATTTGCCACATGATGTGCTACTACTTCATGGAGCAGTAAGGGCCTCGCGATAGGATATTGAGGACTCTTGAATCATGGCTGGTCCTCAATCCTCCGATCTCACAAATAAAGTCGCGCTCATCACCGGCGCGAGTAAAGGTCTCGGCCGCGCGATGGCCTTGTCGCTCTCGCAAGCAGGCGCCCAAATTGCTCTCGTCTCGCGCGATCGCGAAAAGCTCGAAGGCGTACAAAAGGAAATCGTAGAGGCGGGCGGCAAAGCCGAAGTCTTCACCGCCGATGTGCGCGATGAGGTAAGCGTCTCGAAACTCGCAGCAGGAATCAAAGAACGCTTAGGCCCGGTTCAGATCCTCATAAACAACGCCGGAATCAATGTCCGCAAGAACCTGGTCGATTTCACGCTTGCCGAGTGGCAGAGTGTGATGGATACGAACCTCACGAGCGCGTTTCTTGTGAGCCGCGCGTTCGTACCTCACATGAAAGGGACAGGATTCGGGCGGATTCTTTGCATTACCTCGATCATGAGCCACGTTTCCCTCCCGCAGCGCAGCGCCTATTCGGCGAGCAAAGCCGCGCTGCTCGGTCTGGTGCGCGCGCTAGCGCTCGAACTGGCCGGCGACGGCATCACCGTGAACGGAATCAGTCCCGGCCCGTTCGGAACCGAGATGAACGCGCCCGTTATGAATAATCCGGAATCGAACGCGCAGTTCCTCGCTAGCATTCCGGTCGGCAAATGGGGCAAGCCGGAAGATATCGGAACGCTTGCCACCTATCTCTGTTCGGAAGCGGCCGGCTTCATCACCGGAACCGACATACTGATTGACGGCGGATGGTGCGCGCGCTGAACGGGAATCCCATCGACGCGTCCTTTGAAGAACGCACTTACCGCAAGGTAAGCCGGCGCATTATTCCGTTTCTTTTCCTTTGTTACATCTTTGCGTATATCGATCGCGTCAACGTCGGATTCGCGAAGCTGCAGATGCAAGCTGATCTCGGCATCAGCGAAGCGGTGTACGGCGCCGCGGCGGGCATTTTTTTCATCGGCTACTTCTTTTTCGAGATTCCCTGCAATATCGCTTTACAGAAGATCGGCGCGCGCTACTGGCTCGGCCCCATCATGATCGTCTGGGGAGTGGTTTCGGCGAGCACTATGTTCGTCAAGAGCGCCGGCTCGTTTTACCTTGTGCGTTTCCTGCTGGGCGTAGTCGAATCCGGTTTTTTTCCGGGCGTCATTCTGTATCTCACCTTCTGGTACACCGGCAGGCACCGCGCGCGCATGATTGCGACGTTCATGACTGCCATTCCGCTTTCGGGTGTGATCGGCGGCCCCATCTCGGGATGGCTGCTCGAAAGGATGTCCGCCGCTGGAGGGCTGCGCGGCTGGCAGTGGCTGTATCTGGTCGAGGCGATTCCTTCCATTCTGGCAGGCTTCGCAACGTTCTTCTTTCTGCCGAACGGTCCCCGCGATGCGAAATGGTTGACACCGGCAGAGCGTGACCTTGTCGTCGCGCACCTCGCGGAAGAGGAACGCCGCAAGCATGCCGCCGGCGAAGTAAAGCATTCGCTTTCGGGTGCGTTTGGCAGCAGCAAGGTATGGGCGCTGTGCTTTGTTTATTTCGGCTTCGTGATGGGCAACTACGGTTTGAGCTTCTTTCTGCCTCAGATCCTCAAAGACACGCTCACGAAAGATCCGTTCTACATCGGCCTTCTCACGATGCTGCCCTGGGGTGCAGCCGCGGTTTCCATGATAATGGTCGGAAGGCATTCCGATAGGACCGGCGAACGCTGCTGGCATGTGGCCATACCTGGTTTCATCGGCGCCCTGGCATTTGCCGCTGCCGCCTTGCCGGGAATTCCCGGATTACTCGGGTTATTCGCACTTACCGTTGCGTGCGCGGGTATTGCAGCCTCGTACACAACCTTCTGGGCGCTCCCGAGCGCCTTCGTCACCGGAACTGCGGCCTCGGCCGCTATCGCATGGATCAATTCGGTCGGCAATCTCGGCGGCTATGTGAGCCCGGCACTTATCGGCAAAATTCGTGACGCGACAGGTAGCTCGATGGCTGCTCTTTTCATGCTCGCCGGCGCCTGCCTGGTTTCCGTCGCAATCACCATCGTCTTCTTCCGCAAGCACTCCGAGCATGCCCTGCGCGCTGACACCGTTTCGGGCGTTCGCTGAAATTTTATGTACCGTCTTTTCCTGTGGTTGGCTGCCGTCAGTTGCAGCTGCGCTTTGCTCACCGCTCAGAATATTCGTTTCGATGAGTCGCGCAAAATTTGGTTGATTACTACGGCGCACAGCTCATATGCGATGGCTGTTGCGCCAGGTGGGCAGCTTCAGCATCTGTACTGGGGCGCTCCGTTGTGGCGGCTGGAAGACGTTCCATCCGCTCAAGTTGCGCATGACATTTCCTCTTTCGATCCACACGAGATGATCGACGACGAGGAATTTGCCGGCTGGGGCGGACCACGTTTTTACGAACCTGCATTGAAGATTACGCGCGCCAACGGCGATCGTGATCTGGTGCTGCATTATGTTGACGAAAAGATCGAGGGCGATGAGCTTACGATTCGTCTGCAGGACATTCGCGATCCGATTGAAGCTGTTCTGCATTACCGTGTCGATCCGGCCACCGGAATTATCGACCGCTTTACGGTGATCATGAACCGCACGCAGCAGCCGGTTCGCGTGGAAAGCGCGCAATCGGCAACGTGGTACATGCCGCCCGGTGACGGTTACCGGCTCAGCTATCTAAGCGGCCGCTGGGCAGCCGAAACACAGCTCAACCAGGAGCCCGTTCATGAAGGCATGAAGGTGCTCGAAAGTAGACTCGGGCATACCGGCCACAACATGAATCCATGGTTCGCCATCGATACCGGCGATGCCAGCGAGACGAATGGCCGTGTCTGGTTCGGCGCCCTCGCCTGGAGCGGCAACTGGCGCATCTCCGTCGAACAAACGCCCTACCGGCAAGTACGAGTCACCGGCGGTTTCAATACATTCGACTTCGCCTACATGCTCAAGCCTGGCGAGTCGCTTCAAACACCCGCTTTTTACGGCGGCTTCTCTCAAAACGGTTTCGGCGAAGCATCGCGCCTGCTGCACGATTTAGAGCGGACCGAAATTGCGCCGCGTGGTGCCAAAGCGCGTCTCCGGCCGGTCCTTTATAACTCATGGGAAGCCACTGAGTTCAACGTCAACGAGGCGGGACAGAAAGCACTCGCCGAAAAGGCGGCGAAACTCGGCGTCGAGCTTTTTGTAATCGACGACGGCTGGTTCGGTAAGCGCAACAACGACAGAGCCGGACTCGGCGACTGGGAAGTGAATCGCGCGAAATTTCCGAACGGGCTGAAACCGCTGATTGGTTATGTAAACAGCCTCGGTATGGATTTCGGTCTATGGGTTGAGCCGGAAATGGTCAACCCCGACAGCGATCTCTATCGCGCGCATCCCGATTGGGTCATGAACTTTCCGGGCCGGCCGCGCAGCGAATTACGGCATCAGCTCGTGCTGAACCTGGCGCGCGAGGATGTGCGCGAGTACATTTTTCAAACGCTCGATAAGCTCGCGAGTGAATATAACATTCGCTACTTCAAATGGGACATGAACCGCATCTTTGCGGAGCCCGGCTGGCCGGAAGTTGGCCTCGACGAACAGAAAGAGCTTTGGGTTCGCTATGTGTGGAATCTTTACAACATCATGGAGCGGCTGCGCGCCAAACATCCGAATCTCGAAATCGAATCGTGTTCGGGAGGCGGCGGCCGCATCGATCTCGGTATCCTGCGCTACGTAGACGAGTTCTGGACATCCGACAACACCGAAGCCTTCGACCGCCTGCGTATTCAGGAAGGTTTCTCGCAAGCCTACGCGGCGCGCTTCATGTCCGCCTGGGTCACCGATGTTCCCAATATGAACGGGCGCAGCACGTCTCTGAGCTACCGGTTTCTTGCAGCCATGCAGGGCGCGCTCGGTGTGGGCGCAAATCTAAACAAGTGGTCCGAACAGGATTCTGCTCTTGCCGCGCGCATGATCCAGTTCTACAAACAGGTGCGCGAGACCGTTCAGGATGGCAATCTCTACCGGCTGCTTTCCCCGCGGACGAACGACAGCACCGCCAACGAGTACGTGGCAAAAGATGGCGGACAAGCCGTGCTGTTCGCGTTTCGTCATTCCCAGGAATACAACACACCGCCGCCGCCGATCCGTTTGCGCGGCCTGGACCGGCGAGCTGTTTATAAGTTGGAATCCATTGACGGCAAATTACATCGCGGGGTGCAGGAATGCAGCGGAGCATGGCTCATGGAGCATGGGGTTGACCTCATTTTGAAGGGTGACTTCGACGCCACCGCCGTGCTCATGCGAAAATTGAGATGACCTTTCGTTCGGAAGGCAACAACTTACCCGTTCCGGCTGCGGAACGACATGGACATTCGTGGGCACGGCTCTCCGCATTGTACTTTTGCTCAGTGCTTTTAGACTGCTTGCACCCGCCATTCCTGCAGTAAACGTCTCAGCAGCAGCTAGCCTCCGTGATCAGGTAACCATTTACCGCGATCGTTACGGAGTTCCGCATATAGTCGGCGAAACCGAGCAAGCAACGTTCTTTGGATATGGCTACGCGCAGGCCGAAGACCACCTGGAGAAGATGATGCTCCAGTTCCGTGATGCGCAGGGGCGCCGCAGCGAAATACTCGGTGACCGGGTACTCGGGGCTTCGCTCCTTGTGTACCATCCGGAGGACTATCGCTGGGACGGCGATTATCTTCAACGGCTTTTGCGGACGCACCAAACGGTTGACGATAACCGGGCGAAAATCGATCCCGCCGTGTATCAAATCCTTGACGCTTTTGCTCAGGGTGTCAATGCCTACATCGCCGAGCATCGCCGGGAGATTCCGGGCTGGATCGACCACGTTTCGGCCGAGGATGTTGAGGCCCTGCAGCGCAGTAACTATATGCGTTACTACAGCACTGCAGACGCGCTCTCGAAAATTCCGGGAAATCCTGCCCCGATCCCGAGCCTCGGCTCGAATCACTGGGCGATTTCACCGCGGAAATCAGCGAGCGGCCACACCATGCATGTCGAGGAAATCCATATGCCCTGGGATAACCGTTTCCAGATGTATGAAGCCCAACTGATAACTCCGGGCAAGTTGAATGCAGCCGGCATAAGCTGGTTCGGCAGCCCTTTCTTTCTCTGCGGCTTTAATCCGAACATTACCTGGTCCATTAGCTATAACCGGCCGAACATCTCAGATATTTACGAAGAAACCATTAACCCGGCAAGCAGCCTCGAGTATCTGTATGACGGGCAATGGCGCAGAATAACCAAACGTAATGCCACTTTCCGCATAAAGAGGTCGAATGGCACGTTCCGGACGATGATTCTGCCGCTGTACTATACGCATCACGGTCCCGTCGTCCGGTTCGATCCCGTCCACCACCGGGCGTATTCGGTGAAGTTGCCCAATTTTGAGGGCGTGAACTATTCGACAGGACTATACAGGCTGATGAAAGCCGATAGCGTAAGCGCGTTTCGAGCCGCTCTTGGGCGCCAGCTCATTCCGCGCTGGAACTTCATCTGTACGGATAAGCAGCACATTTATTATGTTCACAATGGCGTTGTTGCCCGGCGTGATCCTAAGTACAACTGGCTGAAACCGGTTCCGGGCTGGACTTCCGACACCGAGTGGCAAGGCTATCTGCCATTCTCGGCAAATCCGCAGTTGCTGGACCCGCCATCCGGCTTCCTTCAGAACTCGAACAATCCTGCCTGGGTCGCTACCCGTAATTCGGGCATTGACCCGCTTCAGCCTGTGCCGTACTACTATTCCTACCCGGTGAAAGCCGGCGCGGGCGAAGAAGCGTTGAACAGCCGGGGCGAACGTGTCTTTGGAGTTCTGACGCGCCCCAAAGAGCGCTTCACGCTCTCACAGATGATAAGCCTCGCCTTCGATAACTACATACTTGCTGCCGACGTGATCGTGCCGCTTATCGATAAAGCATGCGCGCGCCATCGGGAGGATACGCAACTCGCGAATGCTGCGGCTGAGTTGCATCGTTGGAATCGGCGGGCGGCAAAAGAGAGTGTCGCCTTTACTTATCTCTTTTTTTGGGCCAAGGCGTACCGGGATTTGTATGGCGATCTATTTAACCGTTTCAACGAATATCATCGCGATAATATCTCCATCGATTCCTTTTGGGAGCAGGAGCGCGCCTGGTCGGCGCTCCGAACCGGAATAGCGAATCTTCAAAAAACGTTCGGAAAAACCGGCGTAACCTGGGGTCAAATCAATCGTGTGGTCCGCAACGGGAGCTTTCCTATAGACGGGAACGCTATCTTTGAAGTGCTGCATCCGGATGGCGGCAGCGAGCAGCCCGACGGCCAAATTTTTTGCGATGACGGTTGGGGTCACATGATGGTAGTCGAAGAGGGAAACCCGAAGCGAGTCTGGAGTCTGCTACCGTATGGCGAATCGGAACATCCGCAGAGTCCGCATTATAACGACATGACAAAGCTTCACAGTGAGGGCCGTCTGAAGCCATTCTGGATGACCGCGGCAGATATCTTGCAGAACACGGAAACGGTCTGGGGAGACCGTGACCGTATTCTACGCGCAAGTTTCTAAGACTTAATTCGCAAAACAAGAGTTGCCGGCAGGCGGGGGGGCCTGTCCTACTGCTGGACCCGGCAAAATGTCGTCCCGTAACGGATCAGATGCAAGGATTGCCGCAAGATCTGCCGGAGGAATCTTCATATTCATTTGCGCGTTCATGGTGCGGATAAATTCATTCGCGATTATGCCGTAGCCGGTGTTAGTCGGATGAATACCGTCGAGCGAAAATAACCCTCCGAGAAAATTCGCCGTGAGCGTCTTGCCGGCAACGTTGTATCCGTTGATATAGATCTGGTTGACCAGACGATTGATATCTACCACAACGCCTCCGTGCAAGGCTGTTTCTACTTTGATGATTGTGTTGTAACAATTCACGCGCGCCCGCACTTTCTTCGCATCGGCTTCCGTGAGTACGCACGGCAAAGTAGCAACCCCTAAATCGGGAAGAGGTGCGGGGCAGGCGGACGGCAGCGGTCCTTTTGTCGGATCGGTCAGAATCGAAGCGATGAATGGCTGCGCGCTCGGTCGAACGTAGTCATTCGGACCGATTCCGAGCGTTTGCGTTACGAAATCGATATTGCCACCGGCAGCCTGGTTCGCAATTTGCTGCGCGGACGTAAAGAAGGCTGTCTCCGTAACATCGGGAATCGTCGCCGTAACCAGTTTGGCACGCGTCCCGGCAAGCCGGTCAAGTATCTGTTCGTAATTTAGAGCAAACTGATTTGCCGGAGTAAGTGCATCGAGTTGCCCGGCCAGCGCGGGTACAAGGGCGTCATTGTTTCCCAGCCACTCGATAACGAGTTGCGGACGCAAGGCGGTTGCGAGCTCGATTTCTGTGGGAGCCCAGAATGGAAGGTTAGGAAAACCGAGCACGATCGTCGCCCATTCCTGCTCGGGGCTGGAAGGTTTACCTGACGTCGGCCGTAGTGTCAGCGCGCTGCTTACCGTTAAGCCGGGGATCGCTAGGTTCGTCGGCTCGACATTCGGATTATCACGCGGCGGGAACGGCAGCGTGCCTTCGACTGGTTCTATGCCGGTTGCCGTCAAGTGCAGAACGTTCGGCGACCCCGGAAATGGCACCAGTGGCAGGCTTAGCGGCAATCCTGCCTGGCGCGCGATGATACTCGCATATCCGTTAGGCTGCTGCTCGTCCAGAAGCGAAAAGTTCTGGACCCCTGCCGACAGCGAATCGCCGACAACAACCAATCTCGCCGGTCCAGGCTTGGCATTTTTCGCTGTTAAAGTCGTTTGTGCGCTTAAACTTACGCATATTAGCGCAAATGACAGTATTTTACTTACACTTCTCATATACTACTCCCAGTTTCCATAAATTATTCTTATCTACCTCGCGTGTGTGTTACTCGGACCCCTGCATCTAATGATGCAAATTAAAATCCTAGGTGACTTACTCGCGGGTTGCAAGCAAATAAATTACTAGTTTTGAGAGGAAGCTTTTGGACGTCCTGGAAAAGATGCGCTCAGCGGTATCCTTCTGTCATCAGCCAGTCCGCCAGGCGATCGGGCCAACTGCGCAGGACTGGATCCTTTCGGCCTAGCCCCACGCCATGCTTTCCTTTGAGATAGACGTGCAATTCGGCCGGAACTCCGGCCCTTTTCAACGCGAGGTAGAAATTTACGCTATTTTGAACGGGCACAACCTGATCTTCCGTCGTATGAAAAAGAAAACACGGCGGCGTGCGGGCACTGACCTGGCTTTCGTTCGAAAGTGACCGGACCAGCGCCGGATCCGGCTTATCACCTAATAATGCGTGCAGCGATCCCTGATGAACGTAAGGCTCCTCCATGGTAATGACCGGATAGGCCAAAATCATGAAATCGGGCCGCGAACTTTGCCGATCCACCGGATCGGAGGAGCCGGAATCGCCCTGATCGAAATGCGTGCCAGTCGTGGAGGCGAGATGTCCACCCGCAGAAAATCCCCAGACGCCGATATGATCCGGAGAGACTCCATAGTCGCCGGCATGGAGCCTGACGTATCGAATCGCCCGTTGCGCATCCCAAAGCTCAACCGGGTAGCGATACTTCGGTCCGAGGCGGTAGCGGAGTACGAATGCGGAGATACCGAGACGGTTGAGCCACTCGGCGACTTCCGTACCTTCGTAATCGAATGCGAGATGCATGTAGCCGCCGCCAGGGAAAACAATTACTGCCGTGGGAACAAGGTGTGCACCCTCCGCTTTGTAAACGGTGATCGCCGGGATATCATCCGAGCCGCTGCCCTTCGCTCCCGGCGCGGTGCCGGACCAGAGCGGAATGACGGAATGCTCCTCGGCCGGTAATTCGCGGCTAAAGGAAATAAGACAGAATGCGGCGAAAATGAAATACTTCATCGCGAGACGTCCTAGATTCCTAACTCCCGCTTGCAGATCGCAAATTGCTCGGCTGCAAACTCGAGCTCCGCGGGGGTGTGTGCGGCAGATACCTGCACGCGAATACGGGCTTGGCCCTGCGGCACCACCGGAAAAGAAAATCCGATTACATAAACGCCGCGTTTCAGCAGCGCATCCGCCATGCGCGTGGCAAGCGCCGCATCGCCAAGCATGACCGGCACGATCGGGTGTTCGCCGGGGAGAATGCTAAACCCGTGTGACGACATGCGCTCGCGAAAAAGCCCCGTATTCGAAAAGAGGCGTTCGCGCAGCTCTCCGCCGGCCGAAAGCAGCTCGAGAACTTTCAACGATGCGCTCACAATCGGCGGTGCAAGGGTGTTGGAAAAAAGATAGGGTCGCGAACGCTGCCGCAGTAAATCGATAATCTCTTTGCGCCCGCTCGTATAGCCGCCGCTTGCGCCTCCGAGCGCTTTCCCGAGCGTGCCGGTGATGATATCCACGCGGTCCGTCACGTTGTAATACTCGGGCGTGCCGCGGCCGTGTTTACCCATGAAGCCTACCGCATGTGAATCATCCACCATCACCATTGCCTGATGCTTCGCGGCCAGATCACAAATATCGCCAAGCTTTGCCACGTAGCCGTCCATCGAAAACACGCCATCGGTGGCGATTAGCTTGTTGCGCGCGCCGCGCGCCTCGATCAATTTGGCTTCGAGATCCGCCATATCGCCGTTCTTATAACGGAAGCGCGCAGCTTTTGATAGGCGAATGCCGTCGATGATGCTCGCATGGTTTAACTCGTCCGAGATTACGGCGTCTTCCGCCTCGAGCAGCGTTTCAAACAGCCCGCCGTTGGC
The DNA here is from genome assembly GCA_036557945.1 of Bryobacteraceae bacterium. GTDB lineage: Bacteria > Acidobacteriota > Terriglobia > Bryobacterales > Bryobacteraceae > Bog-105. The sequence goes on along the minus strand of DATBGM010000253.1, from coordinate 4,035 downwards.
ATCGAAGCAGGAGCTGTACAAAATCGTGTCCTCGGTTCCCAGAAAACGGCTGATCTCGTGTTCGAGCTGCTTGTGAATCTCCTGCGTTCCGCAAATGAAGCGCACGCTGGCGAGTCCGTATCCCCATTTATCGAGCGCCTCGTGCGCCGCTCGTATAACCGCGGGATGATTCGCCAATCCCAGATAGTTATTGGCACACAGAACGAGCACCGGCTCGCCGTTCACCTTGACTTCCGCGCTTTGCGGGCTTTCGAGAGTTCGCTCGTGCTTGAAAAGCCCGGCTTGCTCAATGTCGTTTAGCTTCTTGCGCAAATAGGGCTCAACGCTTGTGTACATGTTTCAACATTCCTTTACATTCACGGCCAGTCCTGCGAGGGCGGTCTCTTTATAGCGAGCCTGCATGTCGAGGCCGGTCTGATACATGGTCTCGATGACCTGATCGAGTGAAACCTTGTGCTCGCCTTCCTGCATCGCCATGCGCGCTGCGTTGATCGCCTTCACCGCGCCGAATGCATTCCGTTCGATGCAGGGAATCTGCACAAGCCCGCCAATCGGGTCGCATGTCATTCCCAAGTGATGCTCCATGCCGATCTCGGCCGCATGTTCAGCCTCGCTGTTGCTGCCGCCGAGCGCGCCGACTAGGCCTGCGGCGGCCATGGAGCAGGCCACGCCCACTTCGCCCTGGCAGCCGACTTCGGCGCCCGATATGGATGCGTTCTCCTTATATAGGATGCCGATCGCTCCCGCTGTGAGCAGATAGCGCAACAAGCCTTCGTCCGATGCGCCTGCCACGAACTCCCGATAATAACGTCCTACCGCCGGGACCAGTCCCGCAGCGCCGTTGGTAGGTGCAGTCACGACACGGCCGCCGGCGGCGTTTTCTTCATTCACCGCCATCGCAAAGATGTTGACGCGATCCATCGCGCGAAACGGATCGTCTGCACCCGGGCTCTGCAGTTTTCGCCATAGACGGGGAGCACGCCGGCGCACATTCAGTCCTCCCGGCAGAATTCCTTCGATGCGAAGCCCGCGATCGATGCTGCTGTTCATCACAGACCAGATCTCGAGCAGGCGCGAGCGGACTTCCGCTTCCGGCCGCAGAGAGCTCTCGTTTTCGAGCATCAATTTCCAGATCGGCAGGTTCAGGCGTTCGGCGCGCGCGAGCATCTCGGCGCCACTCGAAAACGGATGCGGTACGGGCAGCGCTGTCTCGCCACTTGCCGCCGCTTCTCCGTGTTCTTTTACAATGAAACCGCCCCCGATCGAGTAAAAAACAGCGCTCTCGATGAGCTGTCCGGCAGCATCGAAAGCAGAGAAACGCATGCCGTTCGGATGTCCCGCTAATCTCTCATCACAATGAAATAGCAGGTCGCGCGGTTCGTCAAATTCGATAGCACGCATTCCGAGCAGCCGCAAGATATGTTGTGAACGGATGTGCTCGAGCAGGGCCGGAATCGCCTCCGGATCGACCTCTTCTGGTTTTTCTCCCGATAACCCGAGCAGCACCGCCCGATCTGTTCCATGCCCGATTCCGGTCAGCGCAAGCGATCCGAACAGTTCGCTCAAAACACGTGCGACACGTTCGAGCTTTCCTGCCGATTCGAGCTCCGCCACAAACCTCCGGGAGGCTCGCATGGGGCCGACTGTATGCGAGCTGGAGGGGCCGATTCCGATCTTAAAAAGATCAAAGACGCTGGTTCTCATACTGCTCAGGCGCGAGCGCGTCCATTAGGGACTATACGCCCGGCCATTCGAGCAGCACTTTGCCGGAGCTGCCGGAACGCATGACTTCAAATCCCTTCTCAAAATCCTGAAATGAGAAGCGATGCGTGATGACCGGCTTCAGATCCAAACCGGATTCCAGCATGACGGTCATCTTGTACCAGGTCTCGTACATTTCGCGCCCGTATATGCCTTTAATAGTCAGCATATTGAAGATGACCTGACGCCAGTTGATCGCCATCTCTCCGTTCGGGATGCCGAGCATTGCGATTTTTGCGCCGTGGCTCATGTTCGCGATCATCTGCCGGAAAGCCGCCGGGCTGCCCGACATCTCGAGCCCGACGTCGAAGCCCTCCTGCATACCGAGCTGCTTCTGGATTTGTTCGAGCGAAATTTTGCGCGGGTCGGCCGCAAGTGTTGCGCCCAACTTTCGCGCGAGCTCGAGCCGGTTTGGGTTCAGATCGGTCACAACGACGAATCGCGCACCCGCGTGGCGCACTACCGGAATCGCCATTAAGCCGATCGGACCAGCGCCTGTAATCAGAACGTCCTCGCCCAGCACGGGAAACGAGAGCGCAGTGTGCACAGCATTACCGAAAGGATCGAAAATCGCTGCAATTTCACGATCGATGTTGTCGCTGTGCCGCCAGATGTTTGTCATCGGCAGCGCAATCAGCTCGGCAAATGCCCCGGGCCGGTTCACGCCTACTCCTTGCGTGTGCGCGCACAGATGCCTTCGTCCGGCTAAGCAGTTGCGGCAGCGGCCGCACACGACATGACCTTCGCCGCTGACTACCTCGCCCGGATGAAAATCATTGACATTCGAACCGACCGCGACAATTTCTCCGACGAACTCGTGACCGATCGCCATCGGAACAGGCACGGTGGATTGCGCCCATTCATCCCATTCGTAAATATGCAGATCTGTGCCGCAGATTCCGGCGTGCGTCACGCGGATCAGCACATCGTTGATACCGATTTCGGGCTCCGGAACTTCTTCGAGCCACAGGCCGCGCTCACGACGGCTTTTTACCAGAGCCTTCATTCACTAGTATGGTAAATCGGCGCTGCGGAGTCATACTCGTAAGGGACATCGCGCAACCGTTTGTTCCGCCGCCGAAAAATATCATGAAAGCCATTACGATTGTTCCGGGCAAACCGAATTCGGCCTCCGTTCGCAACGTGGAAGAACCGCCGCCGAGCGATGGATCCATTCTCGTGCGGGCTCTGGAGCTCGGCATTTGCGGCACGGATCTCGAGCTGATTGCCGCCGAATACGGTTTCGCTGAGCCGGGCTACGATTACCTGATTCTCGGCCACGAATCGCTCGGACGAGTAGAAGAGGCTCCGGCAGGCAGTGGGTTTTCGAAAGGTGATTTAGTTGTCGGCATTGTCCGCCGTCCTGATCCGGTGCCGTGCATCGCATGCGCGGCAGGCGAATGGGACATGTGCCGCAACGGCAAATATACCGAGCGCGGCATCAAGGAGCGCAACGGCTTCGGATCGGAACGCTGGCGCATCGAGCCCGATTTCACGGTGCGCCTCGACAATGGTCTGCGCGATGTGGGCGTGCTCATGGAGCCGGCGACCATTCTTGCGAAAGCCTGGGATCACATCGAACGGATCGGCGAACGTGCGAAGTGGAAACCCAAAACGTTGCTTGTCACCGGAGCAGGCACCATTGGCTTGATGGCGGCGTTAATGGGTAAACAGCGTGGTCTCGAAGTGCATGTTCTCGACAGAGTGCAGGAAGGATTGAAGCCGGAACTGGTGAAACAGCTTGGGGGAACCTATCACACCGGCCCGGTAAACCAGGTTGGCTTCCCGCCGGATGTCGCTCTCGAGTGCACCGGCGCTTCTTCGCTGATCGCCGCGATGATGACGCAGTTGGGCAACGACGGTATCCTTTGCCTGACCGGCGTCTCATCGACGGAACACAACCAGACGCTCGATTTCGGCACCTTCAATCGCAACATGGTGCTCGAAAATTCGGTGATCTTCGGCAGCGTGAATGCAAACCGCAAACATTACCAGCTGGCGGAAAAGGCTCTGCTCCAGGCAGACCGCAAATGGCTTTCACGACTGATCTCGCGCCATGTTTCCATCGACAATTTCGAAGACGCGCTGCATCGCCGGCCGGACGATATCAAAGTCGTGATCGATTTTGCCGCTGATTAAAATTCACTTCAGGCCATGGCGCAATTTATCGAAGATTACGCCCTGATCGGGAATAATTCGACAGGCGCGCTGGTTGGACGCAACGGCTCCATCGACTGGCTTTGCTTTCCGCGTTTCGATTCTGCGGCCTGCTTT
>DATBGM010000252.1:0-22835 GCA_036557945.1 Bryobacteraceae bacterium | reverse complement strand
GGTTTTAAAACGCCCAACATCGACCGGATCGCCAAGGAAGGGATGCTGTTCACCGACTACTACGCCGAAAACAGCTGCACGGCCGGTCGCTCGACGTTTATTACGGGTCAGTCCGCCTGGCGCACCGGACTTTCCAAAGTGGGGATGCCCGGCGCTGCCCAGGGCTTGCAGGCACGAGACATCACCATTGCGCAGGCGCTAAAGCCGCTCGGGTATGCCACCGGCCAGTACGGTAAGAACCACCTCGGCGACCGCGACGAATTCCTGCCTACGAATCATGGCTTCGACGAATTCTACGGCAACCTGTATCACCTCAACGCCGAAGAGGAACCCGAGCGCCCTTATTGGTTCGGCAACAATCCCAATTTTGTTAAGTTTTACAATCCGCGCGGTGTCATTCATTCCTACGCGGACGGAAAGATTGAAGATACTGGTCCGCTGACCAGGAAGCGGATGGAAACCATCGATGACGAGACAACGAAAGCGTGTATGGACTTCATCACCAAGCAGAAAAATGCCGGAACGCCCTTCTTTGCCTGGATGAACTTCACCCGGATGCACATCTTTACCCATGTTCGGCCCGAATACGAGGGGAAAGCCGGATTAGGGAAAGGGTATTTTTATGCCGATGGCATGTGGGAGATGGACCAGAACGTCGGCAAACTTCTGAAGACGCTCGATGACCTCGGGATCGCCAATAACACAATCGTGGTCTTCACCACCGATAATGGACCGAACGCTTTCACGTGGCCGGATGCCGCCACTACGCCGTTCCGTAGCGAAAAAGACTCGAACTGGGAGGGCGCTTTCCGCGTGCCGGCCATGGTCCGTTGGCCGGGCCATATTCAGGCTGGACAGATATCCAACGAGCTGTTCTCCGGACTCGACTGGTTTCCCACACTGCTCGCGGCCGCCGGCGACACGACCGTCAAAGACCGGCTGCTCAAAGGCGCCAGCGTCGGCAACAAGACGTTCAAAGTGCACCTGGACGGTTTCAACCAGTTGCCCTATCTTACTGGTCAGCAACCGCATGGAAATCGCGATGAGTTTTTTTATTTCGACGACGATGGCCAACTGGTCGCGACGCGGTTCGACTATCTGCAGCCCGGAGCGGCCAACCGGACCGCATGGAAAATCACCTTCTGTGAGCAGCGGGCTCCGGGGCAGTTGGAGATCTGGGCGAATCCGTTCACCTGCCTGCGGCTCCCGAGGCTGTTCAATCTGCGGATGGATCCCTACGAGCACGCCCAGATCTCCGGTGACGGATACCAGGCTTGGTGGGCCGATAACGCCTACATAGGCGCTGAGGGAGTGCGAAGGACGGCCGCATTCCTGCAAACCTTCATCGAATATCCGCCGAGCCAGGTGCCCGCCAGCTTCTCTGTCGATCAGATCGAAGAATCGGTGAAAAAGAAGATCGAGCAGATGAAGAGCATATCGCCCAGCGGTCAATAGCAGCGCGGGGCTAACGCCCCTTTGCCGCAACCCAGGCCATCCCGTCCGGACCTTTACCCGCGTCGAGATGGCCTGTCACTTCGAGCGACTTCAGATCGATGATCGCCACGTAGTCATCCGGCGTACAGGCCACGAAAACGCGCGGGCCGTCCGGTTGCATCTGGATGCCGGCGGCTCCGCTTCCAACCTTTACGCGCTTCTTAACTTCGCGCTTCGCTGTATCGACCACCGTCACGTCGGGGGAGCGCAGAGCCGACACAAACACCAGCTTGCCGTCCGGCGTAAATTTCAGACGGTTGGCGGTTTTCACGCCTGCGTCTACTGTTTGCACGACTTTCTTCTCCGCCACGTCGATGATGGAAATTGTCCCCTCACCCGCGTTGGCGGCCCAGATCTTTTTGCGGTCCGGCGAAACATCGAAGCCTTCAGCGCCCTTGCCCACGGGGACCACTGTTTCGCTCCATTCTCCTTCCGGTGAGCGGCCCTGGTGCTTGTCTGCGATGGTCATCGTGGCCGAGCTGATATTTGATGTGACGATGCGCGCGAGATCGTCGAACACGAAGATCATGTGCGTGCGATCCTGGCCGGTGCCGAGAACCCAGTCGATTTTATGAGCCGCCGGATCGTAGCGGCCAGCGGCTTTGGCGGCTTCCGCAGTGAACCAGATCTTCCCACCCGCTGCGGCAAGTCCATGTGGACCGCGCAACCCGCCGAGATCCATCGTCTCAGACGTCTTTTGCGCAATGAGATCCACGATCGTGAGCGTGTTGTACGCCCCGCCTCCGTAGTTAGAGATATATGCCATCTTCCCGTCTTCCGACGCGATCACTTCGTGCGGATCGGGTCCGGAGGGCGTGCGTGCGACGACCTTAAGATTCGCCGGGTCGACGATCGCAAGCGTATGGTCGCCCTTCGACAAGACGAGCAGGGCGGTTGAAGGCGTTTTTTCGGCCAACACCGCCGCCGGCAGCAGCGCGACCAGCGCCGCCAGGCGCGCACAAGTTCGCAAAGTCATACCGATACTCTACTTCGGCTGCGGCTGGCTCAGCTTCTTGAAATATTCGGCCACTGCATCGCGATACCTCTCAGCCGGTATCTCGGCGGCGGCGCTGCGTGCGCCTTGCGCCTGCTGTTCACCCAGCCGGCGGCTCAATTCCGCTTCCAGACGTTCGAGACTGGCTACCGCATCCTGTGCGATCGTGGCCTGCAGGACGCGCGGATCGGCGTTCAGGTCGCGCAAGTATCCGAGCGCTCCTCCCAAATAATTTCCGAGAGCGCGATCCTCTCCACTGATCTGGCCGCGCAGGTGGGAAAGCTGATTGATGGCGCGATCCAGATCGCGGTTATCGAGTTCGCTTCCACGCCCGCCGCCGAGCGCCGGAGTAACCGGTCCGCTCTGACCCTGACCAGCCTGTGGGGGACCATCTTGCGGACTGCCGTTCTGCGCTTGCTGGCCGCCGTTCTGCGCTTGCCCGCCGTTCTGCGCTTGCCCGCGCTGGGCGCGCTCTATCATCTCACGCAACTGCCGCACTTCGGAGAGCGCCTCGGCCGTTTTCTGATCCTGCCCGTTTTGCCCAGCCTGACCGTTTGCCTGCAGAGTCTGCTGCGCGCCTGCCAGATCGCGGCTCAACTGCTCCACTCCGGCAGTGATGTTGTCCTCCATGCCGAGGTTCCTGTCGCCATAGCCCTCGCGAATCCACTGCGCGTTCTTCTGCATTCGCAACGCGAGCTCCTTCTGTTCCGCCTCGGAAAGTGCACGCCGCAACTGCCGCGAGGCATCAGGAGCAGTAGCGCGCAATCGCTGCTCCTCGCCTTGCATGCCGCGCTGCAAATCTTCCAGCTCGCCGGCCAGACGCTCTTTCTCCGATGCCAGCGAGCGCTCTTCCGGTGTCGGTTGATGCATCGAACGCAAGCCCGGATCGAAACCTCGCCTGGAATAGCCATAGCTGAAGCGCCGATAGTTGGGATCGTTCATTTCCGGCATCTCGCCCGATTCGTTTCCGGAGGAGCTCGAAAACTCGTTGTTCCCGCGGACCCCGTACATCTGTTTCAGTCTCTGTGCCAGATCGCGCTGGCGGCCGGCGATCCCGTTTGCCTGCTGAGCGAGCTCCGAAAGGCTGTTTCCGGCGTTGCGATGCAAGGCCGCACTCAAGCTGCGCTGCGCTTCCGCCAGTTGCCCGGCAGCGCGCTGCTGAGCCGCGGTATCGCCATTCGATACTGCACGGCGCATCTCCTCTTCGGCCTGCGAGAGCGATTCCGAGGCGCGGCGCATCGCTTCGCTCATTTCGCGGTTCTGCGCACTTTGCTGCTGACCGCTCGCCTGCCCGCCTTGTCCGCTCCGGCTCGAAGCGCTTTGCGAGCCGCTCTGCGAATTACCTTGCTGCTGCGAGCTCTGCGAATTACCTTGTTGCTGCGAGCTCTGCGCGTTCTGCGCAAGCTGCTGCAGCTGCCGCTTCAACTCCTCGGCTTCCCGCCTCAGTTGCTCTTCCTGCCAGCGCTGCTCGGCTGCCTGCTGTTCGCTCCTTTGCTGTGTTAGCTGCTGCTGCCTTTGCGCCAGCATCTGCAAACGTTCGAACGCATCATCGAGCGCCTTCTGCTGTTCCGCCGCCGCTTCACTCTGCGATTTCTGCGCCGTCTCGTACTGGTTCTTTGTCGTATCGAGCTCGAGGTCGAACATCCGCGCCAGATCGCGCTGGGCTCCGCTTCCTCCGGCGCCGCCGCCACGCTGGCCGAACGCCACCTGGATATCGCGGAAGATCGCTTCAGCCCGCAGCAAGGATTGCAGCGCTTTTTGCTCGGGCACGAGCGCATCCTTCCATTTCGCAGGATTGAGTTCGCCGACCGCTTCCGTCATTTCGGCCGACGCCATTGTCATGAGCTTTGAAAAATTTTGGAATTCGGTATTCGCCTGCGAAAGCTCGCGGTTACCCATGCGCTCGGCCAGCGTTCGGGCCTGCTCGCCGAGTTTGCCTTCCAAATCCGCCAGGAAATGCGCACGGTCCTGCAGGTTTTGTTTACTCGTGTGCTGGGCGCGCAGCTCGTTAAACGTCGCAGCGATGATCTGCTTCTGCCGCTCGGAAATCTGGATCCCCTGATTGCCCATCCCGCCGCCGCCCATTCCGCCCATATCCTGCGACTGGCTGAATTTGTAATCGAATGCTTCGGCCTGGGCAAACAGGATGTCGCTGCGCGAGGTACTGTTGGCGTCTGCTGCGGTCGCATACAAGCTGATCACATCGCCCGGAGCCAATTTGAAATTCTCCAGGTACAACATGGTGTGACCCTGCTCGTCTTTCTGCCCTTTTACTTTGAAGCGCGCCACCTGCTCGGGTGCGCCGTTCACGGAGTAGTGCAGCTCGAGCGCCTTGATTCCGAAGTCGTCGGCCCCTTCCACGCCGACCGGCACTTCCTCGATCGGACTCACGTGCAGATCGTGCCCGATGCGCGCCAGGCGTACGGTGGGCGGCTCATCCTTCTTCGCCTCGATGAAGTAGTCGTCGCTGATGCGAATCGCTTCGCCGGCATCGATCGCCGCGACGTGATATGCGCCGTCCTGCTTAATAGTGAGATTTGCTGTCGACCAGTTTCCCTGCTGCTTTGCAAGCTCGACGCGCTGGCCTTTGTCCAAAATAAGGAGGCCATGTTCGAGCGGCCGATCGGTCAGAACCGAGATTTCAGCGGTCGTGCCTTCCACCGCGCGCACGTCGCCGCCCGGATCTTCGCTCACGTCCTGCAAGCCGAGCGCAGAGGGAAAATGCAGCCGCACTCGCACACGTTTTACCGCCGGCAAATCCTTCACCGAAATCTTGAACTGTCGGGAACGCGCGCCGTCGGCCTGTACATAATATTCGAAGGCATCCGCCACGGCCGGAAACAGAAACTGATACTCGTTGGCGGCAGCCGCCGGCTGCATGGCGACCTGTTCCCACCGGGGCGCATTCGCGTAATGCGCATGCAGAATGACCGTCCGTGCTGAAAATCCGACGAGCTGCGCTTTAATCACCTGGTCGGATTTGCGGCGGATCGTTTTATCGCCCGGCCGTACCGCTACTTCATACATTGGCCGGTCACTCGCGCGCGCCGATCCCGTCCAGAGCAGAGATGCGCCATACCCCCAATAACCCGGCCCCGCGGTGATGAGCCAGAAGAGAACGGCCGATGCCAGAGCGCCCGCACCGACGAATGCCCAGCGCCAGCGCGATACTCCGATCTGCTCTCCTGCATTTTCCTTCGCTACGCGCAGCGCATCTTCCGCCACCAGCTCGGTAAACGGGTTCGCCGGATCCGGGTGCTCGGTGGCCGTGAGCAGGCGCTGCTCGAGCCCGGGAATGGTATCTTCGGCGATATGCGAGACGCGCCTCCGCGTCAACTTCGCGACCGGCAGCACCAGCGCGAGCGCCAATATTGAAGCCACCCCCAGTAAGAGCAGCACCCGTAGCGGCCAGACAACGCCCTGCGCAAATTGGTAGCGATTGCAGACGGCAACCAGCACGAGCGTCAGCGCGAGGGCAAGCGCAGCCGTGGCCGCAAATCCGCGCCACGCCGCCAGCCAGCGCAGCCTCTTCTCCAGCCGTCGCAGATAAGCGTTCAGTTGCTCGAGCGCCGTCATACTGTCTGCCTCTCTTCCCTCAAATACCGGCTGGCAAATACGGATTCGATGAGCGCTGCCGCGAGCGCCACGCCCAGAATCCACCGCCACAAACTCCACGGCCGTTCTTCGATCTGTACGCCAGGCGTCTCATTCCGGCCGCTCGTATCTCCAGTATTGCGCCATAATTCGAGCGTCTCGGCGGATACCGGACGCAGATCCGATTCCCGGCGGTCCGCATGCGCACTCAGCAGAATGCGCTGACCGTCCGCCTGGATAATTTCGTAAAAGCCGCTGCGATCGAGATTGAAGCTGAGCGCGCGGCTGGCTTCGCTCAACGTAAGTTCGTGCTTGCCGTCAGGACCAATCACATCCGCCGATCCCTGATTTGAGCGACGCCGTAGGGCAACCGGCGTTCCGACGACTGCGCTCGAGGACTTATCTTCCATGCGCGCCAAATATCGGGCAGTCTGGGCAATGAAGGGAACGAAGGCCGGATGCAGCACGAAATCGTTGGTCGAGTTGTCGATCGTTGAAGCGAAGATCAGCTTTCGTCCTTCGCCCGCGCGCTCCTCAACCAGCAGCGGCGAATCGTCCGCAAATTTCGCCAGGACGCGGGCGTCCGCTTTCGGCGTGAACGATGCGGTTTCAGAAAACTGCACGTTTTCGAACTGCCCGGCAGCCGCCAGCGCCGGATGAGCTTTATCCACATAGCCGGCCGCTTGCTTCTCACGCTGCTCACTGAACTGCTCTTTCGATAGCGGAATTCTGCCCGTTCGTGCGGTATTCGGCCCGAGCGCAATCAGCACGCCGCCACCTTTTTCCACATAGCTGCAGAGCGCATCGGCAAGTCCGGAATCGAGCTCGCCCGGGTCGCTCAGCACAACAAATGCAAAACGCGAAAAATCCCGCAGCGACGCGTCTTCCACCGGCGCCGCCTGCACCGTCAAAGTGCCGTGCGTACCGGTTTCGAGCGCGGTGCGGTAATACAAGCTGCCGGCCCGGTTTCGCGACGCATACAGCAGGAGCACTTTGCGCGCCTCGGCGTGTTCGATAGCAAAGCCGAATGCGTCATCCTGCGGGAGACCGTCGTCCGGCTCGATGCGAATCTCGCCGCGGTGCCACCCGTAGGGTACTTCAAACCCGGTAAACTCGACCGGCGCTCTTCCATTTGCTGGAACGGCGACTTCTTTCTCGGCGAGCATCCTGCCGTCGAGCCGCAGAGCCACACGGCGACTGGCTGCGGGTGTGTTCCAGCCGGCGATGGTCGCGGTTACCCGCGTTGGCGCGGCGGCGTCTACTTCGGCCGGAGCCAGCACATTCTCCACGGCCCAGTTCGAGCCTTCTCTACCTATGCAATGCAAGCGCAGCGCAACCTCGGGCCCTGTTTGCAACTCGTGGAAATCGCCGGGCATCGAGCTTTGCTGCATATCGCTGAAGAAATCCACATCCAGGCGCATGCCGCTGGTTTGCGCCAGATAGCGCAGCGCGCGCACAAATTCGCCAAACGAACTGGCTCGGTCGTTCGCCTGAATGGCGTTTACCGCTGTTTTCAATGCGGCTTGCTGCAGCCCGGCCTGCGTCAGGCTTTCCACGTGCGCATCCACGCCGAGCACTTCGCCGAGGGCGGTGGCAGGGAGCGCATCGATCGCGCGTGAAGCCTGCTCTTTCGCCCGGCGCATATGATCACCCGCACGCATGCTGAACGAACGATCCACCGCAATCACATGCAGAGTGCGCCGGCCCGCCGTTTTCGACTGGCGGTTCACGAACGGCTGCGCAAAGGCGAGCGCCAGCAGCAGGAGGAGAGCGAGGCGCAGGGCAAGCAGTACCAGATATCGCAGCCGGCGGTGCTTGACCGAGCTCTGCATGCGCCGTTCGAAAAACATGAGTGAGCTGAACGGTTGCGGCGTGCGCTTATACTGGCGCAGCAGATGCAGCCAGAGCGGTAATGCGACAGCCAGCGCGCCGACGAGAAACCAGGGTGCAAGGAAGCCCACTTACATCCTCCCCTGGCGTACCGAAAAATACTCGCGCAGCGCGCCATCGAGCGGCCGGTCCGTCCGCAGCAGGAAATAATCGAGGCCCGCGGCTTCAGCACGCTGGCGCAAATCCTGTATATGCGCGGCCATCTTCGGACGGTACTCGGAGCGCGCATAATCGGGAGAGGTCTCGAGCGCTTCGCCCGTTTCCATATCAATCAGCAGCGGCGCTTCACCCAGCGCAGGCTCGATCTCCTGCGGGTCGAGTAAATGAAACAGGATGACTTCGTTGCCGCGAAAGCGCAGCGGCTCAACGGTTCGGATAATCGCCTCCGGCTTATCGAAGAAATCCGAGATGAGCACCGTGATCCCGCGCCGCTTCAAAAACTGCTGGAGCTCGAACAGCGGCTGCTCATAATTCGTTTTCTTGCCCAACTCCGCGCGATCGATGGCGTGCAGCAAGCGCATAAGCTGACCGGGGCGCGCCGAAGGCGGAACGAAATTTGCCAGTTCTTCGTGGAAGACGATCAGCGAGGCGCTATCGCGCTGCACATGCGCGAGATAGACAATGGCTGAGGCCAGGAACTTCGCGTAGCTGACTTTTTTCACCGCGCCGGCGCCAAAGCCCATGCTCGCGCTGGTATCGAGAAGCACGTGAATCGCTGTATTGGTTTCACCGCGATAACGCTTCAGATACGCCCGTTCGGTCCGGGCGAAGACGTTCCAATCGACGTGGCGCAGGTCGTCGCCGGGGGTGTACGCCCGGTATTCTGCAAATTCCTGACTGAAGCCGAAATCGGGCGAGCGGTGTAATCCTGCCACAAACCCGTCCACAACCGTTTTGGCGACGAGTTCCATGCTCGACACCTCGGCCAGGATGGCAGGGTCCAGAAAGCGATTTGGAACGGCGCTGGTGGTCAAGTTTCCCTCTCGATCGACTATTCCCTGGGCGGCTTTTTCCAATCCAGCAACTGCTGCAGCAAGTCATCCGAGGACAAGCGCTCGGATTCCGCATGGAAATTCAACAACACGCGATGCCGCAGGATAGGGGCGGCCAGCGCCCGCACGTCCTCATACGAGACATGAAATCTGCCGTGCATGAGGGCACGCGTTTTGCCGCCCAGCATCAAAAACTGCGCCGCCCGTACGCTCGCGCCGAAGCTGACGTATTTTTTGATGAACTCGGGCGCAGTGCCGTTGGCGACCGGACGTGTCGCGCGCACCAGATCGACCGCGTAGCGCGCCACCGATTCGGCAACCGGCGTCATCCGCACGAGCTGCTGGAATTCGAGAATTTCGTCGCCGTTGGTCACCGTCTCTGCTTGCGGCAGTAGGGTGGTTGTCGTGAGGTCGAGTACTTTCATCTCGTCCTCCGGCGTCAGATATTCGAGCACTGTATTGAACAGAAAGCGATCGAGCTGGGCCTCGGGCAGCGGGTAGGTGCCTTCCAGCTCAATCGGGTTTTGGGTTGCGAGCACGATGAAAGGCGGCGCAAGCCGGTATTGCGTTCCGCGCACGGTACAGGAAAGCTCCTGCATCGCTTCGAGCAGCGCCGATTGCGTTTTCGGCGGCGTGCGATTCACTTCATCGGCCAGCAGCACGTTCGAAAAAATCGGCCCCGGCACAAACGTCCAGGCGCGCTTGCCCGTCGCCTGGTCTTCTTCGATAATGTCGGTTCCCGTGATATCGGACGGCATCAGGTCGGGCGTGAACTGAATGCGGTTGAACTTCAACCCGAGCGTCTGCGCCATAGTGCGCACAAGCAGAGTCTTCGCGGTTCCCGGCAAGCCTGTCAGCAGGCAGTGGCCGCCCACGAAAAGAGAAATGAGAACGTGCTCGAGCACCTCTTCCTGGCCCACAATTACCTTGTGTACTTCGCGCCGGATCGCCTCCTGTGTATCGGCAAATCGCCGGACGCGCGCTTTGACCTCTGCCGGATCGAGTGCTGTTGCCGTCGTAAGTGTGGACATAGTTATTGGCTCAATTGAAGAAGAAGTTGTTGCGCCGGCTTGTAATCGGGCGCAGCCTCCAAAGAAAGCAGCACCTGGTCCTTCGCCTCGTTCAGCCGTTTCGCTGCTTTTAAAGCTTGCGCAAGCTGGAAATGGGTTTCGGCGGTATTTGCCGGATTCAAAACGAGAGCCGCCTGGCTCTCGCGAATCGCCGTACTCGTGTCGCCCGACGCCAGCGCCAGCTTCGCCAGCATATGATGAATCTGCTCGTCTTCGGGATAAATATAGGTCAGTTTGACCAGCGCAAGCTCGGCGTCTTTGATGCGGCCGGTCTCACTCTGGAGTTCGCTGAGCTTGGTGAGGGATGCGACACTTGTGCCGCCCTCATCGCGATAGCGCGCGAGTTGCGTGATCGCGGCCGTTTTGTCGTTCTTGCGCAGATAGGCTTGGGCCAGTAGTTCGTACAGGCTGCCGTCTCCGACGTATTCGCGATAGCGGTCGCGCCACGTTTTGGCAATGCGGATGGCATCGTCGGTCTTGCCGTCCGCGAACGCAGCATGCGCCGCTTTCACATTCTGCTTCCATTCCGCGAAAGACTTCACAGCGTCGCCGGTCTCGGTTTTCAACCAGGCCGAAAATTCTTTGTCGAATGACTCTGGGTTTTCGTGCAGATTTTCTTGAATAGCGTCAGCGGTTGTCTTGCGCGCTGCGTAGGAGTGGATCATGCCGAGCAGCGCATCGTCGCCCCATTTCTGCGCAATATAATCGCAGATCTTACCGGCTTGATAATAGGAGACCAGCACCTGGCCCGGAAATTCGGGCCGCACGAAGCCGCGATCGAGCCTCGTAACCGGCAGCAAATCGTTCTTGGCGAGCGCGCTGACAATCTCCGGGGTGAGCCGGCTGCCCCAGTCTGGCGCTGCTGCGCCCTCTTCGTGCACCGCCAGTCCTTCGGTAAACCAGCGCGGGACCGAGTGGTGCGTCGCGGTCAGCACAAAAACGTGACTCAGCTCATGCCACATCGTACTGCCCCAGTTGAGCTGGCCAGGAGGACGCGCCGAAGGGCTATCCATTGCGACTACCTGCCCGAACGTGACCCCCAGCAGCCCACCCTGACCTGGCAGGCCGAGCGTGCGTACCACGAAATCGTCGTGGTTCGGGTAGACTTCGAGCCGCACCGGACCGGGAAGCTTCATCTTGTATTTGCGTTCGTAGGTCGAAATGGCGCGCTGCAACTCCGGTTCGAAGTAAGGCCGGAGCAGAGCCGCTTCTTTCTTGTTGAGCACCAGCTCGGTAGCCGGCGTTTTGAAGGTTTGATAGTCGCGTAAGCTGTCGAGCAGACGCAGCGAATTTACCGTTTCGGGATTGCGATAATGCGCCGCATAGGCGCGTTCCAGTTGTTCGCGCGCCTCTTCTTCACGTCCGAGCCGCATCAGGTTGACGCCCAGCTCGGAGCGCGCGCTCCACAATCGTCCGTTCAAGGCAAGCGCTTTACGATAGAGCGCAATCGCATCTTCGTAGCGGTAATTGATCTCCAGGAAATGGCCGCCGGTCTCGTAGGCCTCGCCGTAAACCGGATTGATTTTCAGAATGCGGTCCATCCACTCCGATTGCGGCTTGTCGTCGAGCCAGTCCATCGAGGCAAGTACCGCCATGGCGTCGAGCGCTTCGTTCGAAATCGTGAGAGCCTGCTGCGCTTCCTCCCCCGCCGCCTTGCGGTCACCGTCTTCGAGTGCAAGATAGGCCAGCAGTTCATGCGCGGCAAAGAATTTCGGGTTCTGCTTCAAGGCCTCCCGCGCCAGATCCGGCGCTCGCTTATCGAATCGCTCCGCAAACACGCGCGCGAGTCCGACATAGGCCGGGGCGTAGCTCGGATCGCTCTCGAGAGCTTCGGTGAACAGCTTGGCCGCATCCGTTGGCTGATAATGCTCCAGGTAAAGCCGTCCCCATTCCGCTTTTACCTCTGCCGAACGTGGTTGAGCCTTGTAAGCCGTTCGAAATTCTTCATTGGCGCTTTCGAATTCGCCCAGTCCGAAATAGCCTTCGGCACGCGTGAAGGCATCGGAGCTCCGAACGAGACCGGTAAAGCACATATTCGCGGCATTCGTCCGTCCATGCCGCTGCTCGGCCTTGCATTTGTCGGCAACAGATTCCGCCCGTAGCATCGCGACCGGTAATAGCAGCGCCACCAGCGCAAGTTTCATCGGTCGATCTCCGCCTGCGTGCGCGCGAGTTCCAGCAGCAGCGTCGTCAGTTCCCGCTTGTACTCTTCCGGATCCATCGCCGCCTTCGCATACTTCAGACGATCGATCTGTCCTTCCAGATCCTCCTTTTGGGTAATCAAGCGCTGCTTTTCCGGCCCCAGGTTCTTCGCGGTCTCATGTGCCGGCTGCAGAATCGCAAAGCGCGCGGCCAGCAATCCCTGTCCGTTCTCGGGGCTCGGATCGCGTACGGCCGCGGCGGATGCCTTATCGCTCAGCATGGGATGCTCGGTAGCCAGCAGTTTCTCTGCTTCAAAGTACGCCGCTGTCTTTCGCGTTGTATAGCGATAGAGTTCAAGCGTAGTCAGCGTGCCGTTCTTATCCTGGTCGGCTGCCGGGTCGCGCATCCCGTCAATCCAATAACGCGGAAACACGGTCGCATTTCTTTCGGTTCCGGACTTTGTTGCGGCGATTACAATGCGGCCTTTACGCGAGAGCGCTGCAACGGATGCGCCGCTCGCGCTCGACATGTTCACTACCAGCTGGCGGCCTGCCGGAATCTGATCGAGGCATCGCGCCAGCTCTGCCGCGCTGATATCCGGTCCGGGCAAATTGAACTTGTAATCGGTTCCGTCAAATGTGCCGTGGCCAATCAAAAAGACTGCCAGCTCGTCTTCGGGCTTGGCTTCCGCCGCCACCCGCTCGAATGCCTGTTCGAGAGCCGCGCGCGTCGCCGTGTTTCCTCGCAGCATCACGTTTTGCGCGCCGCTTGCGCCCGCCTTCTCGAGCTCCTTCTGAAGCTCCGCCGCCCATTTCGCAAATTGCGCTTCGTATTCGGGTGTGCCACCCAGCCCCGCAACCGTTACGTAGTAAGTAGCAGCGCGCAGAGAACACGCGGCCGCCACAAGCACCAGCAGCAGTGCTCTCACACCACCCCCCACCGGCGCCGCAGCAGCCACTCACTCGAACGCAGCGCTAAGAGCACCAGAAACACAGCCGGCATATTCCACAGATCCTTCATCTCGCGCGAAGTGATTCCGGCATCCGAATAGGCGATTTCAGCGGCGAGGTGCGCCGCATTTTTTGGCGTGTAATAGCGGCCGCCTGTTTCGTCCGCCAGTTTCTCGAGCAGCGCCCGGTTCTGTTCGCGATGAAAATTCTCCGCCACGCCGTTTTCGCGCTGAAAGGGCAGCACATCGCTGCCGAGCTTTTCGGCGCCGCGCATCGCCGTGATCTCCGCGACATACGAGCCTTCGAGTCCGGCATTCCAGTCGGCCGTATAGACACCTTCCGCCGAGGGCTCGGGCGCGAGCGCCACCGTTTCCGACGATCCATCCGGCCGGATCACGCGCGCGCTCACGTTCGCGTCGCTGACCGGCAGATACTTTTTATCGCGCACCTCCGTACGCAGAACAATATGCCCCTCGTCTGCCAAATTCGGATGGGGGGTCGAAACGGTCACGGGCGATGGCGTTGCTCCGGCCGTCCAGCGCAACAGTTGCCGCCAGAACGTCGGCTGGCTGGTGTCGGTTGCCGGCTGCTGCATCTTCCAGCGCCAGGTTCCGGCCGAGGCGAGCACGGCGGTCCGGCCGCGCCCATAGTTTTCCGTTACCAGCAGCGGGACCCGCTTGCCTGACGCGTTTACATTTGCCAGAACCAGCGCGCCGGGCTTCGGCGTTCCCGGATCCTGGTAATTTGCCAGATAGGGAAGCACTTCCCAATGCTCGGCGCTCTTCTGGGCATCACCTTCAATCCGGCAGATGGGGCTGTCTTTACCCGCCTCGGTCAGCTCCGCCGCTACAAAGCTTCGCTGAAACGTATTCTTGCGCTGTGGCAGATTCACCGGCAGCAGCTCGGAAATAGGCGGCGCATTGTAACCGCCATCGCCCAGCGCCCAGCGCCCGCCCAGAAACAGCAACCCGCCACCGCGCCGGTCCACAAAGTCCTTGATCATCTGCTGCTGTGTGGGGGCAAAGAACGCAAGCTCCACGCTTCCCAGCATCAGGCCCTGGTATGCGAACAGGTCTTCTTCTTTCGTTGGGAAACCGTCCGCCAGTTCGTTCGGATTATTCAAACCCTGCCGGTAGATCTTGTTTTGCGTGGTGCGCAGCATCGAGAGAATCTGGAGCGCCGGGTCGTCTTCGGCTGCACGCCGGATGAACTTAAATTCCCAGCGTGGCTCGCCTTCCACGTACAGGATGCGCCGTTTCGCGGTATCGATCGAAAGAACGCGCGTCAGCCGGTTATTTTCGGCATTGCTTTCCCCCGCCAGCGGGTCGATTTTTACCTCCACTTTTTCAACTCCGCTTTTGGCAGCGTTGAATTCGACCGTTTCCGTCTGTTCCGGCGTGCTGCGCAGGGCAATTTCCCGATTGGCGAGCACCGTTCCGCCCGCCGTCAGCACCAGGCGCGCGCGTTTGCCGGTGAAGCCTTCCTGGTGCAACGTTACCCGGGCCTGGATGCGCGAGCCAGGCAGCGCCTTGCCGGGCACGTCCACGTTTTCAAGCTCGACGTCGCTGTCCAGCTTTTCGCGTCCGAACCCGACGGCGTTCACGGGAAGTCTCCGCCGCCTGAGCTCGGCTAGCGTAGCAGAGTCGATGCCGCCTGCATTGTCAGCGCCGTCGCTAAGGAGAACAACGGATCCGATCGGCAGAGTCGCCGATTCGTCCGCGAGTTCGCGCAGTCCGCGCCCGATCTGGGTCGATGTCTCAACGGTGTGGAGCTGGTCCAGGCTGGCCACCCGCTCAACGCCCGCACCCAGCTTGTAGAGCCGCACCTGGAAGCGGTTTCGCAAATCCTTCAGGAGCTTGTCCCGGAGCAGGTCGACGGCCTGCGTATGGCGGCTTTCGCCCGTATCCGCCAGACTCATGCTGCGGCTGTCGTCCACCACCACTGCGACTGCATTTTGCTGTGGTTTGAGCGTCGTTACACTCACCGCCGGCTCCCACAGCAGCAGCAACAGTACGGCAACGGTGACCCACTGAAACGCACTCAGCACGGCTGCCCGCCCATAGCGAAATCCCGGCCGCATGCTGCGGTGCCTGGCAAAAATCCACCCGGCGAGCAGGAATGCAGCCGCTAGCATTCCGCCATACAGCAGCCAGCGAGGCCAGCTTCCCAGGAGCACAAACGTTCCCCGGGAAAAAACACTGGCCGGATATTTGAAAAAGAATTCAAACATAGGCTGCCGGGGAGGTATGTGAGACAGGAAGTCGGCCCTACATAGCGACGGCTGCTCAGGAAGCAGCGTTACCTAACGGTTTCATCCTTTCGGCAGCACCCGGGCATCTCAGGATGACCGGATTCTCGCGGCTGTCTTACTCAGAAGATAGCGTAACCGGAAGGAGGGGGCGGGCGCCCCGTCAATTCCGTTGTCACTCAAGTTGACGGTAGGCCGGCAAGGGCAGGTTCATGCAGCTCTTTTTACGCAGCCCACGCCCAGAGCTTCGCACATCTGTCCGCGCTTACGCCCAGCGGTGCAGCAAGCCAGGCATTGATATGACGAAGCCGAGTCGCTCTATCGACGTGCGCTTCAGCGGAACGGGATTACACACCGCTGATTCTTCAGAGCGTTGCTACGCGTGCAGCGGAACTGGTCTGGAGGGCGATGCAGGTGCCAGCCCGGAATCTGCCGTTTCTTCCGACGTTGTCGCTGCCCGTTCCGCCAGCAGACGGTCGATCGAAATCGCTAACGCCGTGCTGATCAGGAAAGCGAAACCATAGGCGTGACTCAGAAAGAAAACGCAGATACAAAAACCGAAAGTGGAGACGAATATCACCTGCGCTACACCGGCCAGCATGCGATCATCGCTCTTCCGCGCTTTCCATAAACGTCGCAGCGTGAAGCCGAGCGCCGAGACGAAGCATAACAGCGCCGGAATGCCGCATTCACTCGAAACCTGGGTATACGTATTATGTGTTTCGTGCCACATGCCGCGCTGACCGGCCTCTTTCGCGATCGCGCCTTCGCTATCCATAAATTGGCCCGGCCCTACGCCGAAGAGCGGATTCGAAAGCGACAGCTTAATACTCTGCGAAAGCAGCCGGCGCCGCGCTTCAGCCGACTCGGCAGCTTCGCCCGTCTTATCGTCGCTGCTTTGGAAGAGCGAAGCCAAACGATCAGCCGCCTGCGATGGAACAAACGGAATGGCCAGCAGCGCGACCGCAGGTATACCCAGCAGAAGCGCAATTTTCATCTTGGGCCGGCTGATAAACAGGATCAACAGCATCGTGAGGCAGGCACTTACCAGCGCTCCCCGCGAGCCTGTGCTTAGCAACTGGTAGAACCCCGCCGGAATAGCGACCAGCCCGAGCAGCCGGCGAACCATGCTCTTTTTCGCCACAAACAGCACATAAGCGATCACCGGCAGAATAAACATGATCTGCGCCGCGTAATCATTGGAATCGCCAATGCTCGACGCGCCGACAATGATCATGCGGCCGCTCTTATATTCTTTGGCGGTGAAACCAAGCGCCACCATGCCGATACCGGCCCAGCCCATGGTCCCGATCACCTTCAGCAAATCCTCGCGCGAGCCGATCACGGCCGGTAGCAGCAACAGCAACGGCAGCGTGGTGCGTATATACGTAAGGAAAATCGGCAGCGAACCGCCGCGCCAACTGCTCATCAGTGTCGCCAGACAGAGACATGCGGCAAAACCGAACCATATGAGCGCGTTCCGGTCGCGCATGCCATTCACCCATTTGCCCGTTAGAAAAATGCTCAGACAGCTCAGCCCGCCCAGGACCATGAGCGGGTGCAAATCGACGTGAATTTTCGTAGTAACGAATTCGTGCAGAAAACTGATCCGGAGAAACAAGAATGCCAGGGCCAGGTAAAGGGAAACGCGGTCGAAACTGCTGGCGGGTAATTGCGGCTCCGTCGTCTCGGGCTCTTTCTTTTCGCCCGCAACGGCGCTGCCGGATTGCTCCTCTGCGGAAACGGCTTGAACTGGCGCGGATTTGGCCTGAGCAGGAGACCAGGAACTGGGTTTGAACTTAGACACCGGGACTTAGGACTTTAGTGGCAGCAGAGGACGGGAATTCTCGACAATCCCAGTATAGCCGTTCGGGCGCCATTCGTGCTGCGGCCGTGATCCGGGCTTTTCCCGAAGCTGTTTACCGATTGTTTACAGCCTGATCACAGCTTAGTTCGTAGTAAACGCCTATCATCGTGCTGGAGCTCTCAGGCACCGTTGCCGCTTCGTAACTGCATAACGCGCTATCACCGGGTACCCACCCATTCGAGCCAAACGGCAAGCCGCCCATGCTGGCCGCTGGTCTGGCTCTGGGTTTTGTCCATTGCGCAGTACGGCTACCGCTATATTCTTCAGGTCAATGATCCCCGCGTTTCGCTCCTGTACGGCCCGACTCCCGGCTACTTAAGCGCGATCAAGTATGGACTCTTCGGCGCCTTTGTCCTCTACAGCCTGGTTTGCGCCTTCCTGAGGCCGCTTCCGGCGCGCCCGAACTACCGGACGCTTTCCGGCATCAGCCTGTGCTCTCTGCTCGTGCTGATCTTGATCTTTCTTATCCGGCTCGCTGTCTCCCGCGGCGATCTGGCAGAGACCGGCCTGTGGGCCCTGCAGTTTGTTCCCTGGATGATGAGCGTGTTCTTTGTACCGCTGGTCTTCACTCCTGCTCACAGCATTCCAAAAACCTTCCTGGCTTTCGAGCGCCTGACGTTTTGGATAACGTTTCCTTTCTGGGTCGCGACTGTAGGTCTGGCACTTTATGGCATCCGTTATCCGGCTCTCAGCTATCCCGGCATAATTGTCCGGTTCGGGGGCGTTCTCGACGACCCGAACGGCTATGCCTGCCTGTGTCTCTTGCTACTGGTCCTGTCCGCCAGCATCCGGGCAGGAGCGTGGAGACTGCGGAGCGCGCTTTACGTCGTCATGCTCATCGGAACGTTATCTCTCACCGGCTATGCAACTGCCTTAACGTTGTGCCTCTTTCTTCTTTTGTTTCGCCGCAGGCCGGCCGCTCCGTCGCACGTCTTAAGACGTTTGGGCGTGGCCGCAGCCGCCGCCTGCTTGATCGTTGCGGTGGTCGCGGCTCTCGTGCTCTCGGCACAAGCGTCGGAGATTTTCAATTCACTCTATTCGGCAAAAACGAACAGCGCTGCCACGCACTTGTCGGACCTTCTTCCCGACCCGCTCATGCTCGATGCATCTTCTCCGCTAACACTGCTGTTTGGAGCGGGAGGTTTTTCGGAAAGCTTTTATTGGCGGACGCTCCTCAACTTCGGCTGGCTAGGCTTGCTCGCGGTCGTGGCCCTGGTCATGCTCTGGTCCGGCATGGCTCTCTCGCGCAGCCGGGGATGGCGCCGCTCCCTTGGCGCCTGGAACGCCGGGGTGTTGATTGGATCGAATGGAATCGCCTATCTTCTGGTTTTTCCCTTAAACCTTATCTATTGGTCTACGCTTGCTTTGCTGATGTGGGCGGGCCGGGAACAGCCGCCGCCGGCTTCTGTCTCGGCCTAAATGGGATGCTCTCGCAACCAGTGCAGCGTCTGCCCGGCGCTTTTGTCCGGCGGAAACACCGGATAAAAGACGTGTTCTATTCTGCGGTCACGAACGACGAACGTCAGCCGTTTCAGCAGCCGGACTCCTTCTACTTCAAACGTCGGCAGGTGAAGTGCGTCGCACAACTCGTATCGGGCATCGCTCAAAATTTCGAATGGCAGGTTGAGACGGGTAGCCATTTCCTTCTGATAATCGGTCGGCTGCGTGCTCAAACCGAAAACTTCGGCGCCCGCGGCCGCCAGCTCGCCGTAATGATCGCGAAAGCCGCAGCTTTGAGGAGTGCATCCCCGCGCTCCCGGAATCGCATCCCAGTTTTTCGGAAGCGCTTCGCCGGGCACGCCGGTCCTCGGATAACAGTAAACAACCGTTCGCGCCGCTGGCCGGTCGCAGAGTTCAATCATCCGGCCCGCCGTCGAGCGCAACGCGACCCGGGGCACTGGCACCCCGCGCAGGTGGTCCGCAGCGCCATCGTCGATTGGCCTGGGCAAGTCGGGCGGCAGGGGAAAATCCATGGAGATTCCATTGTCCAAAACAGTACTCTTGCCCGCGTCGCCCGACGCACTTCCGCGTGCTATTCTTCCGGCGTGAACGATCCGAAAATGCCGCTCGCTTTTATCTTCGATTTAGACGGCGTACTGGTCCATTCCATGCCGCTGCACACACTGGCTTGGGAAGAGTATCTGGCCAGTCTCGGAATAACGGTCGCGGATCTCGAGCGCAGAATGCATGGCCAACGCAACGCAGAGCTGGTAGCCGACCTGATTGCCGGCGACCTTCCCGAAGATGTTGTTTTTCAGCACGGCGCGAATAAAGAACAGTTGTGGCGTGACATGCTGCTGCGCGAAGGCGTCGAGAAATACCAGGTTCCCGGGCTCGTCGAATTCCTGGAGCGCTACTCCGATGTTCCGAAAGCCGTCGCCTCGAATGCGGAGCCGCGGAATATTAATTTCGTGCTCGACAAATACAACCTGCGAAAGTACTTTCCGGTCACGGTAAACGGCTTCGATGTGGAGCGTCCCAAGCCGTTTCCGGATATCTACCTGGAAGCCGCCGGGCGGCTGAATGCCGCTCCCGCCGACTGCATCGTCTTTGAAGATTCGCCTACGGGTCTGCAGGCCGCCCTGGCAGCGGGTATGCGCGTTGTCGGGGTCGAAACCACCACCAGCGATCTCCCCGGTGCGGAGCTGCTGATCGAAGATTTTCGTGATCCGAAGCTCGAACTATGGCTGGGGCGCGTTGTTACAATCCCGAAAGATGTTTAACGGTATCGAGCATTTCGCCATCGCCTCGCCCAATCCGAAGCGGCTCGCCGAGTGGTACGCGGCAACTCTCGAATTCGAGATCACCTTTGAATACGCCGGCAACTATTTCGTAGAAGCGCCGAATGGCTCGCTGGTCGAGATTATCCCGGCGGAAGGAGAGGCGCAAGCAACAGGCATGCGCACGCCCGGCATGCGGCATATCGCCATCGCTGTCGATGACTTCGATCAGGCGCAAAAACAATTAATTGCGCAGGGAACAAAATTCGAGGGCGAGCCGTTTAGTAATCAGGGCAACCGCCTCGTATTCTTCAAAGATCCGGACGGTAATCTTCTTCACCTCATCCAACGCGAAAAGCCGCTACCTTCCTCGCGCAGCACCGCCCCTCGCCGAGGCTGATACCGGAACTGCGCATGACCTTCGAGATCAGGGCCGGTCGGTTCCCGGAAAGCACGGCTTGCTGAGCAGAGTCTTCCGCGCATTCCGCTATCCCGATTTCCGCGTCATGTGGCTGGGCGCTTGTACATCCAGCATCGGCACCTGGATGCAAATGCTTGCCCAAAGCTGGCTTGTCTACCAGCTTTCTAATTCGTCACTCTATTTAGGGCTCGACGCCTTCTTCGGACAGATTCCAATCTTCCTGCTGTCGCTGTTCGGCGGTGTTTTCGCGGACCGCCACAGCCGTCGCAACCTGCTGCTCGCCTCGCAAGCCATCCAGCTCACCTCCGCCTTTGTTCTGGCCGCACTGGTCGGCACGCATGTCGTGCAGGTCTGGCATATCTGGTGCCTCTCATTTACCGTCGGTGTGGCGCAGGCGTTCGGCGGCCCGGCCTATTCGGCGTTGATTCCCACGCTGGTCGAAAAGGAAGATCTGCAGAACGCCATTGCTCTGAATTCGATTCAGTTCAACCTGGCGCGCGTAGTCGGCCCGGCGCTCGGCGGCATCGCACTCGTCAAGCTCGGGGCGATGTGGTGTTTTCTGCTCAACGGCGTCTCTTTTCTGGCGGTCATCGCTTCCCTGCTCTCCATCAAGCCGCGTTTTGTACCGGTCCGCACCGGCGAATCCGTGATCACGAGCATGCGCCAGGGTATCCATTTTCTCTTGAAGCGGGAAGGTATGACCAGCCTCGTCGCGATCGCCTTCTTCGCCACTTTGCTCTCTTATCCGCTCATCACCTTTCTGCCGGTCATGGCGCGTGACGTTTTCCACGGCGGCCCGAACACGTTCACGCTCTTTCTGTGTCTTTCCGGCGCCGGCTCGATCACCGGGGCTCTGATGGTCGCCGGCAGCAGTAAACAGGCAGGACTCGCGCGGCGCTCGCTGGTGGTCATGTTCATACTCGGCATTTTTATCGCCGCATTCGGTTTTTCGCGCAATTTGAGCATAAGCTCGCTGCTCGTGTTCGCTTCCGGCGCGGCGCTGATGGTGGTTTTCGCGCTGAATTCGTCACTGGTCCAGCTTTACGTCTCGGATGACATGCGCGGCCGCGTTATGAGCGTTTATAACGTCGCCTTCCGCGGAGGCATGCCGCTTGGAAGCCTGCTATCCGGCCTGTTAATCAAGCAGGCGTCGGCCCCCGCTATCATGAGCGGCAACGGCATACTCGTTGTCCTGTTGGCGCTGTTTTTCCTGCTCTCCGGCCGTAAAGTTCTGAAGCTCTGAAGAGCTTCTTGAAAAAGCAATTACAGACCGAAAGGTCTACTCCACATAGCTCGCAAGCTGTTGCCGGATCGTGTGGAGTAGGCGTTTGGCCCGCATCTCAAAGCATTGATACACCTTTTTTCAACAAGCCTCTGACGGCAGCCAGTAAAATTAGGACTTGA
Source organism: Bryobacteraceae bacterium (assembly GCA_036557945.1). Classification (GTDB taxonomy): domain Bacteria; phylum Acidobacteriota; class Terriglobia; order Bryobacterales; family Bryobacteraceae; genus Bog-105. The sequence continues at coordinate 1,049 of DATBGM010000252.1, read as the reverse complement.
GAATGCATTCTGTCCCTTCGCTTCCGGCCGCGATTCTCTTTTTCGCAGCTGCATCTTTCGGGCTAAGCGCCACCGCACCGTCCGATCCCGCTCTGCTAAAGGCGCGCAACCAGCAAAATCTTCAGGCAATCGATGCCATCATCGCGCATGACAAGCAGTCGGCCAACACACCGGACGGCCAATACACGCTGGCCCTTGCCTATTCTTATGCAGCCGAGGTCGCCATGGAACTGCACGATAAGAAAAAAGCGGAATCGTATGCGGTGACCGGCCTCGATATCGCAAAGAAAGCCGTGGATGCGAATGGATCGAATGCCGAGTATCATCGCTTGCTGGGGGCCATGTGCGGTCAGGTCATCCCTTCCAATCCCCTGCTCGGGGCCCTGAAATATGGCGCCTGCGCGCGCGACGAAATCGAGAAAGCGATCAGTCTCGACCCCAAGCTGGCGCTTGCATATGTAAGCCGCGGGGTTGGCAATTATTATCTTCCGGAACAGATGGGAGGCGGCGTCCAGCTTGCCCTGAAAGACATCGATAAGGCCATCGCGCTCGATCCCAAACTGGCCGACGCCTGGCTCTGGAAAGGCGTCGTTCTGCGCAAAGCGAATCGCAATGCCGAAGCTCGCCAGGCGTTTACCCAGGCTCTCAAGCTCGCACCCGATCGCGCCTGGGCTAAACAACAACTCGATAAAACACCTGCTTAGTAATGTGGCGCGCCCCGGCCGTCTTCATCGGGCTTGTGGTTATTGCCTGGCTTGAATTCGCATACTTTCCGGGACACACTTACTTACTTTCCTCCAGCCAGCTCTATGTCGCAGCGCTCGAACATCTGATTGCTCCCGGCTATCTGTCGCGCGACTTTGTTGCAATCCATCCGGACTTCGCGCTAACGGTTTACGACGAACTTACTCTGCTTCTGCACAGCACTGGGCATTTGAGTATCTGTCATGCTCTCCTGCTTGAGCAGTTTCTCAGCCGCGCGGCTGCGCTCTTCGGCATCTACTTACTAATTCGGACGGCGGGATTGCGAAGTTCCCGCGCACTCGTTC
>DATBGM010000251.1:0-4676 GCA_036557945.1 Bryobacteraceae bacterium | reverse complement strand
CCGACCGTGGCGTTTTCGGAATTGATGGTGGGAGCCGCGGCCGTGACCTCGACTGTCTGATTGACATCGCCGGGCGACAAAACGATATTGACGCGCGCCGAACGATTGGCCAGGAGCACGACGTCTCGGGTAATGCTCGGTTTGAATCCGCTCAGTTCGGCCCGCACCGAGTAGGTGCCAGGGGGCAGATTGGTCAACGTATAGTCGCTGCCTTCGTTGACAGCTCTGTATTCGAGATTGGTGTTCTGATTGACGATCACGACGGAGGCGCCCTGAACCGCAGCGCCCGAGGAGTCGGTCACCGTTCCCAGTATGGTTCCGGTGATGTTCTGCGCGAAGGATGTATAGGCAAAGAGAACACCGGCGAACAAAACCACGTACAAACGTGCGCAACGGCTTGCAAGCAACTTCCCCAGTTCCATAAAGAGCCTTTCGCTGTGTAAGGAAATAGTAACTTAATTTGCCAATGCATAACGGCGCGCGGCACACGCGTTTTATATACGATGAGGGCATGCCCTGGACTCGACGTTCGTTTTTGAAAACTCCCGCACTCGGCGCCGCTTCATCGCTGAGTCTTGCAGCCGGCAGTGCACGGACTGCGCCTGCGGCGAAGCCTGCGCTATTGGGAGGACCAAAGGTGCGCACGCAACCGTTTCCGGGCTGGCCGGTTTCGGGCGAACTCGAAGCGCAACGCCTGATCGAGACATTGCGCAGCGGGAAATGGTTTCGCGGTAACGGACACGAGACGAAGAAGTTCGAAGAAGCATTTCGGAGTTTAACCGGTGCACGGCACTGCCTCGCGACGGCGAACGGGACAAGCGCTCTCTACGTGGCCCTGAACGCACTTGGCCTTGAACCGGGGGACGAGGTGATCGTTCCGCCCTACACGTTTATCGCGACAATCAACGTGGTACTGCGGCAACATGCACTGCCGGTGTTTGTCGATTCCGATATGGAAACCTTTCAGATCGATGCTAAGAAGATCGACGCGGCGATCAGCCCGCTGACAAAGACCATCCTGCCGGTTCATCTCGGCGGTTCGGCTTGCGATCTGGATGAAGTTCTTGCGGCCGGCCGCAAGCGCGGGATTGACGTAATTGAAGACGCCTGCCAGGCGCATCTGGCCGAGTGGCGCGGCAGACCGGTGGGGACTTACGGAAAGGCGGGCTGCTTCAGTTTTCAGGCTTCGAAGAATCTCAACTCGGGTGAAGGCGGGGCGATTCTCACAAATGACGAGTCGTTTTACGATCGCTGTTACACCTTCCACAACAACGGCAGCGGATTGAAAGCTCCGGGCGGTAATTTCGCTTATGCGGGAACGGGCGACAACCGGCGAATGGTGGAGATGGAAGCGGCGCTACTGCTGGCGCAGATGACACGTCTCGAAGAACAGACAAAAGGCCGCACGAAGAATGCCGTGTATCTGACCTCGATTTTGAAAGAGATTCCCGGGATTGTGCCTGCGCGCATGTATGAAGGCTGTACACGCAATGCCTATCACCTCTACATGTTTCGCTATCAGAAAGAGGATTTCGCCGGATTGCCGCGCTCCACATTTCTGAAGGCTCTGGCTGCCGAAGGTGTTCCTTGTTCGCGCGGATACCTGCCTTTGAACCGTGAACCTTTTTTGAAAACAGCGCTCGAATCGCGAGCCTACCGCAAACTGTTCGCCGAAGATGTGCTGAAGAACTGGGAAGAGCGCAACGAATGCCCGGTGAACCGGCAGCTCTGCGAGGAAGCCGTGTGGTTCACACAAAATATGTTTCTCGGCAGCAAGAGCGACATGGATCAGATCGGCGATGCCATACGGAAAATCCAGAAGCACGCGCAGGAATTGCTGACGTTGACGGTATGATGCCAGAGATGGCGGCCTCCTTTGAACTGGAACGATGGCTTCAAAATTTTCTGAATCAGCAAAACGGCGCGGCCGGCACGGTCCATTTACTTGAAAACGGCGGATTGCGGCTGGCGAGCGCGGTGAACATTCCTGCGGCCGTGCAACAGGCGGTGTCGTGGGTGCCGAGCGGGAAAGGCATGGCGGGCCTGGCTCTCGAGCGCCGGCAGCCAATTCAGACATGCAATCTGAAGGAAGACAATTCGGGAAATGTACGGCCCGGCGCGAAAGCCGTAGACGCACAGGCCGCGGTTGCGCTGCCGATATCGGACGGATCAGACGGTGTGCGAGCAGTGGTCGGAATCGCGTTTGCGAAAGAGCACGAATTCACGCCGGATGAGCTCGAGGAGCTGACCGTTGCAGCGTCCACCGTGCCAGTTTCCTGAGATACGATTCCTGTGGCTAGCACTCCCGAATTTTCCCGGCGAACCTTGCTGGGGATGATCCCCGCTGCCGTCTCGTCGGGCGCCGAGCCCGTGCTCGATATTCACCAGCACACGAACTACTCCGGACGGGCAGACGAACAGCTGCGAGCGCATCAGCGGACGATGGGCGCGACGAAAACCATTCTGCTTCCCGCCGGATCGAAATATGGATTAGCTGCTGGCTGCGGCGGCAACGATACCGTGATCGCGCTGGCCCGAGCGTACCCCGACGAATTTCGTTTCTTTGCGAACGAGCTGCCGGACATACCGGAAACGAAGAATGTTTTGGAACGAGTGCTGAAGGCGGGCGCGATCGGCATCGGCGAGCAGAAATTTCATGTCGAGTGCGACTCGAAGGCGATGCAGCTTGTGGCGGATATCGCCAGGGATCACGATGTTCCGGTGCTGATGCATTTCCAGCACAACGTGTACAACCTGGGCTTCGATCGATTTCACCGGATGCTCAAAATGTATCCGACGGTGAATTTTATCGGCCACGCGCAAACCTGGTGGGCGAACATCGACAAGAACTGCGATCAGACGGTCTTATATCCGAAAGGTCCGGTAACGCCGGCCGGCATCACGGACCAGCTCTTATCGGACTATCCGAATATCTACGGCGATCTTTCGGCCGGATCGGGTCTGAATGCATTTTTGCGCGACGAGGATCATGCTCGCGATTTTCTGAAGCGGCATCAGAATAAATTGCTGTACGGCAGCGATTGCAATGACAGGGCCGGCACGGGAAAGGCATGCAGCGGCTCGCAGCAACTGGCAACGATTGGGAGGCTTGCTCCCGATCCGCAGGCGATTCGAAAGATGCTGTGGGGGAATGCGGCCAAGCTGTTTAAGATCTCGTGAGCCTTTAAAGTCCGCCGCGCAGATAGGCGATGATGCTCGCCACATCCTGCTCATTCAGCGTTTTTTCGAAGCCTTCCGGCATCAGCGAAATTTTGGAAGAATGAATTTCCGCAATGTTGCTCCGAAGCAGCGTTTGATCGCCGCTTTCTGCGCCGGACCGTAGAGTAACAGCGCCTGGAGTTTCGTTCGATATGATGCCGTCGTAAATGTAGCCGTCTTTAGTTACAGCCACGTGATTGATATACGTCGGTTCGATCGCGTAGCTCGGATTCAAAATATCCGTCAGCAGTTCTTCCTTCGTCTTGTTATTGATTCCTGACAAATCCGGACCCACTCTGCCGCCTTGTGTGCGCGGTGTGTGGCAACGGCCGCAGTTGGCTTGAAAAAGTATCTTTCCCTGCAAGGCATCGCCTGGAATCGCCAGGGCAACCTGATAGCGCTTTACAACCCTGGCGCGGTCGGTGTGGGCGTCGCCCAGAAGCGCGCGCACTTTAGCGACGATGGCCGGATCGGGATTTTCATAGAGAGACGATCTCACGCTGCCATCCAGCGCCGACCGATCGAGTTTTTCCGTCTCGATCGCATCCAGGAAGATGGGTATCCGATTCTTGTGACCGACAAGAGCTGCAAAGGCATGCTCATGTCCCTGTGGGGAAAGGTAACGCCAATCCGCAAGGATCATACGGGCAACGCCGGGATCATCGAACGCAGCAAGCGAATCGATCGCCGCGACTTCGACACCTGGAGTCGCGTCAGGCGCGAGAACTTTTTCGAAAACCGGCGCAACTGCCTGGAACTGGCCGCCGCGCAAGGCACGAATCGCGAGAATGCGCTTTCCTTCCGGCAGATCGGCGTTCGTAGCATCGCTCACTGCGCGCTGGAGAAGCCTGTCCAGCTTGAAAAAGCGCGTAGCTTCCCAGGCTGCTCTGCGCACGGGTTCCTTGCCCGCTTCAATCTGCTTCGTTAGAGCCGCTTCCGCTCCCGGCACCTGAAGGTTTCGCGCCCGGATAAGTGCTAAGCCGCGCGTGAGTCCCGCCAGCTCTCGTTCAGGATGTTGCAGTTTGCTGAGACCCGCGAACCAACGCGACAATTCGTTTTCGTTGTGACGCGATCCAATCAGCGCGGAAAGCTTAACGAGCATCTGCGGATCGGTCCAGTTTTCGCCTTTCGCGAGGAGCGCTTCATAAAATGGCGATGCCGAGTCTGCTACGGAACTCAGGATTGCACCGCGAAACCACGCATCCGAAGAATGCCGGTGAGCCAGTTCTTCGAGTGCCGGGAGCGTTTGCGCATCTTTCAAATCACCCAACGTGAGCGCCGCCTGAAACTGAACGTGCGGATCGGGATCGGATGCCGCGGCGAGAACCGCCTTCGCTAGTGGCGCGGACTGCTTTAAAGCACGCTCACTCAGCCGCATCGCGTTTTGCCGTACACGTCCGTCTTCATCTCTCAGAGCACGCTCGATCTCGGACGGCTGGAGCGCCACAAAGGCGTCC
>DATBGM010000250.1:0-5761 GCA_036557945.1 Bryobacteraceae bacterium | reverse complement strand
TGATTCTCGTGATTCCAGCTCAGCGCGTTAGCGGCTGCAGCACCATCCTCGGTTCGCATTTTCGTGATGTGGCGGCGTATCGGCTGGCTGATCCAGAATCAGAAAAATACAAGGAAATCGTGCTGTTCGGTATCCGGCGGAGCCGCTATGAACGCGAGCGCCTGAAGGACCGGGATTTCCAAGCGCAACGGACCTTCTTATCGTATGCGGCGGCTGCCTATGCAAAGATCAGCCCGCTTGGAGATACGCCGGACCGCATTTACACGGTTCCGGCGGGACCTGCTGCTGTTCGGCTGACGTACAACGGTCTGCCGTTCGATGCGATTGAAGACCTATTGCCGGCTTCGCGCGCGTACCGGGAAGCCGTGCGCAGCGTTTTCGCTCCGCCCATTCATGTTGCGGGGCGGCCGCTTACTCCTCTGCACGAGGGTCACGCCGGAATTTTAAGCTGCAGTGGACTGCTCAATGGGGCGTTCGGGCAAGGCAGTCTTCGACACATCGCCTGCTGGCAAACCAGCAAAAAGATTGATCACGTCGAAGAGACCGACGATCGTGGTGTGACAACCCTGCGCGATCGCGAACGGTTCACCCAATCCCTCACCTTGATTTACGCAGACGGCCGTACAGTCGAGCTCTCCGAGGACAACGATGCAGAATGCACACCTACGCCTCGGCCGGCTTGAATACATTAAGCCCGCCATTTCTTCAAAATCCACGCCCACTCACGTCACCATCACGATGGATCGGGTCATTGTAGAACCTGCTTGTGATGAGAAACAGGCGCCGCGGTGTCATTTACTCTCGGTCTTCGGCGGGGAGCAGGAAATAGCAGCGATACACGCTGCCATCGCGGAGCAGGCCAATTTTCGAATCGCTGGCCCGGATCTATCGCCGATGATCATCAGTCTCGGCGAGCGTGCACACACGTCCCGCGGCTTGATTCAAGCGCCGGGCCGCCGGCAACCAGTTCGGCATCTCGTGTCTGTGTCTCAGGATTTGTTCGAAACGCAAGCTGGCGCAAACGCGCAGGCGGACCGCACGGTCGTTTACAGCGCGGACCCGGAATTTCTGGTCTATCGACTTGGCGTCCGCTTTGGCATCCCTCTGCTCCCTTGCTGGAGTGAGTGGATTGCAGCGGACCTCACACGGCAAAATCGCGTTCATCCGTTGCTTGGCCTCGGCTGTAATCCCGTGCTTGTCAAGTCCTCCAAACAGGAGTTAGTTAATCTTATTGCGGGCGCAGTAAAGCGGGGTGTTCTGTCGATTCCCGATAAGCCGTCCATTCAGTGGAGCGTCCCGCAGGCATTTGCATAGACGGCTCCGATAAGCTCCGATTCCGCTTTCCATTCGTAGCCCACTCTCTGTGCGCAGTTTCTGCGCGGTCCTCGCCAGGAGATTTTTGTGCAAGAAATTCTCACGATTTCGGACTACCTGCGCACCTTCTCGAACGAGATCGGGGCACAGGTTGTGTCTCGCTTCCCGCCTTTGCACCAGCCGGGAGATCCGGTTTCGCCGCATCTCAAGCGGCTGAAGCGTCGGCCGTTTCCCGGGCAGGAACTGGCCATCACGGGCATCGTCAAGGCCTGGCAGAAGCAGTCGAGCGCCATGGCGCTCGCCGAGTGCGGAACCGGCAAAACGCTGATCGCTCTGGCGAGCATTTACGCCCACGCCGAAGGACGGCCCTTCACGGCGATCGCCATGGTGCCACCGCAACTCGTGCTGAAGTGGGCTCGCGAGTGCTTTCTCACTATTCCCGACGTGCGTGTGTTTCTGATCGACGGCGTGCGCAACGGTGTTGGGTCGAATGGCTACTCGGGTGTAAACGAGGTTTGCTTCCGTAACGGCCAGGTCCGGAGGGACGGCTTGAAAACGACCCTCAGCGATCTGCGGTTGGCCAAAGGAAACCGCTCCGCGCGCGAGCGCTGGCGCCGGATTTGCCCCGGTCCAGCCGTCTTCGTGGTTTCGCGCGAGCGTGCCAAGCTGGGATGGTTCTGGCGGCATGCGTATCGCGTCTCGCGCTCGGGACCCTATAGCGGCTGCGTGGTTAACCCGGATACGGGAAAACCAATTCTCACTTCCGACGATCAACTGCGTGCTCCCGACTTCCACAAGGCGAAACATGCCGAAGTGGTGATGCCCGATGCAGAAGCGCCGGAAAAGAGCCGGCGCACGATCTTCAGCGCCCTCTGGCAGGCGGATGGGAAGAAAATTCGACGTGCTGCCCCGGTCGACTTCATCGGCCGCTACCTGCGCGGGTTCTTCGATTACGCCATCGCCGATGAGATGCACGAGCTCGCCAACGACACCGCACAGGGGCAGGCGCTCGGGACGCTTGCTTCCTGCGCCAGGCGCACACTCGCTCTGACCGGTACCTTCAGCGGGGGCTACGCGGACGAGGCGTTCAACAATCTCTTCCGGCTGTATCCCCAGAAGATGCTCGCCGCCGGCTTCGAATTCAACCAGTCGGGCCTGCGCTCCTTCGCCGAGGCCTACGGAGTTCTCGAGCACATCACGACCATCGAACCGGCCGACAATGCCTGCTCGGAGGCGCGCGTCACGAAACAAGTGAAGCGCCGGCCGGGCGCATCGCCGCTGCTGTTTGGCCACTTTCTGATGGACTCGGCTGCTTTCTTGTCACTCGAAGATATCGCGGAAGCCCTGCCGCCCTACGAAGAAGATGTTCTAACGGTTCGGATGGACGCGCAGTTGGAGAGCGCCTATCGCGCGCTCGAAGACGACATCAAGCACGCGCTCGAAGAGTACGGAAAAAGCCAGTCACTGTTGAGCGTCGGCATGAACGCGCTTTTGCTCTATCCGGACCGCCCCTTCGACATGGGGGACCTGACCGCGTTTGTTCACTATCCCGAGACCGGAGAGCGGCAGAAAATTCTGATTTCGCGTCCGGAGGACCTCGACCGCTCCGTGCACTACGCAAAAGAGCGCCGCCTCATTGAAGAGGTCCGTCGCGAGCTGGCGCAGCGCCGTCTGTGTCAAATTTTCGCGGTCTACACCAGGAAGCGCGATGTCACGCAGCGCTTACGCGATCTGCTCGAACATGAAGGAATTCACGCCGAAGTGCTGACCACGCAGGTCCCACCGGAGCGCCGTGAAGCCTGGTACGAAGACAAACTGAAACAAGGTATGCAGGTCTGTATTGCCCATCCGCGTTTGGTCATGACTGGGTTGGACATTTTGGCAATGCCATCCATTTTGTTCTACGAGACCGGCTATTCCACCCATGTTCTGCGGCAGGCAAGCCGCCGCAGCTGGCGTATCGGCCAGAAACGGGCCGTGCGCGTCTGCTACATGAGCTATTCTGGCACTGCTCAGGAACGCTGTCTGCGGCTGATGGGCAAGAAGATGCTCGTCTCTCTCGCGCTCGAAGGCAAGCTCGCCAACCACGGCCTGACCGCGATGGAAGACGATGACGACGTCCTCACCGCACTGGCACGCGAACTGGTGACCGAGAAAGGCATTGGCGAGTGCGCGGCCGCAGTCTGGAAGACGCTCAAGCAGAGCCGGCCCAACAGGGTGCCAGCTCATCACCTTGCGAACGCAGAAACGAGTGGTCCGGATTCGCCGGAAGCGCCAGTCTTTGTGCCGGAGAGACTCGAAACTCGGCCATCGGCGTCCGGCAGTAAGCTCGAACAGCTCTCGTTCTGTTTCTAAGCGCGCAACACAGGAGTCTTGAACAGTCTGCTGTAGTTCCTAATTCACCCAAGAGTCCCGGACTGCAACAGCCGCACAGCGTGCGATCCGGGCATTTTTTTCTTTCAAGAGGCATTTATGGCTCGTACTTCCGACCACTTTGTTCAGCAATTCCGGGCCGCGCGTCGCGTCTCAACCCCAATTGTTACCGTTCGTACGCCGGATCCCGAAAGTAGTCTGGCATTGATGAAGGGCACTCTCCAGAACGAGGACATGCCGCTCGTGCGATGGGACACCATTCGTGGCCTGATCGGCATAAACGATGCCGGCAAGCAAGAAATCGCGCGGCTGTTTGGTGAAGTGGCGCCGTCTGCGGTTGTCTCCCCGATCGAGGTCCTGACCCAGTTCTATCGCGCTGAGCCCGATGCGATTCTGTTCCTCTCCAACGCTCACCGTTTCTGGAACGATCCCGCCGTCGTACAGGGCATCTGGAACGTGCGCGACGTATTCAAAGCGCATGGCGCCATGCTGGTCTTGCTCGCGATTCCCGGCGCCCAATTGCCGCCCGAACTCTTTCAGGACGCGCTTGTTCTCGATGAGCCGCTGCCTGGCCCGCAGGATCTCGAGCGCATTCTGTTTGAACTCTACCGCTCGGCCGGATTGGGCAGCCCGGACGAAGAGACGGCCGGCAAGGCAGTAGACGCCCTCATTGGACTGAGTGCATTTCCGGCAGAACAGAGCGCAGCCATGTGTCTGCATAAGAACGGTCTCGACGTCGCCGCTCTCTGGGAACGCAAACGCGGCGTCATCGAAGAAATTCCCGGCCTGAGCATTTGGCGTGGCAACGAAACGTTTGCCGATATCGGCGGCTGCGAAAATGTGAAGCGTTTCCTCAGCGCGGTGGTGACGGGCGGAGAGCCGCCGCGGGTGGTTGTGTTCTGCGATGAGATCGAGAAGGCCTTCGCCGGCACGGGCACCGACACTTCCGGTACAAAGACGGAAATGACCGGCACGCTCTTGAGCTGGATGCAGGACCGCGAAGCGGACGGGGTCATCTTCATCGGTCCTCCAGGCGCCGCCAAATCGATTGTTGCCAAAGCGACGGGTAACGCGGCCGGGATCCCGACCATTGCCTTCGATCTGGGCGCAATGCAGAATTCGCTGATCGGTGCGAGTGGGGAGCGTCTTCGTGCCGCGCTCGCCGTCATCGACGCGATTTCACAGGGACGCAGCCTCTGGATTGCCACCTGCAATGCGATCGCCACGTTGCCGCCGGAACTTCGCCGACGCTTCACGCTAGGAACGTATTTCTTCGACTTGCCGACAGCAGAAGAGCGTGAACAGATCTGGAAGATTTATCAAACGCGCTACGCTGTTTCCGGCGAACGGCCCAACGATGACGGATGGACCGGCGCAGAGATCAAAGAGTGTTGTCGCAAAGCCTACCGGCTGCGGATGTCACTCGCCGAGGCGGCCTCCTACACGGTGCCCGTGTCACGCTCGGCCGCTGAACAGATCAAGAGCCTGCGCCAGTCTGCCAGCGGTAAGTTTCTCAGCGCCTCGGCTCCCGGCATTTACCAGTGGGACGAGAACAGCGTGACACCGATTGCCGGCCGCCGCTTACGGGCCGCCGGCGAATAGCGTAAGGACAAGGGCGCAGCGGTTCAGCAGTTGGCCACTGCACGCGAGTCCATCACCCGACCGCACCACATCATCAATCAACCGCGCAAGCAACAACACAAAACCGATTTACCCAGGGAGGGTCGCATGTCGAAATACGATCAGTTTGCAACGGTTATGAAGGACGAAAGCCTGCTGCTCTCCGCGCTCCAGGACCTCGGGCACACCGTCGAGGTTCACAGGGAAGGTATTCGCATCCGCGGATACTGGACGGACGCAATCGTCCCCGAGCCTGTTCAAATCGTGATTCGGGCAGCTACGCTCGGCACGAGTTACGCCAGCGATATCGGATTTACTTGTCTGCCGGACGGCACTTATCGTGTGCACGTCAACGACATGGATCAGGAGTATGGTCGAACCTGGCTCGGCCGTGTGCAACAGCGCTATAAAGAGCGCGCCACCATTCAGATGGCTCAACGAAAGGGATACATCT
>DATBGM010000249.1:0-5921 GCA_036557945.1 Bryobacteraceae bacterium | reverse complement strand
ATCCGCGTAATGGGAATCGAAAAGCCGAACAGCTTGTACCACACAACCAGGTAGGCTTCGACGCCGGGCGGATGCACGTTCGGAATCGTCGAATGCGCCACCCACGCGCCGCTCCGCAGCAGATCGAGCGCGGTGGGAATGAACTGCCCGACTTCATCCCAATAAAAAGGAAGCGCAAGCAGGTGTATATGCAGCGCAACCAGCAGCGCGCTCGAAACCGCGAAAATCAGAAACAGCAAAAAATGCCGCCGCTTGAGAAGCATGCGCGGCTACTGAATGATTTCGCCCTGTCCCTGTGTCTCCAGGCGAATTTCTCCAAACGCGGCTTCGTACTGCTTCAGATTTTGATTCAGCAGATTGGCCAACGCTTTCGCCTGCGGCGGGCTGAGATACACGCCTTCAAAATTCGAAATCGTCACTGCATCGGGAGCGGTCTGATTAATCGTTCCGAACATCAGGAAGAAATCCCACAGGCTCACGCGTATCTGCACGCTGTTGGCGTAATGCTCTCGATAGTCAGGCGTATTGGCGAGATGAAGCTTGGGAGGCGGCTGGCCGGGCGTCATTCCTACAGTATGGATGAACGGCGCGACACGACTTATTTCGCAGAGGATTACAACCGATCGGTGCTCTTGAAGATTGGCGGGGACGACGGGGCTCGAACCCGCGACCTCCGACGTGACAGGCCGGCGTTCTAACCAGCTGAACTACGTCCCCTTCTTGTGCAGACGTCGGACGTCTCAAGATTAACACAGCCTTCGAGCTGCAAAATACGTGCGTCCATAGCCAAGTTCCGCGCTGACGCCCGCCTTCTGGGCCGCCGCCGCCTCGATCTCCCGAAACCCTGCTTCGCGCAAGCCTTCCAGAATCTCGCTCTGCGCATAACACTGTTGCTCGACTGTGCTGCGCTGCTGCTTCCAGCAATCCCCATCTTGTTTCACAAACCAGATCAGCTCCGTCGAAGCCCGTTTGCTCAGCGGATCGAAACGCCCGCGCACTAAGCCCACACTCGCATCCTTGATATCCACCGACCACTCGCGCAGATCCGCCGCGTAAGCCTCTTCCAGATTCATGTCGAACACGAACAGCCCCCCGGGTTTGAGTGCCCGATGCACTCCGTCAAAAACCGCCTTCAACTCATCCAGCTTGAGAATGTGATTCAGAGAATCGAATGTCGAAAGCACGGCATCGTAGCTGGCTTCGAACTTCAGCTCTCTGGCATCCTGAACCTGCAAATCCACGCTACGCGGGAGTTCGTTACGCGCGAGTTCGATGAGCGCTGCTGAATTGTCCACACCCGTTACACGATATCCGCGCCGTACTAACTCCTTCGTCACATGACCCGAGCCGCAGCAAAGATCCAGCACGCACGCGTCGGGCGAAATCTGTGAAAAAAACAGCCGCTCCAGGGCCGGCAGTGACGCAGGCAGATACCAGTCCGCCCAGAGCCGGTGGTACATTACCGCAACATCGTCATAGGCGGAGCGATGCATTGAGATATGCTCGTTCACAATTATGCCGTTCCGAATGTTTTCCCGGCGCAGTTTTGGAAAAGCCGTAGGCGCTGCCGGTGCAGGCTTCATGCTTCCCAGTCTTTCAAACGCCCAGGGTTCGGCGAATCCAAACTTTTACCAGTTCCCGCACACCTTCCGCTGGGGCTGCGCGACAGCCGCCTACCAGGTGGAAGGCGGCGCCAAAGAAGGCGGCCGCGGCCCGTCGATCTGGGACACGTTTTCTCATCGCGCCGGCAAGACCCACGAAGGCGAAACGGGCGATGTGGCCGACGATCATTACCACCGCTACCGCGACGATATCCGGTTGCTCGCCGATCTCGGTGCGAAGATTTACCGCTTTTCCATCTCCTGGCCGCGCATTTTTCCCGAAGGCGCCGGCACGCCCAATCAGGCCGGCATCGATTTCTATCAGCGTGTGGTCGATGAGCTGCTCGCCAAAAATATCGAACCGTTCTGCACACTCTTCCACTGGGATCTCCCGCAGGCTCTGCAGGATCGCTACAAAGGCTGGCAGTCGCGCCATACTGCCCAGGCCTTCGCCGATTACGCCGGCTACGTCGCCGGCCGGCTCTCCGACCGCATCCGCAATTTCTTCACCATGAACGAATTTTCGTCGTTCATCGATCTCGGTTATCGGGACGGCCGCTTCGCTCCCGGCCTGAAGCTGCCGCCCGCGGAATTAAATCAGGCGCGCCACAATGCGGTCCTCGCTCACGGCCTAGCTGTTACGGCTATACGCGCTAAGGCCCGCGCCGGCACCAAAGTCGGAGTCGCCGAAAATTACGTCGCCTGTACTCCCATCATCGAATCGGAAGAGCACATCAAAGCGAGCGTGCTTGCTACCCGCATTCTCAATGCCCCCTATTTGACTGTCATCATGGAGGGCCAGTACATGGAGCAATACCTCCAAAAGGAAGGCGAGGCCGCGCCCAAATTTACCGCCGAAGATCTCAAAATCATTAGCGCGCCGCTAGATCTGCTCGGCATAAACATTTACACACCCACGTACGTCCGCTCCGATGACAGCCCCGCGAAGTTCGCCGTCGTGCCCATGCCGTCCTCGTATCCGCACATGGCCTCTCCCTGGCTTCACATCGGGCCGGAAGCCCTCTACTGGGGTGTTCGCCACGTCGCGCAAATCTGGAATGTGAAGGATATTTACATCACCGAAAACGGCTGCTCTTCGGCGGACGTCCTCGCGCCCGACGGCCACATCTACGATTCCGACCGCATCATGTATCTGCGCAATTACCTGATCAACTTGCACCGCGCCGCTGCTGAAGGTTTTCCCGTCCACGGCTACTTCGTCTGGAGCCTCATGGACAACTTCGAATGGGCGGACGGCTATTCGAAGCGCTTCGGCATCTACTACGTCGATTACAAAACGCAGAAACGCATTCCCAAAATGAGCGCGCATTTCTATAAGGAAGTAATCCGCCGCAACGGTATCGTCTAACGCGCCACCCGCAGAAAAACGTTCCACCCGAACGCCTCCAGCATAATCGCGCCCGTAACCGAAAAAAGAACGCACAAAACCAGCACGCCCGCATATTGCAGCGCGTTCTTGACACGACCGCCCCTCCGCGGCAGAAACAGCCGCTGAATGTATCGCGCGCAGACTAACTGGGCCGCGAAAAACAGCCCGAGCGCCACTGTCGACCAGCGATTCAGCGCCTGTGCCTGTGCCGGAGTGACCCGCGTGCCGGTCGCCGTAACGCCCAAAACCACCCGCAAATAAAGAAGTGCAGCCGGAAGGCAGATAGCAAGCATCAAAGCAAATAGTTGCTTACCCTGGTATTTTGCCCGGTGTTCCGGGCTGGCGGCGGTCACTGAGTATGGCTCTCCTGTTTTACTATCTGAGGCGGCACTGGCCGCTGGTCGGCGCGGCGCTGCTGCTCGCCGCCATCAACCAAATCTTTTCGCTGCTCGATCCGCTCATCTTCCGCCACATCATCGACGGTTACGCCACCCAATTCCACCAATACACAACCGCCCAGTTCATTCGCGGTGTGAGCCTGCTGCTTGGCGCAGCCGTGGGCGTCGCCTTCATCTCGCGCGTCGCTAAAAATTTCCAGGATTACTACGTCAACGTCATTACCCAGCGCACCGGCGCGCAGCTATACGCCGATGGTGTCGAGCGTTCCCTCTCTCTGCCCTACGTCGTTTTTGAAGACCAGCGCAGCGGCGAAACACTCGGCAAGCTGCAAAAGGTTCGCACCGATGTCGAGCGCTTCATCACCGCTTTCGTGAACATTCTGTTCACCGCGGCCGTCGGCGTCGTCTTCGTCACTATATACGCTATTCGCGTGTACTGGCTCATCGCGCCGGCCTTTCTCCTCACCGTGCCGTTGCTCGGCGTGCTCAGCTCCGTTTTGAGCCGGCGCATCAAAGCCATTCAGAAAACCATCGTCGCCGAAACCACGGCCCTCGCCGGCGCCACCACGGAATCGCTGCGCAACATCGAGCTCGTGAAAACCTTGGGCCTTGCGCAGCAGGAAATCAGCCGCCTGAACAACACTACCGAAAAGATCCTGAAGCTCGAGCTCAAAAAAGTCCGCTACCTGCGCAGCCTCAGCTTTCTGCAAGGCACCTTCGTCAATCTGCTGCGCACCAGCATTCTTTTTATGATGCTCTACTTGATCTTCACGCAGCGTATCACCGTAGGCCAGTTCTTTTCGCTCTTCATCTATTCATTCTTCATCTTCGGCCCGCTGCAGGAGATGGGCAACATCATCAATATTTATCGCGAAACCGAAGCCTCGCTCAACAATCTCCAGGAGATCCTTGCGATTCCGCCTGAGCCGAAGCCCCTTGCGCCCACGCCTCTCGGCAAACTCGAAACGCTCGAGTTTGAAAACGTCACCTTCCAGCATCGCTCCGCCAACCGCCCCGCTGTCAGCAGCGTCAATTTCCAGATGGCCCGAGGCGAAACCGTCGCTTTCGTCGGCCCTTCCGGCGCCGGCAAGACCACTTTCGTCAAATTACTCGTCGGTCTCTATCCGCCAGAGCGCGGCGTCATCCGCTATAACGGAATCCCTTCAGCCGAAATCGATCGCGATGAGCTGCGCGCTCAAATCGGTTTCGTGACACAAGACACCCAGCTCTTCTCCGGCACCATCCGCGAAAATCTGCTCTTCGTCCGCCCGGACGCAACTGACGCCGAATGCCTGGACGTCCTCCACCGCGCTGCCGCCGATTCTCTCCTGGCCCGCGCCGATAAAGGCCTCAACACGCTCATCGGCGAAGGCGGCGTAAAAGTCTCCGGGGGCGAAAAGCAACGGCTCTCCATTGCCCGCGCCCTCCTCCGCAATCCGCGCCTGCTCGTCTTCGACGAAGCGACGTCTTCGCTCGATTCCATCACCGAAGAAGAAATAACGCGCACCATTCGGGCCGTAGGCGATCGGGCGGATGTTATGACCATCCTTATCGCCCACCGGCTCTCGACCGTCATACACGCCGACCGCATCTACGTTCTCGAAAAAGGCCGCATCGTCGAGCAGGGCACGCACGCGCAGCTCGTCGCCCAAACCGGTCTCTATTACGCGCTCTGGCGCCAGCAGATCGGCGAAGGCGCCCCCGAAGCCGCCGCAATTCCCGTGTAATTGTTGAGCGAGGACCGAGCTCGATCCGGCACTGCGATTGCAATGCGCCGGCGCAAATTGAATCGGCTGTTTTTCAAGCGCCTGATGCGTTTGCTGCGCAGCTCCGCAGCACCACGACATCACCATCGTCGTGCTGCGAGTCACGCAAAATGATTGACAGGCCCGCTGCCACGGCCCAGCCCGGGCGCGGTGCGAATCGCCTCCTGTAAATACTCGCGTGCGCTTCGAACAGCTTCCGCGAGCGGCCGGCCGAGTGCAAGTCCGGCCGTAATCGCAGCCGAGTAGGTGCAGCCCGTGCCGTGAGTATGGCGTGAGGCAATTCGCGGATAACGGAAAATCTCGACGCCATCTCGTGTGTGTAGAATATCTACCGGGTCGCCCGCCAGATGGCCGCCTTTCACCAGCACTGCTTCACAGCCGCCTTCAAGAATGCGCACCGCGGCAGCCTTCATCTGTTCTTCGCTTGCGATTTCGATCCCGGCGAGCGCCTCCGCTTCCGGCACATTCGGAGTGACTAGCGCGGCGAACGGCAGCAGCACCGTTTTCAGAGCTTCGGCCGCCCGATCGTCCAACAGACGTGCTCCGTGCTTGCTGATCATCACCGGATCGACCACCAGCGGAAAACGGAAGCTTCGCGCCAGGCTTGCGACAGCTTCTACAATGTCCGCGCTTCCGAGTGCGCCGGTTTTGGCGGCCCGCGGCGGAATATCGCCGATTACCGCCTCAACCTGCTGCGCCACTAGTACGGGCGGCATGAGTTCGACATGCGAGACGCGCTCCGTATTCTGTACGGTCACCAGCGTAA
>DATBGM010000248.1:0-39813 GCA_036557945.1 Bryobacteraceae bacterium | reverse complement strand
CATGTGTGGAACTATTAACAGTGTAAGCTAAGAAGCCGGCTCCGTGCTGCCAACTAACTCAAAGCTACTACTCGATCTCCTCTATCTTCTCTGAAATATTCGATGCGCAGCGCCTTCGCGCAGTGTCGAGCTTAGCGGCATCCACCACCGAAGTACCGCTCATTCCTAAGCGGCAAGGAAAGGGGCATGAGCGTTCTTTGTCACTCCCGGCCGCAAAATTGCAACGCTTTCTCAGGAGGCGCGCAAATGGGCAACGCGCTGAAGGAGTTCGCCAAGCAATTCTCGAAGAACGTCGCAGAGAAACCGGGTTGGGTGCCATTGCTGATCCTTGTCTACCTGGTCCTCTCCGCTGGCCTTCCCGGCACTATCACGCTTTTCGGTTTTCGCCTCACAGTTCCCGAAAAGTTTTCCGAGATTTTGGCGGTGGCGATTGCATTCCTTTGTTACGATCTCGGAGATTCGCTGGATAAAGCCGTGTTTAAGAAAAGGCAGGCGAGCGGATTCACCGATCGGTTCAAGCCCGGCTGGGTCGAATGCGCCAGAACAAAGGCGCGCAGTGCTCTCCAGCTCCGAAGCGGCATTTACGCAGCTTCGATGGCGCTCTGCAAAGCTGCCGAAAAGAAAGGTTCAAAAATCGCTATCGTTCACCTGTTTAACGAGAGCGCTAAATTCATTCGCAGCCTCGTGCTGCCGCTGGCTGTAATGGCGATTTTTTGTTTGTGCCAGGCGCTCTATCTTCGTGCGCTGGGCTTGTTCGTGGCGGCACTGGTTTGCATTCCCCTGTTTCTTTTCCTGAAGCTTTGGCACATACGCCGGCTCTACCTCTCGGCGGCGAACGTTAAAGAACAAAATCCGGCAGAATGCAAGGTGGAACCATTGGGCTCGTTTAATCTTCTCTTCTGGGAAGGCGTTTTAATAGGCTCCGGAGAAAGACTCAGCTAAGATGGCCGCAATTTTCGGCTTTTGTCGTGTACTGCTCGAGCAATTCGCCTAAATTCTGCACAAATGCAGACCGCGCGAGCACAAGATCACAGCCGCACTCGCGAGCCGCCTGCCGTATATCCGTCTGGACATGAGACACGTAACCAATCAGCGGCACGCTCTTTGTCTCCGCATCAGCTTTCAGTTTCTCGATCAACTGCAGCGGATCCGACGCCGCATAGTTTAGGTCCAAAATCATCAGGACGGGCTTCTCACGCGCCTGCGCCAGCGCTTCTGCTTGCGATTTGACAAACAACGTCCGCAGACCGCTTCGTTTGGCAATTTCCTGGATTTTCACCTGAAACATCAGATCGTTCAGGACGGCCACCAGCGTTTTATCCATGCCGTTATCAGTGTAGCCGCGCTTTCGCCGTCACTTCCCGCCACGGCTATCATCAAAAGTGATCATGAGCGTTGTCGATCAGGCGCCTCCCGAAATCAACCCGTTGCAGGATTCTCTCCGATTTGCGCGCCGGGTGCCGCCCTGCGCGATCGTCATCTTTGGAGCAAGCGGCGACCTCTCGCGCCGTAAGCTGCTGCCCTCGCTTTACCGCCTTTTTTATGAACGCCGCATTTCGCAGAATTTCGCCGTGCTCGGCAGCTCGCGTACGCCGATGTCCGACGATCAGTTCCGCGAAAAAATGCGCGAGTCCGTTTCCAAGTTCCTGGAAGACGCGCCCTTCGATGAGGATGTCTGGAAATCTTTCGCACAGACGCTGTTCTATGTCCCCGGCGATATCAACAAGCCCGAATCATACGAAGATCTGCGCCGCAAACTGGACGAAGTCGAAAAGTCGCATCAGACCGCCGGAAATGTACTCTTCTACCTTTCGACGCAGCCCAGTTACTACGCCGAGGCGGTGCTAGCGTTAGGCGAGCACGGACTGAATCACGGCAACGGCTGGCGGCGCATCATTATCGAAAAGCCGTTCGGGCACGATCTCGCAAGCGCGCGCAAGCTAAACGAGGAAATTCATAAAGTCTTCGACGAATCCGAAGTCTACCGCATCGATCATTACCTGGGCAAGGAAACCGTTCAGAACATACTCGCCTTCCGCTTCGGCAACAGTATGTTCGAGCCGCTCTGGAATCGCCGGTACGTCGATCACGTGCAGATCACGGCAGCGGAGTCAATCGGCGTGGAGGGCCGCGGCGCCTATTACCAGGAAGCCGGCGCGCTGCGCGACATGATCCAAAATCACCTGAGCCAGGTGATGGCGACAGTAGCGATGGAACCGCCTTCCGTGTTCGATGCGGAAAATGTTCGCGACGAGCGCGCCAAGCTGCTGCGCGCCGTGCGCGTGATGAAGCCGGAGGATGTTCCCCAATATGCCGTCAGCGGGCAGTACGGACCGGCTTACGTTGCAGGCCAACTTTTGCCGGGTTTTCGCGAGGAGCCGAGCGTCTCGCCCGATGCGCAAACCGACACCTACGCGGCTGTCACGTTCTTTATCGACAATTGGCGCTGGGCCGGCGTGCCGTTCTATATTCGCAGCGGCAAGCGCATGCCCAAGCGGGTAACCGACATTGCCATCCAGTTCAAGGCCCCGCCGCTCGGCTTGTTCACGCAGGAAACGAAAACGGGACCGCGGGAAGTACGGCCGAATATTCTGGTAGTACGTATTCAGCCCGAGGAAGGCATTTCGCTTCGCTTCTTATCGAAGAGCCCGGGCAGCGGTATGCGGGTGCGTCCTGTTTCGATGGACTTCAACTACGGTTCGAGCTTTGGCGAGCGTACCCCGACTGCCTATGAAACACTCCTGGTTGATGCCATGGTCGGCGATCCGACTCTCTATACGCGCCAGGACATGGTGAACGCAAGCTGGCAGATCGTGCAGCCGATTCTCGATGTCTGGGCTCATACGAGATTTGAGTTTCCGAATTATCCGGCCGGTACCTGGGGGCCGAAAGCGTCGGATGAAATGCTGGCCCGACAGGGACACGTCTGGAGGACGCCATGAGTAGTGCTGTTATTTCACCCGCCCGGCCCGAGCAGATTCTGAAAGGCCTCGGCAAGCTCTGGACCTCGCTTGGTGAAGAAGAGAAGCAGCAGGGCAAGCCCACCGTGCTACGCGCCTGCGCCATGACACTGATTGTTGCAACCGATGAGCCGGACGAGGGCTTTTTCGCCTCGCAGATCATCTCGGAACTCATGCGCGAGCATCCAAGTCGCGGCATCGTGCTGGCAATATCCGAAGACGCGGCAGAACCCGAAGCGCGCGTGCTCGCGCAATGTTGGAAGCCCTTCGGCAAAGCGCAGCAAATCTGTTGCGAGCAAATCGAAATCAAGGCGCGCGCGGAAAGCTGGCCGAATCTCGGGCCGATGCTGCTGGCATTAACTGCCGCTGATCTGCCCGTTGTCTTCTGGTGCCGTCACCAGCGCGCTGTGAGCGATGCGACCGACGAGCAAATGCGCGGACTCGAAACACTCTTGCAACTTGCGAGCAAAACCGTGATCGACACGCAAGGCTCCGATCCCGTTCCGGCTTTCGAGCGAATCGCGAAGTGGCGCGCCGAAAATCGTGTCATCGCCGATCTCGAATGGACACGTCTGACCCCTTGGCGCGAGCCGCTCGGACACATTTTCGACAACACCGCTCGCGAGAACAAATTTTCCAGTTTTCACACGATCGAGATCGCTCATTGCGGCGAAAAGCCTGCGCCGCATGAGCTTTATCTTGCCGGATGGCTCTCCGCTCCCTATCGCGCGCGCGTCGAATTCAAGCCGGTAACTGGCTACGGCTCAGGTTTGCACGCGATCGTGTTGCGTTCCGACAGCGAAACGATTACGTTCGAGCGCACCGGCCCTGAGTGTGTGGCGATCCGCAGCACGAACGGACGCTCACGCCGCTACAGCTATTCGGATACCAAAGTGGAGAACCTGATGAAAGAGGAGCTGAGCATCATCGGCCATGATCCTGCTTTCGACAGTGCATTCGAACGCGCCCGGGAGATTTTGCGTGAGCGCTCCTGATCTGCGCATTTCAGACACATCGGAACAGGCCGCGAGCGCTTGCGCGCAGTTCATATTGGCGCTGCTATCGGCCATGCCGCGCACCAGTTTCGCTATTTCCGGCGGCAGCACGCCGAAGCTGCTTTTCTCGGATTTAGCCAAGGCAAAGTTCGATTGGTCGAACGTTCACATCTTCTGGGTGGATGAGCGCTGTGTTCCGCCCGATAACGCGGAGAGCAATTACCGCCTCGCATATGAAACGCTGCTTGCGCCCGCAAAGGTTCCCAGCGCCAATATTCATCGCATCTATGGTGAACTTCCGCCGCCCCAAGCCGCACAGCGTTATGTCGCCGAAATGCGCGCGTTCTTTGATTTGAAAGAAGGCGAATTGCCGGTTTTCGACGTCGTGCATCGCGGTATGGGAGCCGACGCGCACACAGCAAGCCTGTTTCCCGGTACGCCGCTGGTCCACGACCGCACCGGCGTCGCTACAAATGTCTGGGTGGAGAAGATGAAAATGGACCGCATCACGTTACTACCCGGCGTGCTGCTGGCGGCGAAGCACACCGTTTTGCAGGTGTCCGGAGCCGAGAAAGCCGATGCGCTGTATCACGTTCTCAGGCAATCGGAAGATTTCGAAAAATATCCGTGCCAAATTGCAAGCCGCGACGCGCGCGCGGTCTGGTTCCTCGACAAAGCCGCCGCTGCGAAGCTCTAGTGCGCTTCACGCCGCTGCTTTTGCTCAGTGCGGCCCTGCTGAGCTGCTCGCAACAGCAGATCGGGTTGCCGTCTAGGCCGCCGCGGATTACGGCGAAGTTCAATCGCCTGTTCTTCGCCGGAGACGTGATGCTTTCGCGCGGCGTGCGCCGGCAGATTGTTTGGGCAAACGATCCAGCACTGCCATTCCGCAAAATGGCGCCGTTACTGGCGGGCGGTGATCTCGCGTTCATCAATTTGGAATCACCGTTTTCCGATCAGGGGCCCTATCACGAGGAGGGGCTCATATTTCACGCCGCCCCCGCGACAATCGCCGGCCTGGAACTCGCTCGTATCGCGGTCGTTTCGACCGCCAACAACCACGCGCGCGACTGCGGCCCGCACGGGGTCGAATTTACCCGGAAATGGCTCTGTGACCACGGCATCGAGCCGGTCGGCAGCAGCGATTCGGAGGAACGAACCCACCGCGGCACCGTTTTGATCCGAAACGGCATTCGGTTTGGCTTTCTTGCCTACACCTACGACCAGCAAAACGGCAACTGGCGCGATATCGATCGCCGCATCGCACTCGCAGATCCGGCAGTCATGGCACACGATGTCCAGGATTTACGCAAGCACTGCGAGGTAGTGATCGTCTCCATGCATCACGGCATTGAATACACGACGAAGCCCACCAAAGCACAGATCGAATTCGCGCATGCCGCGATCGATGCAGGAGCAAAGCTCGTCATCGGTCATCACCCGCACGTGATTCAGCCGCAGGAAACGTATCAGGGCGGTCTGATTTTCTATTCGCTCGGAAATTTCATTTTCGACCAGTTTCAGCGCGAAGCGACGCAGCACGGCGAAATCGCCGAAGTGGATTTTCTGGGGCCTGAAATCTTCGTCGCGAATGTCTGGCCGGTGCGCATTACCGCGACCGGCCCGCAAGTGGAATAGGCTTTTAACTTCTTCGCCTCGCTGATAAAGCGCGGGCTCATCGATTTTTGAGTCTTCGCCTCGCTGATAAGCGCGGGCTCATCGATTTTTTGAGTCTTCGCCTCAGCCACCGGTGGGCTGCTCGACGTGGCCGCCGAACTTGTAGCGCATAGCGGACAGCACCTTTTCGGCAAAGGTGTGTTCTTCGCGCGAACGGAAACGTGTGAAGAGCGCGGACGCCAGCACTTCCGCGGGCACAGCTTCTTCAATGGCAGCATTAATGGTCCAGCGGCCTTCGCCCGAATCCTGCACGAAGCCGCTGAAGTTGGAGAGATCGGGATTCTCGGTGAGCGCCATGGCGGTAAGGTCGAGCAGCCAGGAGCCGATGACGCTACCGCGCCGCCATAGCTCTGCGATGTCGCGAATATTCAGCGTGAACCGCTCGTTTTCCGGCAACTCCTCCGAATCTTTGTTCTGCAGAATGTCGAACCCTTCGGCGTACGCTTGCATGACACCGTACTCGATGCCGTTATGCACCATTTTGACGAAGTGTCCCGAGCCAGGAGGTCCTGTGTGTAGATATCCCTGCTCAGCGGTAGTCTTCAATTTTTCAAAACCCGGAGTGCGATCGATCGTGCCAATGCCGGGCGCGAGTGTTTTGAAAATGGGTTCGAGATACTGGAACGCCTCGTTTGATGCGCCAACCATCAAACAATAGCCGCGCTTGACGCCCCAGACGCCACCGCTCGTGCCGGCGTCCGCGTAGTGAACGCCCTTCTTCTTAAATTCCGCCGCGCGCCGGATGTCGTCTTTATAAAAGCTGTTGCCGCCGTCGATGATGTGGTCGCCCGACTCCATGGCCGCCGCGAGCGCCTGCACCGTGTCTTCGGTGGGTTTGCCCGCCGGAACCATCACCCACACGGTTCGAGGCTTGGGAAGCTTTTTCACGAGATCTTCCAGTGAACTTGCCCCCGCAGCGCCCTCGCTCACCAGCTTTTTTACGTTTTCCGCGTTTAAGTCGAAGACCGTGCACTTGTGACCGCCTTGTTCGAGACGCCGCACCATGTTGGCGCCCATGCGCCCAAGCCCTACCAGACCAAGTTCCATCGTTACTCAGCTTAACGCCTGCTGCGCGGAGGGCCGGCCGCGTGATATTTCAGCACAAGCGGAATCAGTAGCGGTACGCGGCGAGCAGCGAGTCTCCGGGGCTCGGCATGGCCCCCGTGTTGAGGACGATGGTTTTTCCGTTCAGCGAGTAATCATTATTCTGCGTGAGCAAGATACCGTTCTTATAGAGCCTCAAGCTAAGCGCCGGACTAGGGGCTTGCGCCAGCGTAAAGGTAACATTCGTACCGTCAATCGTGCCGCCGGGAACTTCGGAATCGACGAATTTGGCGTTGGGCCCCACGCCCGCAATGCGATAGTACGCAGCGAGAATGTCAGTCGCTTTCGGTGTGCTGCCGGGCAGGAAGCTAATCGTCGATCCGTTCAAGGTATAGTCCACCCCAATCGACTGCAGCAGACCATTACGATAGACGGACAGGCCGCTCACTGGCGCCGGAATCTGCGAGAGTGTAAAGCTCGTATTGGCGCCGTTGAGCACACCCGATGGTGCTTCGGCATCGACGTAGGCAGCGTTTGTACCCGGCTGTGTCGATGCCATAAAGCCCGTGAGTTGCGCCGAGAGCGCTGCAATCGCAGCATTCAGACTGGCCAAATTTGTGCTCAATCCAGTGATCTGGTTGATCGATATCGGCAGCGTCGCATACTGCCCGCCGCCCGGCGGTGTCGTCCCGCCTCCACCGGGATTGGTCCCGCCGCCGCTGGTCGAGCTTGTCCTGACGGTGCTGATAGAGAGCGGCGTCGCGCTCGGCGGCACCTGCCACGTCTCAGTCCAGGCGATCACTCCATTCGTGCCGTAGTAGACGACCTGATAAAACGTGCCCGACGACGCCGTGGTTGTGGGCACAAGCAGCAGCGACAGCGCTCCGTTGTAGACGCGGGCGGACGTGCTGAGCGGAGCGGTGCTTCCGGGACTCGAGCCGGCAAAGCCGTTCCAGGTGATTACGACAGTCCCGTTAAAGGGCGTTCCATCGGAGTTCACGACGGTGTCCCGGATTTGGGTAAGCGTGGATTGCGCAAGCGCGGCCTGTACAGCGAGAATCGAACCGATCAGTAAGGTCCAGAGCAACTGGCGAGTTTTAACCATGACGCCTCAGTGAAGATGTTGTCAACGAATGTGACGGGCGACTTCAGTCAAACATGGGAAACGGTTGCCAGCACTCGGGATTGCCGTGCCGGCGCACGCCGCAAATCAGGCAAGCGATTGCAAAGCCGCAAGTTACCGAAACTTGCAGAAAGATGTTTGCAGTTGTGACTGGTTATAACAGGCGGCCGCCGCTGCGGTCGATGCGCTCGGCGTTGAGGTATTTTTGCAGCGCGGGCGGGATCAGAATACTGCCGTCCGCCTGTTGGTAATTTTCGACGATTGCAACCCATGTGCGCCCGACAGCGAGGCCGCTGCCGTTCAGCGTATGGACGAAATCCGCTTTGCCCTTGCCGCTTTTGTAGCGAATCATCGCCCGTCGCGCTTGAAAACTTTCAACGTTCGAGCAGGACGAGATCTCTTTGTAGGCGTTTTGGCCGGGAAGCCAGACCTCTACGTCGTACGTCTTCGCCGCACTGAAGCCGGTGTCGCCCGTGCACAGAACAACCGTGCGATAGGCCAAACCGAGCTTCTCTAAAACAGACTCCGCGTTCCGCGTGAGCTTCTCATGCTCTTCGTTGCTCTGTTCGGGCCGGGTAAGTTTCACGAGTTCGACCTTCTGGAACTGATGCTGCCGGATGATGCCCCGCACATCGCGTCCGTACGAGCCGGCTTCACTTCGAAAGCACGGCGTATAGGCGCAAAGAGAGATCGGGAGCGCGTCGCCGTTCAACACTTCGTCTCGAAAGAGATTCGTGACCGGCACTTCAGCGGTGGGCGACAGCCACAAATCGTGGCCTTCTGCCCGGAACAGGTCTGCGGCGAACTTCGGCAATTGGCCGGTGCCGTAAAGGCTGGCGGAATTGACCAGAAAGGGCGGCAAGACCTCCTGATAGCCGTGCTCGGAGGTGTGCAAATCGAGCATGAAGTTGATCAGCGCACGTTCGAGCCGCGCCCCCAGGCTCCAATAGACCGCGAAACGCGCGCCGGCGACTTTGGCCGCGCGCTCCAGATCGAGGATGCCGAGCTCCGGACCCAGGTCCCAGTGCGGTTTGGGTGTAAATGCGAATTCCGGCAGCGAGCCCTGCCGGCGCACTTCGACGTTCGCCTGCTCATTGCGGCCTACCGGAACGCTTTCCTGCGGGAGATTCGGAATGCGCGCGAGAAAATCGCGAAACTCACCCTCGAGCTGACTCGCTTCCGCATCCAGCGCAGCGATGTGTTCTCCGATCGCACGAACCTGCTGCTGCTCGGAGCTCGTATCGGCGCCGGATTTCTTCAATTGGCCGATTTTCACGGTCGCCTGGTTGCGGTCCGCCTTAAGGCGTTCACTTTGCGTCAGAATGTTGCGGCGCTTCTGATCAAGCTCCTGAAAGGCAGCCAGATCCAACTCGAAGCCGCGCGTGGCCAGGCGCTCGCGGATATGTTCAATGTTTTGACGAAAGAAGCTGAGATCGTACATCCCGGATCAGGCGCGCTTCTCGAGCGGGATCCACTTCTGGCCATCGGGAACACCGGTATACTCTGCGCGCGGCCGGATCAGCCGGTTATTTCGGTATTGCTCGAGAATGTGCGCTGTCCAGCCGGACATACGGCTGATCGCGAAAATCGGCGTAAACAGATCGATGGGAATGCCGAGCGAGTAATACGTCGAAGCAGAATAAAAATCGACGTTGGCGTTGAGATTCTTCACTTCACGAACCGTTTGCTCCACTTTGGTCGATTTCTCGTAGAGGTCCAGATGATTGGTGCGCTTGCCGAGCTCTTCGCTCATTTTCTTGAGGTGCACGGCGCGCGGATCGAGCACATGATAGACGCGGTGTCCGAAACCCGGGATCTTGATTTTCTTGCTCAGATCGCTCTTGACCTTGTTTACGGCATCTTCGCTCGATTTCGTTTCGAGCAGCATCTGAATCACGGCTTCATTCGCGCCGCCGTGCAGGGGTCCTTTGAGGGCGCCAATGGCGGATGTCACAGCGGAATAGATGTCGGAAAGCGTAGCCGCTGTCACGCGCCCTGCAAACGTCGATGCGTTCAGTTCATGATCGGCATGTAAGATCAGCGCCAGATCGAAGACATGTTCCATCAGGTCATCCGGTTTTTTGCCGGTAAGCGTGTAGAGAAAATTCGCGGCATAGCTGAGCTGCGGATCGCCTGCGATCACTTCCTTGCCGTTCCGAAGCCGGTCAAAGCTCGTCACGATCGTGGATACCCGGCTCATCAGCTTGACGGCTTTCTTCACATTCGCTTCGAGTGACTGATCCTGGGCCAGCGGGTCATAGAGGCTCAGCATGGAAACAGCGGTGCGCAGCACATCCATCGGCGAACTGCCCTTCGGCGCGCTTTTCAGAAAGTCCGTCACTTGCGACGGCAGCTCGCGCTCCGCAACCAGATTCGAGCGCAGTTGCGAAAGCTCTGCTTGGTTCGGCAATTTGCCGTTCCAGAGCAGATAGATGACTTCTTCGAAAGTGGCGTTTTCCGCCAGCGTGTGTATGTTGAAGCCGTAATAGCTTAGGGTGCCGGTATCTCCGTCAATAAAACAAATTTTCGAGGTGGTTGCGACGACACCCTCGAGACCAGCACCTACGGTAGCCATGAATACTCTGTTGAATCTCCCGCTTTGATTCTATATAACTCGACGAGAAAGAGCCGCGATTTCAACTGCCGCGTAAACAGCGGTGAACAGGTGATAATACGAATTGGTGACGACACCCGTACAGGCCATCGCCCGCCAGGCTGAACCGTTTGCTCTTCCTAAAGAGCTCGACCGGGCGGCCCTGATTCGTGTATTCCGGCTGATGTACCTGTCGCGCTGCCTGGATGATCGCGAGATCCTGCTGAAGCGGCAGAGCAAAATTTTCTTTCAGATCAGCGGCGCGGGACATGAAGCTGTGCAGATTGCGGCGAGTCTCGTCCTCAAGCCCGGCCTGGATTGGGTCGTGCCCTACTACCGTGATCGTGCATTGTTGTTAAGTCTTGGGCAGACGCCGGAAGAGATGCTGCTGCAGGCGGTAGGCGCGGCACGAGACCCGAGTTCGGGTGGTCGCCAGATGCCATCACACTGGTCGTCGAAGGCGCTGCATGTCGTCAGCGGTTCTTCTCCTACCGGGACGCAATTCCTGCACGCGGTCGGCTGCGCGCAGGCGAAGCATTATCTGAATCCGGAGAGCGACGAAATCACGCTGGTCTGTTCCGGAGAAGGCGCTACCAGCAGCGGCGAGTTTTGGGAGTGCATGAATATCGCATGCCTCGACCGGCTGCCGCTCCTCGTGCTCGTTGAAGACAACGGGTACGCCATCTCGGTGCCCGTTGAGCGCCAGACGCCCGGCGGCAACATCGCGCGGTTGCTCGAAGGTTTTCCCGGGTTGCTGCGGCTGGAAGTGGATGGAACCGAGTTTCTCGACTCTTACGCAGCATTGAAGCAAGCGGCGGAGTACTGTCGCGCCGGTCATGGTCCGGCACTGGTGCACGCTTCGGTGATCCGGCCGTACTCGCACTCGCTTTCCGATGATGAGCGCGCCTATAAACCTGCTGCCGAGCGCGCGCGGGAAGCGCTGCGCGACCCGCTAAAGACGTTTCCCGAACTTCTCGTACAGGAAGGAGTGCTAGGAAGGCAGGCGCTCGACAATATCATGCGCGAAGTCGATGCGGAAGTCGCCGAAGTTTCCCAACGTGTCCTGCATGAGCCCGGACCCGAGCGCGGTTCCTCGTATCGCTTCTTGTATTCCGATAAAGTCAACCCGTGCGCAGCGGCGTTCGCCTCGGAAGAAGTTTTCCGCGGCCAGCCGCGGACCATGATCGATGCCATCAACCAGACGTTGACCGAAGAGATGCGCCGTGACCAGCGCATTCTGGTCTTCGGTGAAGACGTCGCCGATTGTAGCCGCGAACAGTTCCTGTCGGAAGTAAAAGGCAAAGGCGGAGTTTTCAAAGCAACCGCGAATTTACAGCGCGAATTCGGCAGCGCCCGCTGCTTCAATACTCCGATTGCGGAAGCCGGAATTGTTGGCCGCGCTATCGGCCTGGCTCTACGGGGGCTCAAACCCGTGGCAGAAATCCAGTTTTTCGATTACATATGGCCGGCCATGATGCAGATTCGCGACGAACTGGCTACCATGCGCTGGCGCTCGCATAACGAATTCAGTTGCCCGGTCGTGATTCGCATACCGATTGGCGGTTATCTGACGGGCGGCGCCATCTATCACAGCCAGTGCGGCGAGGTGACATTCACGCATATTCCGGGATTGCGCGTCGTATTTCCATCCAATGCGCTCGATGCCTGCGGCCTGCTGCGCACCGCGATTCGCTGCGACGATCCGGTGCTCTTTCTCGAGCACAAGAAGCTCTACCGCGAGCCCTACAACCGCGCGCCGAATCCGGGCCCCGATTACACGATTCCGTTCGGCAAGGCAAAAACAGTGAAGCTGGGCCACAATCTGACGATCGTGACCTACGGAGCACTGGTACAAAAATCTCTGCAGGCCGCGCTGCAGATTGAGCAGCGGCGTCCGGATGCTTCGGTCGAAGTCATCGACCTGCGTACGCTCTCGCCCTACGATTGGGAGACGATCCGCGAATCCGTACAGAAAACGAATCGCGTTCTGGTTGCGCATGAAGACGCGCTGTCGTGGGGATATGGCGCAGAAATCGCGGCGCGCGTCGCCAACGAGTTGTTTACCGATCTCGATGCCCCGGTCGGACGCGTAGGTGCGCTCGATACCTGGGTAGCTTACAATCCGGAGCTCGAAAACGAGATTCTGCCGCAGGTTTCCGATATCGTCCGTGAAGGCGAACGGCTGTTAGCGTTCTGATTTCAGGCCGTTCAGCGTCAGGGCGCTCAAGAGCAGCGGGATCGTGGCAATCCAGATCACCTCTGCATACAAATTGTGATCGCCCATTTTCCCGATTAGCGGCGAAATTACGGTCTGCAAAATACCGAACGATGCGGTCAACGCTGCAATACCCATTCCAGACCGTTCTGCGCCATAGATATCGATCGGCAGCGCATAAATATTTACGCTTCCGGCCAGGCTGAAGAAATAACTGAGCGAGATCCCGGCCGTCGCCCATGCCGCATCTGGGGCAAGCGGCAGCAGCAGCGCCAAAAGCGAGCAGAGTGCGGCCAGCCAGACAGCCCGCCTGCGCGCGGAAACCGCAAGTGACTTTCTCTTCATCCAGCGCAAGGAGAGCCAGCCGCCGAAAAAACCGCCCAGGTTGGAGATAAGCGGCGGGATCCAGACATAGCGCGGCGTCTCAGCCAGCGTGATGTGGTGGACGTGAATCAGATATAAAGTGGTCCAGTTCGACCACAGCGAGTAACCGCTCATCCAGAGAACATTGGCAACGACCAGCAGAATCAAATTGCGCTCGCCGAGCATGCGCAAGCTTACTCGTTCGCGGGCCCGTGGGACTAATTCTGCGTCAGCGTATCGAGCGGGAATCCTACGGCTGACTGCCAGCCAGAGCGGAATCCAGACGAGTCCCAGCAGCCCGTTGATCACGAAGGGCTCACGCCAGCTATGGGCCAGCGCAAACGCCACCCATAAGGGTCCGATCAGGCCCGCCAAGCTCAGCCCGACCTGATTCGCCGCGGCGCCGAGAGCTCTCTCTTCCGGCTTCAGATAGATGCCGTTCAGCTTACCCACCGCAGGTACGCCGGCAGACTCCGCAATCCCCAACGCTCCGCGCATCGGACCGAGCGCGCTGAAGCTGCGCACGATGCCATGACCCACTGCCGCCAGAGACCAGCAGCCCACCGCGGCCGTGATGGTCCTGTTGATGCCGAAGCGATCGAGTAGCGCACCGGTCACGAGAGAACTGGCCGCGTAAGCGATAGAAAAAATCGAAATCAGCACGCCATACTGCGTCTGATTGAAGTGCAGGTCGGCCATCACGAGCGGCGCCAGCAGCGCCAGCAGGTTCCTGTCGAGGTAATTGAGAGTCGATGAAAACACAAAAACGGAAACCGCAAACCAGCGCAGCGAGAAACTGGAGGGCATAGGGCGCAAACATCTATGATCAGGCACAAACTTGATCGCCGCCGCTGGCTTCAATCGACGGCTGCGTTGACGGCCGCCGTTGTACATGCCCAGACAGGGCGGGAGGGCGGCGGATCCATCACCGATATCGGAGGAATTCGCGTCGGGCATTTTACGGAAACGCGCCGTCCAACCGGATGCACGGTCATTTTGTTTGACCACGGCGCAGTGGCCGGCGTCGATGTACGAGGCTCTTCGCCCGGCACGCGCGAAACCGATCTGCTGCGCCCCGTCAATACCGTGGAACGGGTGAACGCGATCGTGCTCTCCGGGGGCAGCGCCTTTGGACTTGATACCGCAACGGGCGTCATGCGCTATCTCGAAGAGAACGGCCAGGGTTATCGCGTGGGTCCGGTCGTTGTACCGATCGTTCCGGCTGCCATTCTTTTCGACCTGAACGTCGGCGACTCCAAAATTCGCCCGGATGCCCAAGCCGGTTATTTAGCATGCCGTGCCGCGGTAACAGGAAGCGCTTTAGAAGGCAATATCGGCGCGGGCGCCGGTGCGACTGTCGGCAAATTTTTTGGACTTCGGTCGGCTATGAAAGGCGGCCTCGGCACTGCCAGCATACGAATCGGCGACAGCGGCCTGGTGGTGGGCGCCATCGTCGCCGTGAATGCCGTCGGCGACGTTCTTGACTCCCACGGACGCATTCTGGCGGGCGCGCTCACGCCGGATGAATCGCAATTCCGCGATACCGTCTCGCAAATTGCAAAGGGCGCGTTCCTCGAACGCCCTCACGGCCGGACCGGCGCAAATTCCACCATCGGGCTGATTGCAACCAATGCTGCATTCAGCAAAACCGAAATGACAAAGATAGCCCAGATGGCCCACGACGGTTTCGCCCGCAGCATCAATCCAGTGCATACACCGGTGGATGGCGATACGATCTTTGCTGCCGCAACCCGCGCGGTGTCGATTCGCGCTGACGTTAGCACCATCGGTGTCGTTGCAGCCGAGGCGATGGCGCGCGCGATTCGCCGGGCCGTGCTCTCCGCAACGAGTATTCCCGGTTACCGCGCGCACCGTGACCTCCCGCCGGAGCTGCGCTCTCCTCTTTAGCTGTGCGAGACCGGCTCATCTCCACCAGTTCGGTTCATGAAATTCTTCTCCGGCTTCTTAGCAGGCCGCTGCCAAGTCCAGCCGTACGCCTCGGGCATAGCGATTCGAGCTAAGCTGGACGTCCATGGAGCACCAATCCGCGATAGATGCTGTGGCCGCGGCCACGCACCGAATCAATCAGCTCTGGTTAACTGGCCATGTCGATGACCTCGCGCCGCTGGTGCATGCGCAGGTTGTTATGGCCGTCCCTGGTTTCGGCGCGCGAATACAGGGCCGCGAACAATTCCTTGCCGGGTTCCGGGATTTTTGCGACAACGCGAAAATCGAGGAATTTCGTGAATCCGATGAGCAAGTCGACCTGGCAGGCAACACCGCCATCGTGACCTTTCGCTTTGAGATGATTTACGAGCGCGCCAGCGAACGGTATCGTACGACGGGCCGGGATTTCTGGGTGTTTCAGAACCAGGACAGTAAATGGCTTGCCGTTTGGCGGACGATGCTTGATATGGAGGAGGAGCCCGCCTGATCTCCGTGCGATACCGGCGGCTATCATAATGGTTTCCTATGGCAGAAAGCACAATGAATCCGCCAGATTTTCCGATACCCCCGGCCAGCTTCGAATTTTTGATCGAATCGATTCTGATGCAGACGCAAATCCAGCTGGGATTACTGCATTTTCGAGAGAAGGATGAAGAAGAGCCTGAGCCCAATCTGCCGCTGGCGAAGCATTCGATCGATATGCTCGCCATGCTCGAGGAGAAAACGCGCGGCAATCTGACCGCAGAAGAGCAGCGGTTGCTCGAGAACGGCCTGACGGAACTGCGGTTCCGCTACGTGCAGGTTGCAGAGGAGCAGAAGCGGCGCCAATCGCCCATTGCGACGCCGCCGCCCAAGGAAGAAAAGAAGGACGACCGACCGCTCATCATAACCGCCGACGGCGGCAAAGGAAGCAAGACCGAGTGATGAGCCCGCGCTTCTCAGCAAGGCGCAGATTAGCGTAGATGCTCGCGTCTCTCAGCAAGGCGAAGATTAACGTAGATGCTCGCTGAATTCGAGCATGCGTCCATACTCGTGCTCGGTTCCGGGACCAGCGTTGGTGTACCGATGATCGGTTGCCGCTGCAAGGCGTGTACATCGGACGACCCGCGCGACCGGCGACTGCGGCCATCGGTTCTGCTCCGGCTTGGTGACAAGCGAATCCTGATCGATACCTCGCCGGATTTCCGCTACCAGGCGCTGCACTACGGAATCGAACGCCTGGACGCGATTCTTTTTACGCACGCACACGCCGATCACATTCTTGGACTCGACGATGTACGCCCGTTTAATTTCATGCAGAAGGGAGATATTCCTTTTTACGCCTCTGCCGCGGCATTCGAGACGATTCAACGCACATTCAGCTACATCTTTGACGCCTCGCCATCGGAATCGAGCCGCCCGCGCCTGAGGCCGAACATCTTTAACGGCAAGGCCATCGATGTGGCCGGAACACGGATTCAGCCGGTTCGCGCAATGCACGGCAAAGGAACGGTTTACGGGTTTCGGTTCGGCGATTGCGCTTATTTGACGGACCACAGCGGGATTCCTCCGGAAAGCGAAGCTCTGCTACACGGTCTGGATGTGCTCTTTTTAGATGCACTGCGTCACAACCCGCATCCGACGCATTCAACTGTCGAAGAATCGCTGAAAACGGTCGCCCGATTGCGGCCCGAGCGAGCGTTCTTCACCCACATTTCTCATGACCTGGTGCACGCGGCCACGGAAGCGCGGCTGCCGGCAAACGTGCATATCGCCTACGACGGCCTTGAAATTCGAATCGGCTGGGGTGACGCGTGAGCGCGACAATTTTTCGCTCATTTGCAGAAGCACGCGGCCGGTTTGGTCCGTGCGCTGTCGCGATCGGAAATTTCGACGGCGTGCATGTCGGACATCAGCAGCTCATTGCGGCTACGGTACGCGCGGCACGCCAGAAAGGCATCTCGCCGGCTGTCATCACGTTTGATCCACACCCGACGGCCGTGGTTGCCCCGAACCGAGTACCGCTGCTGATCTGTCCGCTCGAAGAACGGTTGCGGCTAATCGAAGCAGCAGGGGCTGAAAGAATTTTCGTGCTGCCGTTTACGCGGGATATTGCACAGCTATCGGCAGAAGAGTTCGTCGTGCAAATTCTGGTCGAGGCGCTCGCCGTCAAAGCGGTGCTGGTCGGCAGGAATTTTCATTTCGGCCGGCATAAGAGCGGAACGCCGGCTGTTTTGGAAGCGCTCGGCAAACGATATCACTTCGAGACACGCTTTCTCGATCCGGTCATGGTGCGCGGGCAAGTTGTCTCAAGCACGGCCGTGCGGACGGATTTGCAAGCAGGCCGCGTCTTGCGCGCCGGGCGGCTACTCGGCCGCTGTTTCACCGTGCGCGGACGCGTGGTTTCGGGCCGCGGCATCGGTTCGCGCGAAACGGTTCCTACATTGAACCTGAAACCGGCTCCCGATTTGATTGCCGTGCACGGCATCTATGTTACGGAAACGTTGGAACGCGCAACCGGCCGCCGCTGGCCGTCCGTTACGAGCTGCGGTTACAATCCGACGTTCGGCGCGACCGATCTCACTGTAGAAACGTACGTGCTTGCAAACCTTGGAGGCGCAAGTCCGGCAGAGATCGAGGTCAGCTTTCGCCATTTCCTGCGCAGCGAGCAAACATTCCCGAACGCGCCTGCACTGAAGGCACAAATCCTGCGCGATGTCGCGCGCGCGGAGGCCTACTGGCGGCACGTGAAAAATCTCGGGAAAACGGCTCCTTCGCTATACTGAACTTGCGATAGAGCCTACCTCTCGCGGAGATACCGACATGCAGCTTTCCGAAGGCAAAATCAAACAACTGAACGCGCTTTCCAATAAGGATGGCGTAATTGCCGCGGCCGCCATGGATCAGCGTGGCAGCTTACGCAAAATGATTGCGGCAGCCAAGAACGTCTCCCAGGACCAGATTTCAGACGACATGCTGAAGGAGTTCAAGGCGACCGTCAGCAAAGTGCTCACACCGCACGCCAGCGCGATTCTGCTCGACACCGAATACGGCCTTCCGGCCGCCCAGGCGCGTGCGAAAAACGCCGGCCTGCTGCTCGCTTACGAAGAAAGCGGCTATGACAACACGCAACCCGGACGCCTTCCCGATCTGCTCCCTGATCTTTCCGTCAAGCGCATTCGCGATCACGGCGCAAATGCAGTGAAAGTGCTGCTGTATTACACGCCGTTTGAAGACGGCGGCGTCAACAACATCAAGCACGCATTTATCGAGCGCGTGGGCGCCGAGTGCGAAACATATGAAATTCCGTTCTTCTGCGAATTTGTCGGCTACGACGAAAAAGGCGGAGACGAAAAGGGCTTTGAATATGCGAAGAAAAAGCCGGATGTCGTGATCGGATCGATGAAAGAGTTCGGCAAGTCGCAGTACAAAATTGATGTGCTGAAGGTCGAAGTTCCCGTGAACGGCAATTTTGTAGAAGGCTCTAAGGGCTTCAAAGGCCAGAGCGCCTACACACGCAAACAGGCGCTCGAGCTGTATCGCAAAGCCGCCGACGTTGCGGAGAAACCGTTTATTTACTTGAGCGCGGGCGTGAGCAATCCGGAATTTGTCGAGTCGCTTCAAATGGCAGCTGAAGCGGGCACGGATTATTCAGGCGTGCTATGCGGGCGCGCGACCTGGAAGGACGGTGTCCCGGTCTACGCGAAGCAAGGCGCGCAAGCTTTGGAGAACTGGCTCGCGGGCGAAGGCGTTAAGAACATCGAAGCTGTAAACGCCGCGATCAAAACTGCAAAACCATGGCGCGCGAAATTGGGAGTCGCAACCGCCGCCTGACCCGGCAGACCGTATGCACTTCGCCTCCATCCCCGAAGCCATTGAGGATTTCCGGCAGGGGAAGGTTCTGATCATTGTCGATGATGAGGACCGCGAAAACGAGGGCGATCTCACAATCGCTGCCGAAAAGATCACACCGGAAGCGATTAACTTCATGGCGACCCATGGCCGGGGCTTGATTTGCCTCGCGCTCGATGCTGAAATTTGCCGCAGGCTCGATCTCGAGCAGGTATCGCAGGTCAACACGGCGCGCTTTTCTACGGCATTTTGCGAGCCGATCGATGCGGCCGAAGGCGTGACTACGGGAATTTCGGCGTACGACCGGGCACGCACTATTCGCGTTGCCATTGATCCGGACTCGCGTCCGCAGGATCTGGCGCGGCCGGGTCATGTTTTTCCGTTGCGCGCTCGTCCCGGCGGCGTGCTGGTGCGTTCCGGCCAGACCGAAGCTGCCGTGGATCTGGCCCGCCTGGCAGGTCTTGCACCGGGCGGCGTGATCTGCGAAATCATGAACGAGGACGGAACGATGGCGCGCGTTCCGCAACTCGTCGAATTCTGCAAACGTTACGGCTTGAAAATGATCTCGGTAGCCGACTTGATCCGTTACCGCATGCAGAACGAGCGATTTGTGGAGCTGGATGGCGAAGGGCAAATCCGCACCAGGTTCGGCGAGTTCAAAGTGCAGCGGTTTGTGAGCCGGATCGATAATGAGATCCATCTTGCGCTCGTGCGCGGCGAAGTGAGCGGCAAACAAAATGTGCTTGTACGCGTCCATTCACATTGCGTTTACGGCGACGTACTGCATTCGATCGAATGCGACTGTCATCAGTCCATAGCAAGCGCGCTACGCCAGATCGCACGTGCCGGCTCTGGTGTATTCGTGTATCTGCACCAGACGGGAGCTGGCTTGCAGGTTGCCTGGCAGGAGGGCAAGCACCAGATCATCGGGCATTCCCGAGCCCAGAGCAGCCTGATTCCCGCCGATCGTCACCAGCCGCCGTTGCAGCATGAAATCGGACTCGGCGCGCAGATTCTCTCTGCGCTTGGCCTTTCCACGATTCACTTGTTGACGAATCATCCCCGCAAGGTGGTGGGACTTGAAGGATTCGGCATACAGATCAGGCGGCAGATTCCGCTGCCGCTTGCCGTGGAAGCCGAACAAGCCGACACGCCTGTCAATGCCGGTACCTTTTAAACTTCCTCGCTTCTATCCGATTCTCGATACCTCAGTGCTTGCGGCGCACAAGTGTTCTGTGCTCTCTGCCGCAGAGGGGCTTTTCGACGCCGGCGTGAGGATTGTCCAGTACCGGCATAAAGAAGAGTGGACCCAAGCGCGTTTCGATGAAGCAAAAAAAATAGCCGAGCGCTGCCAGGAGCTAGGCGTGCTGTTTGTCTTGAACGACCGCGCCGATTACGCGCGCCTGCTGCGAACTGCGCTCCACATCGGGCAGGAGGATTTGCCGGCTGCTGCCGCACGGTCCATCATCAGCGACGAAGTCATGGGGCTTTCCACGCACAACGAAGAGCAGCTTGTGCGCGCCGACCGGGAGCCGGCGGAATATCTTTCGCTCGGGCCGATCTTTGCCACTCACTCGAAACTCCGGCCTGACCCGGTGGTGGGCATCGAAGAACTAGGCCGTTTGCGCGCGAAAACCGGCAAGCCGCTGGTAGCCATCGGCGGCATTACGTTTCAAAACGCGCTTGAGGTCCTGCACGCCAAAGCGGATTCGCTTGCGATTATCTCAGGCATTGTGCCGGAAAGCGCGTCGCGCAAATCGATCCGCCGCCGCGCGGAAGAGTGGCTGAATTGGCTTGCCTGAGCCTTCAAGCCTTACCATAACGAAAGAAAGCATTTATGTCTGTTTTATGTCGTCCGCTTGTACTTTGCGTAGCGGCGCTGGCGGTCAGTACAGTGATGCTGCCGGCCGCTGAAGCGCCACCGCAACTGAAGTTGCCGGGCAATGTGGTGCCTACGAATTATCGCGTCGCGCTCAAGCTTGACCCGAGTCAACCGACATTCACCGGCCAAATTCATATCCAGATAGCTGTAAAAAGCCCGGTCAAAACGATTTGGCTGAATGCATCCGAAATTGAGATCGCAAATGCCAAACTGGTGCGCAACGGAAAATCGGAAACCGCCGCGCCTGTTCCGGGCGGCAGCGATTTCATCGGATTGCAATTTCCCCGCGCCGTGGAGAAAGGACCGGCAGAGCTTGTTATTGAATACACAGGGCACGTGCATACTCGGGGGAGCGCCGGCGTATTCAGTATGGAGCAGGACGGTAATAAATTCCTTTTCACGCAGTTTGAGAGCACCGACGCGCGCGATGCGTTCCCCTGTTTCGATGAGCCATCGTTTAAAGTGCCGTGGCAACTGAGTTTCAGCATTCCGGCGGAGGATGATGCCGTGAGCAATACGCCGGTTGACAACGAAGAGACACACGGCATAGAAAAAACGCTCCGTTTCAAGCAGACGAAACCGCTGCCGAGCTACCTGGTTGCGTTCGCGATCGGCAAGTTCGATTTCGTGCCGGCGGGATTCGCCGGTAAAAACCGGGCGCCTGTCCGCATTGTGACGCCGCGCGGACATGCACGCGAGGCGAAGTACGCGGCGGAGGTGACCGCAACCATTCTGACGCGCCTGGAAAATTATTTCGGCATTCCGTTTCCCTACGAGAAGTCGGACCAGGTGGCGATTCCGCTGACCTTCGGTTTCGGCGCAATGGAAAATGCCGGCATGGTGACGTACGCGCAGACGATCCTGCTGGCAAATCCCGATCGCGACACGGAAACGCGGCAACGGGCGTATGCTTCGGTTGCGGCGCACGAGCTGGCGCATCAATGGTTCGGTGACCTGGTAACAACGGCCTGGTGGAACGATATCTGGCTGAACGAGGCGTTCGCCACCTGGATGGAGCAAAAGATCATCTCCGAATGGAAACCTGAGTGGCAGACGCGTGCCGCTGATGTGAAATCGAAATTGGATGCGCAGAATGACGACACGCTTACGTCAGCACGCAAGATCCGCCAGGAAATTCAAAGCAAAGACGACATCAGCAATGCCTTCGATGGCATCACGTATCAAAAAGGCGCGGCGGTCATCAGCATGTTCGAAAACTGGGTGGGCGAGAGCGGTTTCCGCAAAGGCGTCCAGGCGTATTTGAAGAAGTACGCGTTCGGGAATGCTACCGCGCCCGAGTTCTTAGCTGCGGTCAGCGAGGCAAGCGGCAAAGAGATCACCCAGCCGTTTTCGAGTTTCCTGAACCAGCCGGGAGTGCCGCTTGTTTCCGTTGCACTGGATTGCAAGCAAGAGCAACCGGTGCTGCACCTTTCCCAGCAGCGGTCGCTCCCGATTGGGACAAAGCCGCCGCAAAATCAGCTTTGGCAGATTCCGGTATGCGTGCGCTATGGTGCTGGCGCGAACGAAAAACAGGCGTGCACCATGTTTTCCGATCCGCGCGCCAATTTCAAGCTCGATGCGAAAACCTGTCCGGCATGGGTGGAAGCGAATGACAAGGCACGCGGGTATTACCGCATCGATTATCGCGGAGATCTGCTGCCGAAGCTGATTGCAGGCGATATTGAAAAACGTCTGAGCACCGCTGAGCGCGTGAATTTGCTCGGCAACGCGCAGGCGCTTGCGAGGACGGGCGAGATGCCGGACTCGGACGTGCTGGAGCTGGTTAAAAAATTCAGCGGAGATCCAAGCCGCTATGTGGTAGAGCGCGCGATTCAGGTGGCTGAAATGCCGGACGAACATCTCGTACGGCCGGATTTGCGCTCCAATTACCAGAAGTTCATTCGTGAAAACTTCCAGGCGCGCGCGCGCAACCTGGGCTGGCTGGCAAAGCCGGGCGAGGACGACGATGCACGCCTGCTGCGGCCCGACCTGCTACGCTTTGTCGCGACGACCGGTAACGATCAACAGCTTGCCGGGCAAGCGCGTCAATTAGCCGAAAAGTGGCTGGCGGATCACGCTGCGGTGCCTCCCTCCGTTGCGCCTGCAATTCTTCGCACGGCAGCGTATTACGGGGATCGTTCGTTTTTTGAGCAATTGCTCGCATCGTTCAAGGAGACTCGCGACCGGCAGGAGCGCCGCAACATTGTTCAGGCCATGGAATCATTCCGCGATTCGGCCGCGCTTCATGCCGGTATGAATGCCGTACTCGATGGACAGATTCCCTTCATAGAGGGCCTGCAGTTGCTGTTCGCAGGACAGCAAAGCGCGGATACCCGCAAAGCCGCCTTCGATTTTATGAAGAAGAACTTCGACGCCCTCGCCGCCAGGCGGCCGACCGGCGGCGGTGCGGATGCCGGCGCGCGCTTTGTACAGGTGGGACGTTCCTTTTGCGATCCTGAATCGGAATCGGAGCTGAAGGATTTCTTCGAGCCGCATGTGGATCAATTTGTGGGCGCGCCGCGGTTGCTGGCGCAGACTTTGGAAGGCATTCGCGCCTGTATCGCCAATAAGCAGAAACAGGAGCCCAGCGTGGAAGAATTTCTGAAAGGAATCTGAGTGCGCCCGGCAATTATTACTCTCATTTCACTGCTATCGTTTTCGGCTTTCGCGAGCACGAACGCGACGCTCGATGGCTACACGCCGCAATCGAGCGAAGCCGAGCGCGCCTGGGAGACGAAGCTTCGCGCCCTGCCTTCGACCGATAAGCAGCGGGAATACATGCAGCTCCTGTCGGCCCGTCCGCATCACGTGGGATCGCCCTACGACAAACAAAATGCGGAATGGCTGCTGGCACGCTTTAAAGAGTGGGGTTTCGACGCGCATATCGAAACCTTTGACGTGCTTTTCCCGACGCCGAAAGATAACAAACTCGAGTTGATCGAACCCAGGAAGTTCGTCGCGAAGCTGGCTGAACCGGCAATCGCGATTGATCCCACGACTTCGCAAAAGGGCGAACAACTACCGGCCTATAACGCGTATTCGGTCGACGGCGACGTAACCGGTCCGCTGGTGTACGTGAATCACGGTATGCCGGACGATTATAAGGTTCTGGAGCGGAATGGTATTTCGGTGAAAGGCGCTATTGTGATCGCGCGCTATGGCGGCGGCTGGCGCGGTGTGAAACCGAAGGTGGCGGCTGAGCATGGCGCGATCGGCTGCATCATTTATTCGGATCCGCATGATGACGGATATGCTCACGGCGATGTGTTTCCGAAGGGGCCTTTTCGTCCGGCTGATGGCATTCAGCGCGGTTCCGTGATGGATACGGATTATCCGGGCGACCCCCTCACGCCCGGTGTTGCCGCCGAACCCGGCGCCAAGCGTCTCAGTATCGCAGAAGCGAAGACCATCACAAAAATTCCCGTGATGCCGATTTCTTACGGAGACGCGCTGCCCCTGTTGACGGAGCTGCGAGGACGGGTCGTGCCGCAGAACTGGCGCGGGAGTCTCGGAATCGCCTACAGATTTGGTCCGGGGCCGGCGAAAGTGCACATGAAAGTTGCATCCAACTGGGGCCAGAAGACGCTATATGACGTGATCGCAAAGATCCCCGGCGCAGAGCTGCCGGATCAATGGGTGATTCGCGGCAATCATCATGACGCATGGGTGAATGGCGCCGAGGACCCGGTTTCGGGTCTGGTCGCGGAACTTGAAGAAGCACGCGCGATGGGCGGGCTGTTGAAACAGGGCTGGAAGCCAAAGCGCACCATTATTTATTGTGCGTGGGATGGTGAGGAACCCGGCCTGCTTGGCTCTACCGAATGGGTAGAGGCGCATGCGGCGGAATTGCTCGCCCATGGGGTGGCGTATTTCAACAGCGACTCGAACGCACGCGGCTATTTCGGCGCGGAGGGATCGCACGTCCTGCAGAAGCTGGTCAACGACGTGGCGCGCGAGGTGCAGGATCCGGAGAAGAAGATGTCGGTGCTCGAGCGCGCGCGACTGCATGAAGTGAACGAAGGCAAAAATACCGAGCAGCGGGAAGAGGCGCGCAAGCGAAGCGAGTTTCGCATCGGCGCGCTCGGCGACGGCTCGGACTACACCGCCTTTATCAATCACATCGGCATTCCGGCCGCGGATATCGGTTTCGGCGGCGAAGCCAGCGGCGGTATCTATCATTCCATCTACGATGATTTCTACTGGTACACGCATTTCGGTGATCCCGATTTTGCATATGAGCGAGCGGAATCGCAGTTGATGGGAACGGCGGTTCTCCGGCTGGCGGATGCCGAGGTGCTTCCCTTCGATTTCATTGGTTTTTCCGAAATGATGAAGAAGTACGCATCGAACGTCCAGGAGCAGCTTGAAAACGATCAGAGCGAGATTAAAGAACGGAATGCGGAGATCGAAGATGGTGTCTTCGATGCGGTGAGTGACCCGGCCAAGCCTGTACAGGCGCCTACGCCTGTGAAAGTTCCGCCGCACTTCAATTTCGCCCCGCTGCAGAATGCACTGGATGCGCTGGCAGAGAGCGCAGGGAAATTTTCTGCAGCCTGGAACAAAGCGCAGACGAATGGCTGGGCGTTGCCCGCTTCGAGCATTGCACGCATCAATCAGCTCCTGATGCAGAGTGGACCTGCGCTGACCGATCCGGCCGGTCTGCCGCACCGGCCATGGTTTAAGAACATGATCTATGCGCCCGGCGCTTATACCGGTTATGAAGCGAAACCGCTGCCCGGTGTGCTCGAAGCGCTCGACCGGCACGATTGGACTGAGGCTGAATCGCAAATTCCGCGCGAAGCGGAAGCCTTGCGGCGCGAGACCCATATCATTGACGAAATCACCGCCGTGCTCGCGAGCGAGCCTGCCGCGCGATCCACGCGATAAGTTATGCATCCCTTTACTCGAGCACTCCTCTGGATTTTGCGCATCGCATTCCTGGCCGCCCTGGCTTTGGGATTGGCGCTGTGGACCGGTCACGGGTACCAATATTTGAAATTCCACATGTGGATCGGGTTTGCGATGACCTTTGACCTGCTGCTGCTTGCAGTTGCTGGTTTTCTCGCGCGTGTACCGCCGGTGCTTCCGCTGATTACAGTGCTGTGGGCCGCGGCGATGCCGTTTGTCGGAATCTGGCAGATGCGGGCGGTGCCAGGTTCGAATCACTGGATCGTGCAGGTGCTTCATCTGATTCTCGGGCTCGGCGCAATTGGTTTGGGTGAAGCCCTGAGCAAACGAGTCTTGCGGCGTCCGCCCGCGCCATGACCTTTTTCGTCTCCCACTCACGCATTACTTTTTCTGACGAGCGGCAGAACGGGACAAATGCTTTTCGCGGCGCACTGGGAGCGCGTCTGCACAACAGCGAATCGCTGTACCGTCAGTGGTTTGATCCATGCTGGCACGAAGGCCCGAGCGGCTATCGAAGCGCGCCGCGTCCGTTCGTTTTGCGGCAGACCTGCGATTCCTGCGCTGGGCTCGACCTGGTAGTCTTCCGAAAGGACGTCGAACAGCGCGAACTCGAAGAAACGCTCAGGCAGGCCGTCGCGAGCGTGCCCGGGGCCAGCGATATCGCGGTACGAAGTGCAACGCAGCTTGAGTTGCCGCTTGAGGCTCCCAAAAAAGAAGGTACTCTGCGCATCGAATTTGTGACACCGACTGCGCTAAAGCGTGCCGGAACCATTGCAAACGAGCCCGAATTCACGACTGTCATCGGGCGGCTTGCAGAACGCATCCGTGCACTTGGCCGGCTATATCAGAACTGGCCCGCCCACGTTGTTTTCGATGAGATGCTGACATGGGCAGCGTGCGTGAAGCTGGTGAACCACGAATGGAACCGCCATAAGGGCGAACGTCGGCGAAGCGCGCGTTCCGACGCAGTGCACGATTTACGAGGCTTTACGGGCTGGGCCGAATACGAGGGACCGGTCGGGCATTTTCTGGCCCTGCTCGAGATTGGCGGCTGGACCGGAGTCGGACGCCACACGGTTTGGGGGAATGGAATGATTCGCGTAGCCCGTTTCACCGAACGAAGCGCCGCATAATAGAAGTGCCGGACGCTTCATGAGCACGGACGGGTTGACACGACGCAGTTTGCTTGCCGGCACGGCTGTTGCTGCGGGACTGGGCGCGCGAATTCCAGATGCAAGCGACCCCGCCGATTGGACGCTCACCGAAGCGGCAGCGGCACTGGCGAACAAGCAGATCTCTTCGGAGGAACTCACGCAGAGCTGCCTGCGGCGCATAAAGACTGTCGACAAACAGCTCAATGCGTTTATCACCCTCACCGAAGATGTGGCGCTCGCTCAGGCGCGGCAGTGCGATCGCGAGCGCAGTGCGGGGCGAGCGACGAGCGTGCTTTACGGCATTCCCATCGCGCTTAAGGACAATATCGATACGGCCGGGCTGAAGACGACAGCCGCCAGCCGTGTCTTCGAAAACCGCGTGCCGGCCGTAGATGCGGAAGTGACGCAGCGCCTCAAGCGAGCCGGTATTGTGCTACTGGGCAAACTGAATCTCGACGAGTTTGCTTTTGAGGGTACGGGCACGACAAGTTGCTTTGGGCCGGTGCGCAATCCCTGGAATCTGGCACACATCACAGGCGGTTCTTCCGCCGGATCCGCTGCCGCTGTTGCCGCCGGGCTCTGTTTTGGTTCGGTGGGCAGCGATGACGGCGGGTCGGTGCGAATTCCGGGAGCGTTTTGCGGTGTGGTGGGTTTTAAAACTTCATATGGGCGGGTGAGTACGCGAGGTGTGATTCCTTCGGCGTATTCGCTCGATACTATCGGGCCGATTACGCGGACCGTCGAAGATGCCGCGGCCATGCTCGAGGTGCTTGCAGGCTTCGATCCGCTCGATGCCATTACGCTGGATGTTCCCGTACCGGCTTACCGCACGACGCTCGATCGGCCGGTTAA
This sequence comes from Bryobacteraceae bacterium, assembly GCA_036557945.1. Classification (GTDB taxonomy): domain Bacteria; phylum Acidobacteriota; class Terriglobia; order Bryobacterales; family Bryobacteraceae; genus Bog-105. The sequence continues at coordinate 12,272 of DATBGM010000248.1, read as the reverse complement.
TCATTTGAGAGCCGGCGTGCCGCGCGATTACTTTTTCGAGCAATTGCATCCTGACGTCAGCGCGCGCGTTGAAGAATCCATTCGCCTCTTGCGCCCGAAACTGAAGGAGGTGCGCGAGATGAAGCTGCCGCGCTTTCAGTTCGTCGAGAACGGTGATTACAACGTCGAGCTGTATCACTATCAGAAGCAGTTTTTCGATAAGACACCCGAGCTATATCATCCCTGGTCGCGCGAAGAACTGGATAAAGTGAAAAAAGTCGAGACGATTCCGTACATCGAAACATTAAAACGGATACGCGAATGCCGGCGCGATATCCGGCACACATTTCAGAACGTAGACATTCTGCTGCTTCCGACCATGCGCGAGCCGGCGCCGCTGCTTTCCGAGACAGTCGGCCGCACACACCGCCGGCCCCCAAGCAATACCAGCGCGTTTAACCGGTTCGGCACGCCCGCTATTACGGTTCCTTGTGGTTTCTCGCGCGATGGATTGCCGGTGGGCCTGCAAATTGCAGGACCGGCCTTCGAAGAAGCGCGTGTGCTGGCGGTGGCGTACGCGTATCAGGAAGCGGCAGGTATCAACCGGCGGTTCAAGCCACAATTTGTGGAGGCCTAATTCGGGGAGGTATAGATGGGTATTCTCAAGTTGACAGTAAACGGCGCCGAGCATCACATCGACGCGGAGCACACGACGCCGCTTTTGATCGTCTTGCGCGACCACCTGCATCTTACGGGCGCAAAATACGGCTGCGGGGAAGGACAGTGCGGCGCCTGCACCGTGCTGTTAAGTGGGAAACAGGTTCGATCGTGCATCACACCTGCAGGTGAGGTCGCCGGCCGCCCGGTCGAAACCATCGAGGGACTCTCACAAGGCGCAACGCTGCATCGGATTCAGCAGGCATTTATTGAAGCTTCGGCATTTCAATGCGGCTTCTGCACGCCCGGCATGATTATGGCGACCGCCGGCCTTCTGCGCGAAAATGCGCATCCCAGCGGCGAAGAGATTCGCTCCGCGCTCGACGGTAATATCTGCCGCTGCGGTACGTATTCGCGGATTGTCAAAGCAGTGGCAAAGGCGGCGGGAGGCGCGGAACGTGTTTGATATCACAGCCCAATTGACACGCCGTGAAGCCGCCAAACGGCTGGGCGCGGGCGTGCTGTTTACGTTTACTGCGAGCCGGCTCGGCGCCGATGAAAGCAAGGATGAGCCGCTGCTCACGTCGCGGCTGCACGTTGCAGAGGACGGCACCGTGACGGTACTGACCGGCAAGGTTGAAATCGGCCAGGGAATTCGTACGACGCTCGCCCAGGCCGCCGCGGAAGAATTGAAACTGCCGCCCGCGCGCATTCGGCTCATAATGGGCGATACCGCGCTTGTGCCCGATGATGGCGGCACTTGGGGCAGCATGACCACGCCGCGCACCGTGCCCGTGATCCGGCAGGCATGCGCCTCGCTGCGCGAGCTGCTACGCCAGTCGGCGGCAAAAATTTGGAACATAGACTCTGCAAAGCTGAATGTGGCCGATGGACGTGCCACGAGTCCCGATGGCCGCAGTTACGATTATGCGGAGCTGGCAAAGAGCGCGGTTTTTGGGGTAGCAAGAAGTACCGACGCAGCGCTCACCGATCCGGCGAAATGGCGGGTTTGCGGCACGCCGCTGCGCTCCGTGAATGGCCCCGCGATCGTTTCCGGTAAGCTTACCTACTCGTCGGACCTGATCGCCAAGGATACCCTCTTCGGAAAAGTTCTGCGCGGGCCGAATCACCGGTCGAAGCTGCTTGGATTCGAGGATGCGCAGGCGCGGGAGCTGCCCGGCGTGCGCGTGGTTCACGAGGAAGGCGTTCTCGGCGTCACCGCGCCGACCGAAGTGCTCGCGGAAAAAGCGGCACGCTTGATTCAGGCGCGCTGGAGCGACGACGAACTAGGCGGCCCGGAGACATTGTTCAAGGATCTGAGGTCGAGGGCTAGAGCTCCTGAAGCGGGAAATGGCGGACGTTACCCGCCTGTCATGCATGCCGGTTCTGTCGAGGCCGGCATGGCAAGTGCCGCGCATAAGCTGAAAGCTACTTACCGGCTGGCCTACATCGCTCATATGCCGCTCGAGTGCCGTACGGCAGTCGCGCAGTGGCAGGGCGATCGCCTTACTGTGCACTGCGGGACCCAGGCGCCCTTCCTGCTTCGTTCGGAAATTGCGCAGGCATTGAACATGCCCGAAGAGCGCGTACGGATCGTTGTTTCGGATACCGGTTCCGGCTACGGCGGCAAGCATAGCTCCGAATGCGAGCTGGAAGCGGCGAGGCTGTCGCGCGGAATTACACAGCCGGTTCGTTTGGCGTGGACACGTGCGGAAGAATCTACGCGCGTCTATTGCCGTCCGGCCGCCATTATCGATGTGACCAGCGGCCTCTCTTCAGACGGCAAAGTGGTCGCCTGGGATTTTCACAATATCAACGGAGGACCGGCGGGACTCACCCCACCTTACGCGTTTCCGAATCATTCCGTTGCTTTTCATGCTTCCGATTCACCGCTCCAGCAGGGTTCGTACCGTTCGCTGGCAGCGGCCGGAAACGCTTTTGCCCGCGAATCGCAGATGAACGAGATGGCAGCGATCGCGGGCGTCGATCCGCTCGAATTCCGGCTGCGCAACATAAGCGATCCGCGGCTGAAAGCAGTTCTGTTGCGCGCGGCGCATGGCTTCGGCTGGGGAAAACGCAAAGCGGGAAACGGAACCGGCTTCGGGTTAGCGTGCAATCTGGAAAAAGGTGGCTATATTGCCCTCTGCGCGGAGCTCGACGTGAACGGGCATGAGGTCAAGCTGCGGCGGTTTGTGGCGGCCTTCGATGCCGGCGCCGTCGTGAATCCGGATATGCTCAGCAATCAGGTGGAAGGTGCGCTTGTCCAAGGCATCGGGGGCGCGCTCTTCGAGGAGCTGAAATTCGATCGGCAACGAATTCTTAACGGTGTGTTTTCCGGTTATCGCCTGCCGCGCTTTAGCGATACGCCGGAGATCGAAGTGCACCTGATTGATCAGCGCAACCTTCCGTCGGCAGGCGCAGGCGAGTCGCCGATCACAGCAGTTGCCCCGGCGATCGCCGCGGCTATTTACTCGGCCGGTGGCAAACGCGTTCGTGAAATGCCGATGCTTCCCGCGCTACAGGAAACGACAGAATCGGCCAAAATTTCCTGAGCGCCTGGCGCCGCCCCCCCGGGCATTCCGAGCGGCCATTTCGAAGAAGTTTTACGGCAGTTACTTCATTCGTAGCGGACGCTCCTGGCGGTCTACAACAGTTCTTCCCGCTTTTCGCTATCGAGCGTTTTGACCAGCTTGCTTACATCCTGCGCATGCTCACGACTGGCGACAAGCAAGGCATCAGGTGTATCGACGATGATGAGATTCTCCACACCGACGAGGGCAACGGTCTTATCCGCATCCACATAATTACCGCGGCTGTTCTCCACGACCAGATCGGCGCGCGCGGCATTCGCATTTCGGTCCTTTTTTGCCAGGGTGTAGACGGCCTCCCAGCTTCCGACATCATTCCAGCCGATATCGTCGAGCGCGATGCCTGTTACATTGCTCGTTTTTTCGATAATGGCGTAGTCGATCGAAATGTTTTCGCAAAGCGGGTAGGCCTGGGCAAGCTGTGCGCTAAAGCTTTTGTTACGGAACGAAGGCAGTCCGGCGAGCAATGTAGCGGTTTTCGGCTGATGGTGACGCATGAGCTCGAGCACGAGCGCCACGGGCCAGAAAAACATTCCCGCATTCCAGAAGAAATGTCCTCGTTCCAGAAATCGTTTGGCGGTTTTGGCATCCGGTTTTTCACGAAAACTCGCCACTGTCAACGGCTCCATCGCGCCCGCCTTTACATTCTTCGCGAATTCGATGTAGCCGTAGCCGGTCTCCGGCCAGCGCGGCTGAATGCCGAGCACCACCACGCGGTTTGCCTCGGCTGCCCGGTAAGCGGCCTTCACGAAGCCGCGGAAACGATTCTCTTTGAGAATCAGATGGTCGGCCGGAAAGACACCCAGCACGGCTTCGGGATCGGCTTCGTGCAGGATCTGCGCGGCGAGCGCGATGCAGGGCGCCGTGTTGCGCTGCGCGGGTTCGGCCAGGATCTGCCGCTTGGGAATCTCGGGCAACTGACTGCGAATTTCCGCTTGCAGCAGCTCGTTCGTGATAACCCACAGGTTTTCGGGCGGGATCACCGGCTTCAGACGGTCGACAGTCTGCTGGATCAAAGTGCGCTCGCCGAAAAAGCGCAGTACTTGCTTGGCATTTCGCTTACGGCTGCGCGGCCAGAAACGTGTCCCGCGCCCGCCGGCCATAATCAGGCCGTATCGGTGATTGGTCATCAGTTCTTCAGTCTAAGAGAGAGGCTGGCTTCACGGATTCGGGTTGCCGGGATTCAAGGGCAGCGGTCTATCCGATAGCTTTGAATCCGGGAATCCGCGGATGATACGGAAGGTTCTCGACCAGCGCGTGCGGGTGAAAAAATGCATGGCCAGATCGCCCATATGCGAGAACAACGAATCGACGCTCGTACCTGCCAAATCTTCGGTCGAAGCTTTGTAGGACCAGTAGATTAGCAAAGGCTTGCCGATGATGTTATCCCGCGGAACGAACCCCCAGTAGCGGCTGTCGAGTGAATTGTCGCGATTATCGCCCATCGCGAAATAGCTGTCCGGTGGGACCACGATTTCGCCGTTCACCACGTGATGCTCGAGCATGTCGCGTTGAAACTGCGCCTGCAGCCCTTCGGCGAAGAGGGACGGCTCGCCCGGGAAATTATCACGTGCAGCATCGTAAGGAAATTTGTGATACGTGTACGGCTCGTTTAGCTGCACGCCATTGCGGTACACCACGCGATTGACCATTTTCAGGCGGTCTCCGGGAACGCCAATTACGCGTTTTACAAAGGTTTGCGTGATATCTGCCGGATAACGAAACACGATGATGTCGCCGTGCTTAGGCTGCTCGTAGGGCAATACATATTTACTGACTGGCCCGGAAGGGGCGTAAGCAAGTTTGTCGACAAGCAGGTGGTCGCCGATCAGCAGGGTGTCTTCCATTGAGCCGGTCGGGATGACGAACGCCTGCACCAGCGTGGTCGTGCCGAACAGAAGCAGCAGAATGGTAACTGCCCATTCGGCTATGCTGTTGCGCGTTTGCGCCGCGCGCTTCTTTTCCGCTTTTGCGGGTTTGGCGGGAGGGATCGTCGCCGTGGGTTCTGCCATTCCGTTCTGTTTCCGCACTGTACCTGAAAGATTTATTGTATCTTTCAGACTAGAGAGCAGTCAGAATTGGGATGGAGGCCTCTATGGACCGTGTTCGATGGATAGCCGTTGGATGGATCGCGATTGCGTGCTTTACGGCGGCGTGCGCGAAGAAATCGGTTTCAGACCAAAGCCTTGCGGCGGCCGTCCAGTCTAAACTGAGCGCAGACGACACGACCAAGTCCGTCAATATCAAAGTCGACGCCAAGGATGGTGTCGTGACGCTCTCGGGCGACGTGCCAAGTTCGGATGTTGAGCTGGCAGCGCTGAAGGATGCCAATGGCACGCCGGGTGTCAGCAAAGTTGATGATCAGCTAAAGGTAAGCGCGGCTGCGGCTCCGGTTCCGCCGCCGGCTAGCGCTCCGGCTGCGACTGCACCGGCCAGCACGGCATCGTCGACGCCTGCACCGGCCGCAGCACCTGCGCCAGTAGCGGCAGCACCTCCCCCAGCCGCGGCTCCTGTTGCTGAAGCTACCGCGCCGGCGACCGCTCCCGCAGTTGCGGCCGATACCCCGCCGCCCGCCCCCAAGGTGCGAACTCTAACCGTACCGGCAGGTACGCGGCTGCAGGTACGCATGATTGATGGAGTCGATTCCAGCAAGAATACGGTGGGCCAGACCTTTAATGCCACTCTGGATTCTCCGCTGGTAAGCGGCAACCACGTGGTCGTTCAAGCCGGAGCGCCGGTCACGGTTGCACTGACGGCCGCCCAGAAAGCCGGGCACGTGAAAGGCTCGAACGAGTTGCAGGTGCAGGCGATCGGCCTCACCAGCGGTGGCCGGACCTATGAGCTTGCAACCGATGTCGTGGAACAAGCCGGCAAGGCGAAAGGCAAACAGACGGCCGTTCGTACCGGCATTGGTGCGGCGGCAGGCGCCTTGATCGGCGGGTTAGCGGGCGGCGGTAAGGGTGCTGCCATCGGCGCCGGGGCAGGAGGCGGCGCGGGATTCGGCTATCAGTTCTTTACGCATGGCTCCAAGGTAAAGATTCCATCCGAGTCGGTGCTTACCTTCCGCCTGGCTGCGCCGCTAACCGTTCGGCGATAAACGATCGCTTCGCTCGTGGCTCTGAACGCGGGGGCGCTTATCCAGCGCCGCTAGAATTCTTCGACAAACGCTACGTCACCCGTCACGCCTACCTGGTAGGCTGACACGCGGCGTTCAAAGAAGTTTGTCAATTCCTGAACGTCCTGCAGTTCCATGAAGGCAAATGGATTGCAGGATCCGAACACCGGCTGCAACTGGAGGGCTTCGAGCCGGCGGTCGGCCACATACTGCAAGTATTCGCGCATGTTCGCGATGGAAAGGCCGCTCACGCCCATGCTGAGCGTGTCTTCGGCAAACGCCAGCTCGCAATCGACGGCCTCCTGCAGCATTTCGGTTATACGGTGGCTAAAGCCTTCGTCAAAGAGGTCGGGCCGCTCGCGCCGCACTGTGGCAATCACTTCCAGGGCAAACTCGATGTGGGCGCTTTCGTCCCGAAATACCCAATTTGTTCCGGTTGCCAGCCCCTGCAGCAGTCCGCGCGAGCGCAGATAATACACATAGGCGAACGCTGCAAAGAAGAAGAGTCCTTCGATACACGCCGCGAAACAGACAAGGTTTAGCACGAAGGCGCGCATCTCGTTGTCCGTGCGGATTTCGTCGAGCTGCTGAATGGAGTCGATCCATTTGAAGCAGAACTCCGCCTTCTTCCGGATGGAGGGAATGTTCTCGACCGCAGCAAAGGCAGCAGCGCGCTCCTCTGGATCGGTGATGTACGTGTCGAGCAGCGTCAGATAGAACTGCACATGCAGCGCCTCCTCGTAGAGCTGGCGCGAGAGATACATGCGCGCTTCGGGCGAATTTACGTGCTTATAAAGATTGAGGACGAGGTTGTTGCCGACGATGCTGTCGCCGGTTGCAAAAAAGGCAACCAGGCGTTTGATCAGATGCTGCTCGGCCGGTTTCATGCGTGAACGGAGATCCGTCACGTCGGTGGAGAAATCGACTTCTTCGACCGTCCAGGTATTTTTGATAGCCGTCTTGAACATCTCGAAGAACACCGGGTACTTCATCGGACGAAGTGTCAGGTTAAAGCCGGGATTGAGAATCATGCGGATCGGTTTCCTTTTCTGTGCTACTGGCAGGCTTCACAGGAGCCGGGATTTTCGAGCGAGCAGGCAAGCTGCTTCGCGGCGCAGGTGTCGACGACGGGCACCGTGGCCTTGGCGATTTTCGATGCCGGACGCGAACGCAGGTAGTAGGTTGTTTTAAGCCCTTTTTTCCAGGCATACATATACATGGAGGAGAGCTTCCCGATGTTGGGGCTCTCGAGAAATAGGTTCAGCGACTGGCTCTGATCGATGAAGGCGCCGCGGGCGGCTGCCATATCGATCAGCGATCGCATGGGAATCTCCCAAACGGTTCGGTAGACCTCGCGGAGATCTGCCGGAATGTTCACCATTCCGGCAATCGATCCCTCAGCGAGCTTGAGGTGGTTGCGCGTTTCGTCGGTCCACAAGTTCAGGCTTTTCAGATTCGCGACGAGGTAGCGATTGACTTGCATGAAGTCGCCGGAGAGCGTCTCGCGCTTGAAAAGATTCGAGACCTGCGGCTCGATGCACTCATAACAGCCCGCGATCGAGGCAATGGTTGCGGTCGGTGCAATCGCGATCAGCAGAGAATTGCGCAACCCGGTGCGCCGGATGCGTTCGCGCAGTGCATCCCAACGCTCTACCGCGGCCGGAGTCACACCCCAGGAATCGAACTGGAGGTCGCCTTTGGCGGCGCGCGTCTCGCGAAACGAAGCGTGTGCGCCGAACAACTCCGCCAGGTCACAGGAGGCAGAGAGGGCATGGTAATAGATCTCTTCCTGTATGCGGGTAGAGATCTCGCGTGCTGCCGGCGAATCGAACGGCGCCTTCATTTGAAAGAAGACATCCTGCAGGCCCATCAGGCCCAGACCGATAGGACGCCAGCGCCGGTTGGAAGCAGCGGCCGCCTCGGTGGGATAAAAGTTGAGATCGATGACGCGATCAAGGAACGGAATCGCACGCCGGACGGTTGCCCCCAACTTTTCAAAGTCGAAGGCATCGCCGTCCATGTGGCGCGCGAGGTTAATCGAGCCGAGATTGCAAACAGCCGTTTCGCCGGGAGACGTTACTTCCGTGATCTCGGTGCAGAGGTTAGAAAGGTGAACGATGTTATGCGGCAGGCCGGTCTGATTGGACTTCCGGTTGCATCCGTCTTTAAATGTCATCCAGCCGTTGCCGGTTTCGGCGAGCATCCGCATCATGCGGGAGTACAGATCTCTTGCCTTCAAGCGACGCTGAAACAAGTGCGCCTCCTCGGCTTGGAGGTAGGCACGGCGAAACTCATCGCCGTAAAGATCGGGAAAATGAGGAACCCGGGCGGGATCGAACAGCGACCACATTTCATCGGCCTCCACCCGCTCCATGAAGAGATCGGGAAGCCAATGCGCAAGATTGAGATTGTAGGTGCGCCGTGCTTCGTCCCCGGTGTTGTCGCGCAGCTCGAGAAACTCTTCGATATCAGCATGCCAGGGCTCGAGATAGACGCAGCAGGCGCCCTTGCGCTTTCCGCCTTGGTTGACGGCAGCGACGGAGGAATCGAGCGTTTTTAACCATGGAACGATCCCGTTCGAATTGCCGTTCGTGGCTCGAATAAGAGATCCGCGCGAGCGGACACGGTGATAGGCGAGACCGATACCGCCGGAAAATTTCGAAAGTAGTGCTACCTCTTTGTAGCGGTCGTAGATGGATTCGAGGTGGTCCTGCGGAGAATCGAGCAGGAAGCACGAGGACATCTGCGCGTGGGTGGTGCCGGAATTAAAGAGCGTGGGCGAGCTCGGCAGATATTCAAGCGCGGCAAGCAACTGGTAGAACCCGATGGCCTCGGATGCCGCCTGAGCGAGGCCGCAAGCGACGCGCAGGAAAAAATACTGCGGCGTTTCGATCACCGCGCGGCTGGCCGGATCTTTGAGCAGATAGCGATCGTAGACGGTCCGGAGGCCGAAAAATTCGAAGCGGTCGGAGTATGAGTCGTCAACGGCGCTATTCAGTTTGCGCGCATTGAGGCGCACAAACTCCGCTGTGTCTTTTGCGATCAGACCGGATGCGAAACCCCGCTCGATCGACTGCGAAAAGGAGAAGATGTTCTGGTTCTGTACTTCCTTCTCGATGAAGCGCACAAGCAGGCGCGCAGCGAGGCGCGAGTACTCCGGCTCTTCCGCGATCAGCGACGCAGCAGTCTCGATCGATAGCGAATCGAGTTCTCTGGTGGTGGCACCGTCGTACAGGCCGCCAATCGTTTTGATGGCTACTCGCATCGGATCCACACACGTAAGTCCGACCGCACAGCGCTCAACGGCGCGAATGATCTTTTCGACGGTAACCGGCTCGAAGGATCCGTTTCGCTTCCGCACGCGCATGCTGGTGGGAGGAGTTTCGGCGTGAATACCCGGTATAAGTTCTTCAGTCTTGTTGATGGTGGTTGTCGCCACTTCACGTCCTTTTCCGCCAGGCAGGAAAAAAGCGGCAGCAACCATCCGCGCGAGAGTTGAAATCCCGACAAGGACGCCGGCACCAGCCCTTCCCTCGAGGCTCGTGACAATGCAGCACCTTCGTGCTGGCTACCGGCAGGTCTTCGGACTTGCAGGCACGGGCGCAAGGCCCATCTAATTGCCGCAGCTTCCCAATCAGCCCGGGGGCCAATCAGTGCCTGTACGCGGCGTTCGTTCCTGCTTACCGCTGCGGGGCAGTCCCGGATTTGCACCGGGTTCCCTTTTTCACTTCCGTTCTGGAAGAACCGACAGCAAACCCAATATAGAGCGGGCTCCGCGAAAATGCAACTACTAATTGCGGTCGACGTTCAGGATTTTACGCAATTCCACTGCGGCGCTCACCATATTGGTCAAGGAGGGAATCACCTCTTCCCAGCGGCGTGTCTTGAGACCGCAGTCGGGGTTGACCCAGAGGCGCTGCGCGGGGATGACCTGCAGAGCCCTTTCCAAAAGCGCGATCATCTCCTCTGTTTCCGGCACGCGCGGTGAATGAACCTCATAGACACCTGGTCCTATGTCGTTGGCGTAATGATCACCTGCGAATGCGTGCAGCAGTTCCATTTGCGAGCGCGCGCTTTCGAGAGAGATAACATCGGCGTCCATGGCAGCAATGGCATCAACGATATCGTTGAAGTTCGCGTAACACATATGGGTGTGAAGCTGAGTCACGTCCTGGATGCCTGAGCTCGCGAGGCGGAAACAGTCGACCGCCCATTGCACATATTTGCCGGTATCGTCCTTGCGCAGCGGCAAGCCTTCACGAAGCGCTGGTTCGTCGATCTGGATAACCCGGCAACCAGCATTTTCCAGATCCACGGTTTCGTCGCGAATCGCCAGCGCGAGTTGAAAACAGGTATCGCGGCGCGGCTGATCATCTCGCACGAAGGACCACTGCAGGATGGTGACCGGGCCGGTCAGCATTCCTTTTACAGCTCGATCCGTCAACGATTGCGCGAATTGCCACCAGTCCACCGTCATGGGAGCGCGGCGCGCGACGTCGCCGTAGATGATAGGTGGCTTCACGCAGCGCGAGCCGTAGCTCTGAACCCACCCATTTTCGGTAAAGGCGAAGCCTTCGAGCAGTTCGCCGAAGTACTCGACCATATCATTGCGCTCGGCTTCACCATGGACGAGAACGTCGAGAGCAATCTCCTCCTGGCAGCGAATGGCGTGCTCGATTTCGCGGCGGATGAATTGTTCGTAATCTCCCGCTGTAAGTTCGCCTTTTTTCCATCGCAGACGCTCACGGCGCAACTGCTCCGTCTGCGGAAAGGAGCCGATTGTCGTTGTAGGGAGCAGCGGAAGAGACAGTGCATCCCGCTGACGCCGGCTACGCACCGCATGCGGACTGGTACGGATCAATTGGGAATCGTTCAATTCTGCCAGGCGACGGCGAACCGCTTCCTTAGACACAAGACCGGAACTACGCCGGGCTTCGATCGCCCTGGCGTTTTCCTCGAGTTCTGAGCGGACAGCATCTCTACCCTCATTTAACCCACGAGTGAGGAGGCTCACTTCTTCCAGCTTTTGTACACCGAAGGCAAGCCAGTTGCGGATCTCCGGATTCAGAGCCGTTTCGCCTTTTAGATCCACGGGCACGTGCAGCAGCGAACAGGAGGGTGCCAGGAAGATGCGCTCCGGCGGCATTACGCGAGCAGCTTCTTCGATGGTTCCAAGTGCGCGCTTCAGATCCGTCTTCCAGATGTTTCGTCCATCGACCAGGCCAAGCGACAGCGTCAAATGATCCGGACGGTTTCGTATGGCTTCGTCGAGTTGTTCGCGTCCCCGCACCAGATCCAAATGCAGAGCGTTGATGGAAAGACTCTGGGCCAGGGCAAGATTTTCGCGGAGCGGACCAAAATAGGTCGCCAGCAGAATCTTGATTGCCGGAGCTTCTTTGGCCAGGCGCTCATAGCAAATACGAAAGGCATTGCGAAAATCTTCATCGAGATCCAGGACGAGTACGGGCTCATCGAGCTGTACCCAGTCCGCTCCGGCTGCAGAGAGCCGTTTGAGCAACGTCGCATAACCGGCCGTGCACCGCTCCAACAGGTGTAGTGGCGATTTGCCATCGCGCTTGAACTTGCTCAGATAAAGAAGCGAAACCGGGCCTAGCATTGCCGGCCGGACGTTGAAGCCCAAGCCGGCTCCTTCCTGGTAGATTTCGAGCGGCGTGTTACGTGTTAGCGAAAACTCTTCCTCACCGGTGAGTTCAGGAACTATGTAGTGATAATTCGTGTCGAACCATTTGGTCATCTCTAGTGTTTCGGTGCCGCGTCCGCCGGCGACACCGCGCGCCATGGCAAAGTAGAGGTCGATCCCATTGAGGTTCAGAGCGCGAAATCGTGCGGGAACGAGATCGAACGCGAAGGCGGCGTCGAGCACGTGGTCGTAGAGTGAAAAATCGCCTGCCGGTAATTGTTCAATGCCGGCA
>DATBGM010000247.1:0-6785 GCA_036557945.1 Bryobacteraceae bacterium | reverse complement strand
TTTCTTCCGCCAGATTGCGCGGCACTTCTTCGTACTGCCCGAAATGCATCGTGAAGCTGCCGCGGCCCTGCGTGCGCGAGCGCAGCTCGGTCGCATAGCCAAACATCTCCGACAACGGCACCATCGACTTAATAATGTGCGTGCCGCCCGCGATCTCCGTTCCTTCCAGGCGCCCGCGCCGCGAGATCAGATCGCCATTGACTGAACCCATGTACTCTTCCGGCACTGTTACTTCGACCCGCATCACGGGTTCCAACAGCACCGGCTTCGCCTTTGCCGCCGCCTCCTTGAAGCAGATCGACGAGCAGATCTTGAACGCCATCTCGGACGAGTCCACTTCGTGATACGCGCCGTCGAACACCGTCACCTTGATGTTGTTCATCGGGTAGCCGGCCAGGATGCCACCCTCGAGCGCTTCCGCCACGCCCTTTTCGACAGCCGGGATGAATTCCTTGGGAATATTGCCGCCGGTCACCTCATTTTCGAATTCGAAATCGTTCTCCGGATCGGGCTCAACGCGCAGCTTCACACGTGCATACTGGCCGCTGCCGCCCGTCTGCTTCTTGTGCGTATAGTCGTATTCCGCTTTCTGGCGGATCGTCTCGCGATAGGCTACCTGCGGCTTCCCGACGTTTGCGCCGACATTGAATTCACGCTGCATGCGATCGACGATGATTTCGAGATGCAGCTCGCCCATGCCCGCCAGAATCGTCTGGCCTGTTTCCGGGTCAGTCGAAACATGCAACGTCGGATCTTCGGTTGCGAGCTTGTTGATTGCGACGCCCAGTTTCTCCTGATCGGCCTTGGTCTTCGGCTCGATCGCAAGCTGAATCACGGGCGCCGGAAAATCGATCGATTCGAGCAGAATCGGCTTATTCTCATCGCAGATGGTATCGCCCGTTACGACCTGCCTCAGACCAACCGCTGCGCAGATGTCGCCGGCGAGAATCTCCTGAATCTCTTCGCGCTTGTTGGCATGCATCTTCACCAGACGCCCGACGCGCTCACGCTTGCCCTTACTGACGTTGTAGATCGATTCGCCGGCGTTCAGCTTGCCTGAATAGACGCGAATGAAGCAAAGCTGCCCCACAAACGGATCGGTCATGATCTTGAAAACGAGGGCCGCAAACGGCTCGGTGTCGCTCGCCTTGCGCTCGAGTACTTCTTCGGGGTTATCGACGCCTGTGCCCTGAATCGGCGGCACATCGGTCGGCGAGGGCAGATAATCCACTACCGCATCCAGCAGGTTCTGCACGCCCTTGTTCTTGAACGAGGATCCACAGATCACCGGAAAGATCTTTTGCGCAATGGTAGCCTTGCGGATGCCCGCGCGCAGTTCCTGTTCCGTGATCGGCTGCCCTTCGATGTACTTTTCCATCAACTGATCGTCGGTCTCCGAGACCGCTTCAATCAGCTTGTCGCGATATTCCTTGGCCCTTTCCGCCAGCTCCGCCGGAATCTCGACGTCGTCGTACTTCGCGCCGAGCGTTTCGTCGCGCCACACGCGCGCATTCATCTTGACCAGGTCGATGACGCCTTTGAACTGGTCTTCCGCGCCGATCGGCAACTGAATCGGCACCGGACGCGCGCTCAGGCGATCGGAAATTGTCCCCACGGAAAAATAAAAATCCGCCCCGACCCGGTCCATTTTGTTGATGAAACAGATCCGCGGCACCCCATATTTATCCGCCTGCCGCCACACCGTCTCCGACTGCGGCTGCACACCCGCCACCGCGTCGAATACGGCACAGGCTCCATCGAGCACACGCAGGCTGCGCTCGACCTCCGCCGTAAAGTCTACGTGACCCGGCGTATCGATGATGTTGATCGTTGTATCGTGCCATTGGCAGGTGGTCGCCGCCGACGTGATCGTGATACCGCGCTCCTGCTCCTGCGCCATCCAGTCCATGGTGGCGGTGCCTTCGTGCACCTCGCCGATTTTGTGCGTGCGGCCGGTGTAATAGAGGATGCGTTCAGTGGTCGTGGTTTTACCGGCATCGATGTGCGCCATGATGCCGATATTGCGCATTCTTTCTAACGGTACGGTGCGGGGCATAAAGTTACTTCAGATTCGCTACGAATTACCAGCGATAGTGCGCGAAAGCCTTGTTCGCCTCCGCCATGCGGTGCACATCGTCCTTTTTCTTCACAGCGCCTCCACGCATATTGGAGGCATCGTTTAACTCGTTGGCGAGCTTATCGGCCATGTCCTTATCCGGCCGCGTACGTGCGTTGGTGATGATCCAGCGAAGCGCCAGGCTCACACGGCGATTCTGGGGAACTTCGACCGGCACCTGATAGTTGGCGCCGCCTACGCGCCGCGTTTTCACCTCGAGGACCGGCTTCACGTTTTCGATCGCCTTCTTGAAGGCTTTCAACGGATCGTCGCCCGAGCGCTCGCCAAGCAGTTCCATCGAGCGGTAGAAAATCTTCTGCGCGGTATTCTTCTTGCCGTCCCACATCATCGAGTTGATGAATTTCTCCACCAGCGTCGAGTTGTAGAGCGGATCAGGAATGATCTCGCGCGGCTCCGGCCTGCGTCTGCGCGGCATCTACTTCTTTCCTCCCCACATTACTTTTTGCCCTTGGCAGGAGTTGCCGCGCCGCCCTTGGGACGCTTCGCTCCGTATTTCGACCGGCCCTGCTTGCGGTTCGCCACGCCGGCCGTATCGAGCGTGCCGCGTACGACGTGATAGCGGACACCAGGGAGATCCTTCACACGGCCGCCGCGGATCAGCACAATGGAATGCTCCTGCAGGTTATGGCCGACACCCGGAATATACGTCGTCACTTCGATCCCATTCGTCAGCCGCACGCGCGCCACCTTGCGCAGCGCCGAGTTCGGCTTCTTCGGAGTGGTTGTATACACACGCGTGCACACCCCGCGCCGCTGCGGACAAGCCTGCAACGCCGGACTTGGCGTCTTGTAACGGGTCGGCCGGCGGCCTTTTCTCACCAATTGATTGAATGTCGGCATGCTTCCTTCAAAACATCCGCGCACGGACACGCATCGCCGCGCCCACACACGTCCAAAACTCTTCTAAGTCAAAAATCGGCCACTAATTAGCTAGGACCGCAAAAGCTTGGGTCAAAACTGCAGGTTCGAATCGGACGAAACGACCGCTATTCGACTGCTACGAACTGCCAGGAGACTGATATAGCGTATTTCACCAGCCTCAAACGCGAGGGTAACTGCTTCGGATAATGGTCCATGCCAGCATCCATGTCACCTGATTCGGAACACAAAGTGTCCAAACAGGCTTATAAATCCGACAGCGGGACCCGACTTCCAGCCGGATGCCTCTTTTAGGCACGGTAGCACGGAGGCCGAAGAATCAACTCGCCAAACTTTTCTAGTGTAAGGGGTAGTACCAGTGCGTGTCAACCGAATGGCCCTGGGCTCATCTCACTTTTGTGCGGAATCGCTTCATTGCGGCGGCAGTGCTTCTTCTCTGCTCCTCCCTGCCCGGGAGGGCGGCGACGACGCCATCGCCGAACGGCAAGTATGTCGCAACGGCCTACTCGGTCAGCGGCAAAACCGCTTCCGGGCAATACACGCACCGGCATGTGGTGGCAGCCGATCCGGACATTCTGCCCATTGGCAGCCGCATTCGTATCCAGCGCGCGGGCCGCTACTCGGGTGAATATGTCGTCGCCGATACTGGCGAAAAGATCGTTGGCCGGAAGCTCGACATCTACATGCCAAGCACAGCCGAATGCAAGAAATTTGGCAAAAAGAAGGTGCGCGTTACGTTAATCGAGCGTGGCGACGGCACCACCGAGACCGCGCGGGCGGCGGATCAGGTAGTGAAGGAAGATGCCGCGCGCGACGTGGAGAAAGGCGTCGTCGGCCGCGCGGCCACCGAAACCGACTGGGCCGCAAAGAAACGCCAACCGCAGACACCGGGGGCGCCGGCGCAAAAACAACCTCCGCAGTAGCGGCTACCAAGTTGCCAATCCGTGCCGGCGAAACCACGCGAGCATACGCTCCCAGCCGTCCTTCGCGGAAGCTTCGTGATAGCTTGGCCGGTAATCGGCATGAAAAGCATGTCCGGCGTCAGGATAAACGGCGATTTCGCAGTTGCTTTTACCGGCGCGAGCCAGCTCCGCGCGCATGCGCGCTACATCCGTCAGCGGAATGCCGTCGTCCTTTCCACCGTATAAACCGAGTATCGCCCCATGCAGCTCGCCCGCTACATCGAGCGGCTGCTGCGGCTGCATCACCGGGGTGCTATACGGCCCGGCGGCCAGTTTGCCATACCAGGCAACGCCCGCCTTCAATCGTGCCTGATGCGCGGAATAAAGCCAGACGATGCGGCCGCCCCAGCAGAAACCGGTAATTCCCAGCCGGCCGGTATCGCCGAGTCCCTCTCTCTCCGTATGTTCAACAACCGCATCGAGATCAGCCAGGACTTGCGTGTCCGGGACTCTTCGTACGACCGTGTCGATGATCTCCTGCATATCCGACATGCCCGCCACACTCCCCTGGCGCGCATACAATTCCGGCGCAACGGCAGCATAGCCTCCTTTCGCCAGCCGCCGGCACACATCCTTGATATAGGCGTGCAGGCCGAAGATCTCCTGTGCAACCAAAACTAAGGGTCGACCGGGCTCGTTGCGGGGCCGCGCCCAATAGGCCGGTAGGGGAAAGCCGTCGCTGGTGACGCGGATCTCGCCGGTCTCAAGCCCAACTTCGTCGGTTGTGACAGCGTCCGCAGCTACCGGGCCTGTCGCCGCAGCATAACCAGACAGAAAGGAGTTCACCACAAACCAAGTGATGCAAAAGAATGGCTGATCGGAAGAACCCGATCAGCCCGGTTTGAGTTGGAGGAGAAATGGATTGAAGCAGACTCAGCCAAGGATACGGGACAACAACTCGCCGCAATCACAGGACAAAGGTACTAGAACTAAAGCCTATTAAATTATGTCCAAGTATGTTCCGGATTTCACGTAGCTGTCAAGCACTATCTAGTTCTATCGGTTTAGCAGGTATATTCCAGCCCGGAGAGAGTCTATCCCGGATTGCTCGCACTACTATGCTGTGCGCCGGGAACCGTTGCTTCTTCCTTTCGCGGCTTTGGCCGCGGGCATTCTGCTGGCGCATTTCATCTACTTTGGTTTGAAAGATTTAGCGGTTCCTTCGGTATTTGCCGGCGCGGCGATTCTACTGGCTTTTGCGAGGTCCGCGAGCTCCCAGACGCGGCTTGCGGCGGCATGCGGCGCTCTGGCTCTTGCGGGTATCGCCACGCAGGTGGTTCATCGCGAGCAGCACACCCCCAAGCTGAATGTTGCGGACGGCGAAACGGTCCTGCTGGAGGGCTGCGTCGTCAACCCGTCCGTCTTTTCACCCGAGCGCGAACAGTTCACGCTGGCGCTTGGCCGCCAAGCATTCATTCGCCTGACCGTGCATCTAAAAACGGAGAAGGGCGCCGGGCTCGTCTACGGGCAAAATATTCAGGCTGCGGCGAAAATTCGTTCTCCGCGTAATTTCCAAAATCCCGATGCCTTCGATTACGCGGGTTACCTTGCCGCGCAACATATTTATTGGACCGGCTCGATTTCGAGCCCGGTGGATATTCACGTTCTGCCCGGGCGCTGCGGCGCTCCGTTGATCGCACGGCTTTTCGCCATTCGAACCTGGGCTCTGGCGCGGATTCGGGCACTTTATCCGAACGACCCGCACACCGCCGGGCTGCTTGAGGCGACTTTGCTAGGGGAAACGGGTGGCGTCGAGCGGCGCTGGACCAACGATTTCCGCGTGACAGGCACGTATCATGCACTGGTCATTTCCGGGCAGCATGTTTCCGTACTGGCTTTTACGATTCTGCTGATCCTGCGGCTGTTCCATCTGCGGCGCGTCCCGGCGCTGGGGGCTGCGACACTCGTCAGCTGGCTTTATGCCTTTATTACCGGCTTCAGCTCTCCGGTCGTGCGCGCCGCGGGAGGGTTCACGCTCTTTCTGATCGCGAGTTACTTCTTCCGCCGGCTGCGTATCCTGAATGTGCTGGCCGTAATCGGCCTCGTCTATCTGGCTTTCGTTCCGGATCAGTTGTTCGATCCGAGTTTTCAGCTCTCCTTCTTGTCGGCAGCCGCGATTGCCGTTTTTGCAATTCCTGTAATAGAGCGCTTCACGGAACCCGTGCGTCAAGCCGTGAAACGATTCGATCAGGTTCGCTACGATCCGCAACTTTCCGCGCGGGCGGCACAATGGCGTGTCGAATTGCGGCTCGTCTCTCGAACCTTACGGATTTGGACCGGACTGAAGCCGAAAGCCGCCGATATCGTCGTGATAGGCGCGACGCGAGCGGGAGTCTTCATGGCCGAAACGGTAATCGTATCGGCGTGCGTGCAATTCGGCCTTGCGCTGCCAATGATCAGCTACTTCCACCGGCTCTCGATTACCGGTCTTTCGGCCAACATCGTCATCATTCCGCTGCTCTCCCTGGTTGTGCCGCTAGGGTTTGCCTCCATTGGAACCGGCTCTCATCTGCTTGCTTTCGTTACGCGAATGCTGCTCATTTTTGCCGAACGAACTGCCACCTGGCATGCGGCGTTCGAGCCAGGCTGGCGTCTGGGCGCCCTGCCGCTCTGGGTTGCGATCGTATTTGCCGCTTCGCTCGTCCTGCTGGCCTACACAATACGAAGGCAGAAAGCGCTATGGATCGCACCCGCGCTGGCCAGTTCGCTGGCCCTGTTTGCGATGGCCTGCTGGCAGCCCTGGAAGCCGCTCCTCAGGCCCGGCATGCTCGAAGTTTCGGCACTTGACGTGAGCCAGGGGGACAGCA
>DATBGM010000246.1:0-5261 GCA_036557945.1 Bryobacteraceae bacterium | reverse complement strand
CCATTGGCGCCGCTCCAGCGCATAGCGTACCGGCATTGCGGTTGAGGCGTAGCCTGCTTTGAAATCACTGGCGTTGAGATCCGCCGACCTTCTGAGGTCGTCGATTACATGAGCTGCATCCGCGTCCCTGCCTTCCTGCAGGTATGCATAAACCAGGTAATCCATGGCGTGCAACTCTTCACCCCGGTCGTGCTGCTCGTGCGCGGCCTTGCGCGCCGCGCGGTTTGAAGCGATTGAATCGTCCCACATTCCCAGGCGCGTAAAGATATGCGAAGGCATGTGCAGGGCATGCGGCGCTGAGGGCGCAATCTCCGCGTAGGCATGCGCAACTTCGACCCCGCGCCTTGCCAGCTCCGCGTTGTCGTAGGCGTGAATCAGGTAATGTGCAATTCCGGGATGGTCCGGAAACTGACGATAGAGAGGCTCGAGCAGGGAACTGGCACGCTTCTGATTGGCATGCGTCTTATCGGCCGGAAGCGCAGTAGAGAGCAGCGCCAGCGAGTAAAAAACCTGCGATTCCGGATCGCTCGGATTAGCTTGCGCGATCGCGAGCATGGCTTCCTCGTACCGCAGGGCGCGCGCGCGATAAGGCACAGTTGCATAGTTGTTAAAAACGAGTCCCAGCGCGGCAATGAATCTTCGCTCGCGTTCGGATACGCCGATGAGCCCGCGGTTTTCAGCGAGACGAAGATTCGAGGAAAGGCGCTGTGCCGTTTCGATCTCCTGCGCACCAGTCGTCACCTTTTCCGGCGAGAGAGGCGGCTCCCACAACTGGTGGAAGTAAGTCATTGCAATTCCCCAGTGAGCCATCGCGCAATGAGGATCGGCGGCTGCGACTTCGCGAAACGCGCCTTCGGCTGGAGCATAGGCGAAGGAATGCAGCAGCGCGACTGCACGCTCGAATCGCTGCTGAACGGCCGGAGCGCAGGAGATCGGAAACGAGACCGAGCCCAATTTCTCAGGCGCGGGATGATTGTGGATGTCCTGAGCGGTGGCGAGCCGCACGATCAGAGCGGAGAACGAAAGGAGAGTCGCAGGCTGCATATCCTCGCTTTCACACGACGGGATTCAATCCTATTTTGCTGCAAACCTGCGCGCGCTTGGAACCGTCTACAATAGGGCTGTGAAAATTCTTGCGTTCTTGCTGGTGGTGGCGGGTCTGACATTCGCTCAGGATCACGAAGGAAATTTCACGATCCGCTTCGAGCCGGATGCGCAGTTGCAGACGAACGCGGAGATCCCGTTTGCCATTCACGTAACGAACGATCTGCATAAGCCGGTGCTCAATGCGACGGTGACTCTGCAGATCGAAACTGTGCAGCATACCGATGTGAAGGTGTTTAAAGCGCCGGCGGTTACGGACGGCGTTTATGTGGCGAAGCCGATTTTTCCGTCGGCGGGCCAGTGGAGCGTTTACGTGGAAGTGCATCGCGGCGGGCTGATGAGCGCGCGCACTATCGAATTCAACGTTCCCGCATCGGCTGCACCGTAAACGAAAAAGGCGAGGCGCTATGGCCTCGCCCTTTCGAGTTTCTGAGTGCGTTTTAGAACATGTACAGCGGCGTTCCGGCGGCGGGAGTTGCTTCTTCCACTCCGCCTGCGGGCACCGGCTGGCCTTCTAGATCGCCAACCTGGCGCACGTACAGACCGTTTTCTCCGAGATAGACGGTCAGTTCCGCCGGACGCGGCAATGTTCCCTGAATGAGGGCTTCCGACAGTGGATCCTCGATGTACTTCTGCAGGGCGCGCCGCAACGGTCGCGCACCGTAGCTGCGATCGGTACACGTCTTATCGAGGATATACTTCGCCGCTTCGGGTTCGAGCCGGATCTTGATCTGCTTGGCGACCAGGTTTGCGTTCACCTGCTCGACCAGCAGCTCCATGATCTTGATGAGATCTTCATCGGTCAGCGAAGTGAACAGGATCACTTCGTCCAGACGATTCAGGAACTCCGGATTGAAGGCGCGTTTCACTTCACTCATCACCTGCTCTTCGACCTTCTGCGGAATGCCCGTCGTGGGCTCGGCCGAGAACCCGATCTGCCCGCGTTTGTCGAGGAAGCGAGCCCCGAGGTTGGAGGTCATGATGATGATTGTGTTCTTGAAATCGACCGTATTGCCGAGACCGTCAGTCAACTGGCCGTCTTCGAAGACTTGCAGCAGGATGTTGTAGATATCCGGATGCGCCTTTTCGATTTCATCCAGCAGGATGATCGAGTACGGCGCCCGCTTGACGCGTTCGGTGAGCTGGCCGCCTTCCTCGTAGCCGACGTAGCCCGGAGGCGAGCCGATCAGTTTCGAGATGGAGTGCTTCTCCATGAATTCGGACATGTCGAAGCGGATGAGCGATTTCTCGCTGCCGAAGAGAAACTCGGCGAGTGCGCGCGCGACTTCGGTCTTGCCGACGCCGGTGGGTCCGAGGAACAGGAACGAACCGGCCGGCCGCTTGGGCGATTTCAAGCCGGCACGCGAACGGCGAATTGCGCGCGAAAGAGCGGAAATCGCTTTCTCCTGGCTGATGACACGCTTGTGCAGCTCTTCTTCGATGCGCAGGAGCTTGTTGATCTCCTCCTCTTTAATGGAGGTCATCGGGACGCCGGTCCAGCGCGCGACAACGTCTTCAATATCGTCCTTGCTGACTACGCCGGTTGAAGTGTCGTCAAGGTTGTACTTCTCGCGCAGGATGCGCAGATTCTCGCGCTCTTTGCGCTCTTCGTCCGAATAGAAGCGGGCTTTCTCGAACTCGTGGTTGGCGATGGCGTTTTCCATGCGATGCACGATGAACTTGATGCGTTTCTGAATATCGGCGACTTCGCTCGGCAGCGTCGTCTGGCGCAGCTTCACGCGCGCGCCTGCTTCATCGATCAGGTCGATGGCTTTATCCGGCAGGAAACGGTCGGGAATGAAGCGCGTCGAGGTATAGACGGCGGATTCGATCGCCTCATCGGTGTAGGCGACAGCATGGAATTTTTCGTAGCGCTCCTTGATACCGAAGAGAATACGGATGGCATCGCTCTCGGTGGGAGGTGGAACCTTGACGGCCTGGAAGCGGCGCTCGAGCGAACGATCTTTTTCAATTGACTTGCGATACTCAGCAGGCGTGGTTGCGCCGATGCACTGAATCTCGCCGCGCGAAAGAGCCGGTTTCAGGATGTTGGCCGCATCGAGCGAACCTTCGGCCGAACCCGCTCCGACAAGTGTATGCAACTCGTCGATAAAGATGATGGCGTTCTGGTTATCCATCAGCTCTTTCATGATGGTTTTGAGCCGTTCTTCGAACTGGCCGCGGTACTTCGTTCCCGCAACGATCAGGGAAAGATCGAGCGCCAGAATGCGCTTGTCGGACAGGAAGGAAGGCACATCGCCGTCGGCAATGCGCTGCGCAAGGCCCTCGACGATCGCGGTCTTGCCGACACCCGGCTCGCCGATCAGCACCGGGTTGTTTTTCGTCCGCCGGCAGAGGATCTGGACGACCCGGTCCAACTCGGAATCGCGCCCGATGAGCGGATCGAGCATGCCGTCGACCGCCGCCTGCGTCAAATCGCGGCTGAATTCCGCCAGCAGGGAGCTTTCCTTGGGCCGGCTGGCCGAAGTTTTCTCAGAAGCCGAGCGCGCGATCTCCTCGCGCACCGCCGAGAGCCGCAAACCGCGTTCATGCAAAATTTCAGCGGCAAAGCTCTTCTCCTCGCGCAGCAGCCCGAGCAGCAAATGCTCGGTGCCAATGTGCTTGTGGCTCAGCCGCTCCGCTTCTTCCGCCCCGTATGCCAGCACACGCTTGCATTCATGGCTTAGAGGCAGGTCGACCGACGTCGAAACCTTCTCCCGCGCTGTCGTGTGCGCCTCAATCTGCTTACGGATCGATTCGATCGCTGCATGCGAGCGAAGAAAACGGTTCGCAAGCTGCTTGTCTTCCCTAAGCAGTCCGAGAAGTAAATGCTCCGTCTCGATATAAGGGCTGCCGAACTGGCTCGCTTCGTATCTCGCGAAAAAGATAACGCGGCGTGCTTTTTCGGTGTATCGTTCAAACATAAGTACCACCGCCAGGACGGGTTGCGTCCTGTACTACTCCGATCGCTTGCAATTCCATCGCCGATGGCGAATGCAGCGACCCCCTTTCCAACTCTAAAATCCTGTCACAGCCGGCCGCAAACGCCAGGTTGTGCGTGACGAAAACCGAGGTCAACGAGTGGCGGGCATGCAATTCGGCCAGCAAATCGATAATCTTTTCGCCCGTCCGGAAATCGAGATTCCCGGTCGGCTCATCGGCCAGCAGAATGCGCGGACCGGCGGCCAGGGCCCGTGCCAGCGCAATTCTTTGCTGTTCGCCGCCCGACAGTTCACCAGCACGGTGCGTCCGGCGCGCCGTTAGACCCACTTCGTCGAGCTTCTCGCAGGCAGTACGCGCCGCGTCCGCCGGAGAGACGCCGCGGATCAACAGCGGCATCGTTACATTCTCAAGCGCAGTAAACTCCGGGAGCAGAGACGGATTTTGCCAAACGAACCCAACTTCCTGGTTGCGAAAGCGGGCCAGCTCGAATTCGTTCAACCCCGTTACCTCCCGGCCGTGCGCGAAGACTCTCCCCTTGGTTGGACGATCCAGACCGCCTAATAGGTGCAAGAGTGTCGATTTGCCGGCGCCCGATTCGCCGATTACGGCCAGGCGCTCGCCGCTACGCACGCTAAGCGAAAGCCCGTCGAATACCGTTATCTCGCCGTCTCCGGAGCAATAAATTTTGCTGAGAGACTCACCCCGGATCGCGTCTGAAGCGTTCAAGACACCGCCTTCACTCTTAGCTTAAAACAACTTAGCGAAATTACCGCTCGATTCTGCGACGAGCAGTAATGGGCTGCCGTGCGATCAGTACTTTGCAAGGAAGCGCGATCGCCGGGGAGCGGAATGAATTCGATCGCTACTACTTCACAACGATATTTACCAGGCGATCGAACACGGTAATGACCTTGACGACCTGCTTTCCCTCAAGAAACGGTTTTACTTTGGCGTTCTCGCGTGCGAGCTGTTCGAGCTGTTCTTTCGGCGTGCCGGGCGCCACGCGGATATGGCCGCGGAGTTTCCCATTCACCTGCACCGGGATTTCGATTTCGTCCTGTTCGGCGAGTTGCGGGTCGAACTTGGGCCAGGGCTGGCGGAACGCCGGGCCGGTTTCACCCAGGGTTTCCCACAGGTCCTGTGCCGTATAGGGCGCGAAGGGGGCGAGCAAGAGAGTTAAATCGCGGCAGATCGAGCGCCGGACGTCGCTGGAA
>DATBGM010000245.1:0-15597 GCA_036557945.1 Bryobacteraceae bacterium | reverse complement strand
GTGACCCGGGCAGTCCACGTGCGCATAATGGCGATTCGCCGTCTCGTACTCCACGTGCGCCACCGCGATCGTGATGCCGCGCGCTTTCTCCTCCGGCGCGTTGTCGATCGAATCGAAGCTCCGGAACTTGTTCTTCGGATTGTGCTTCGCCAGCGTCTTGGTGATCGCCGCCGTCAACGTCGTCTTGCCGTGATCGATGTGCCCGATCGTCCCGATATTCACATGCGGCTTGCTGCGGTCAAATTTCTCTTTCGCCATAATATTTGGTCTCTAAAGCTGAACTGGAGTCTTCGTCCTCGATGGACCGAAGGAGGTTATGAGGCCGATTCTTTCTGTCTTCGCCTCGCTCACACAGGCGCATCCAAGGCACACAACTCTCCTGTGCCCAGTTGCCAGGATAACACGGGAGTCGAAGCTATCGCGCATTCGAACCAGGGTCTTAAGATGCGCGGGATCCGACTATTTTCCGAGTCGCCGGCTGACGAAGAAGGACTCCCGTCCTGTTATGCGATCGTGCCGACGAGCGGGCTGCTGGCGACCGCGTATTCGCGGCGAGGCATCCGTCCGGCGAGAAATGCCGCGCGTCCGGCTTCGACAGCAAGCTTCATCGCCCGCGCCATGCGCTCGGAATCCTCGGCTTCGGCAATCGCCGTATTCAGTAGAACGCCGTCGTACCCCAGTTCCATCGCGACGGCGGCATCGGACGCCGTACCTACACCCGCGTCGACGATCAGCGGAACTTCGGTGATCGCCTGCCGCAGAATTTTAAGATTCGTCAGATTTTGAATGCCGAGGCCGGAGCCGATCGGGGCCGCCAGAGGCATGACAGCTGCGGCGCCTGCATCGATCAGCTTGCGCGCGTTCACCAGATCATCACTTGTATAAGGAAGCACGACGAAGCCTTCCTTGACCAGAATCCGTGTGGCTTCGAGCAAGCCTTCGTTATCAGGGAAGAGCGTCTTCTGATCGCCGATGACTTCCAGCTTAATCCAGTTGGAGAGACCGGCCTCCTGCGCCAGCCGGGCAGTGCGAACAGCTTCTTCTGCGCTGTAGCAGGCGGCGGTATTCGGAAGAATGCGAACCTTTGAGCGATCGATAAAATCGAGTTCCGATTCTTTCGAGCGATCGCTCAGATTGACGCGCCGGACGGCGAGCGTTACCATTTCGGTCTCACTCGCGGCATGGCAGCGGGCCATCAACTGCTTGCTGCGATATTTGCCTGTGCCGACGAACAGACGCGAGCGGAACGCATGTCCGGCTATGGTCAATACATCTTCCATACGGTCATTATGGCGCGTCTATTGATATGTTATTCTCGTTTCGTCACCGGGTTTCCAGTTTGGACAGGTGGGTGAGTGGTTAAAGCCAACAGACTGTAAATCTGTCCCTCCTTGCGAGGTACGAAGGTTCGAATCCTTCCCTGTCCACCATCAAGCCCGAGCGCGAGAGGCCGTTGTAGCTCAGTTGGTAGAGCGCGTCCTTGGTAAGGACGAGGTCACCAGTTCAATCCTGGTCAACGGCTCCAGATTTGTTTCTTCCTGAAAACTACGCGTACGCCGGCTCGGTCTCTTCCGCCGCGCTGAAATACGCGCAATCCGGATGATGAAATACCAGCGCCGAGACACTTGCTTCCGGCTCCATCATGAAACCTTCGGTAAGTTGCACGCCGATTTCTTCCGGACGCAAAAGCTTCCATAGCTTGCCGCGATAGCGCGACGTGAATCGCTCCTGCATCGTCATCTCGGGCGGATCGGGAAACCCGGAATCTCACCTTACATCCTGTGGTGCTTAGCGTTGTCTCTGTAAATTGCACTGCCGATGCACCAAACGGGCGTTATCTGGCACGGTCTTGCCACCTCTCCAGTAATGGAGGTCATGATCGAGAGCGGCATCGTTAAGCACACGAATCGCTTGGCCACATATGCCGCATGAGTTGTCCTGATCGTATAACTCCTGTTTTAGCTGACGACTGAAAACTCGCACTCGATCATTGGCGGGAACGCACGACATGATTTCGCGCAATCGCAAATTCCACCCTTCAAACGCGTACTCAATCCGAGGATAATCCCCGGTTGTTTTGGATACGCAATCAACCCAGTACTGATCTGTCGATATCAAATCGAGGTACTCTTCGAAAATCACATCTGATGCTCGCGTTAGCTGACCGAGATTGTATTCTGTAAACGAAACCGCGATGGTTTGAAAGACAGCTGCGTTGATGCGGGGTTGCCATTCCCCACTTTTCGATCCCTCATCTTTTGAGAATTTGCGCAGCCGAAAGGCTTTATCGCCAAAAATGGTCAATGCGGCTTTACTCGCCTTCATGAACATTTCTTCGAATTCTTTTAGCTTGTCGTCAGGCGCATTTCGGTACGTCTCAAAGAACTCATTCAAAAATTTCTTTAGGCCCCGCCGAGCCTTTTTGTGGGTCATTTGATAGAACGCTAGGAACCGTAACACTAGGGCGCGATCAGTCATTCTGCGATCTATATTTTTCTGGCTTACGGTTTTTACAAAATCTGGTCGACGAGCGAGATCTTTTATTAAGGCATTCAGGCGCCCACGAAAAAGGCAGTTGCGGATTTCCATATCATTGAGGGCTAATCCGCCAGTGTTTAGCCTCTCAAAGATTAGGAACATGACATCCTTGGGCGTCCGCGCGGGCAGCTCAAAGGTCCGGAGAGTAGCGTCTTCCAGTTTTCGCTGCCATATCTCCGGAATCTGATGAAAATAGCGCCCGTTAAATTCTCTTCGGATTTCGAGTCCTTTCAGATCGTACTCGCCGTCGAAAAATCTAAACACGGACGTTAGGCGTTGAAGACCATCAATGACCTCGTATTTGGATTCCTTGTTTGCCGCTAGATAGACAACCGGCACGGGTAAGTCGATTAAAATCGATTCAATTAGGCGCGATGCACGACGAGTATCCCAGACATATTCACGCTGCCATTCAGGGTCGACAATTAAGCGCCCCGTCTTTTTCCACCGGTGCAACTCCGCCAAGCTGCGGTCATTTTTATCGGGCGAAAGTGTCTGATTTTCGAGATCGACCTCAAGATCACCCTCATCCGCTCCATCAGTAAGTTCGGGAACGCCCAGGACAGAAGGCGACATTGAAACTTCAATTTCCGCTTCTTCGTTCGCCAAAACCGGATTATTCATCTCCGGTAATGATATCGCTTGGCCTCATCTGCTCACGCGTACGCCGGCTCGGTCTCTTCCGCCGCGCTGAAATACGCGCAATCCGGATGATGAAATACGAGCGCCGAGACACTTGCTTCCGGCTCCATCATGAAACCTTCGGTAAGTTGCACGCCGATTTCTTCCGGACGCAAAAGCTTCCATAGCTTTGTCTGATCCTCCAAATTCGGACATGCCGGATAGCCGAAGCTGTACCGCTTGCCGCGATAGCGCGACGTGAATCGCTCCTGCATCGTCATGTCGGGCGGATCGGGAAAGCCGAGATCTTCACGCAGGCGGCGATGCACCCATTCGGCTGCGGCTTCGGCGGTCTCAATGGCGAGCGCCTGTAAAGCGTGCGCTTCGAGGAAGTCGCCGCGCTCCTTAGCTTCCTGCGAGCGCTCGATCACCTGCTCGCCCGCTGTCACGACGAACATCGCAATGTGATCTCGCCGGCCGTTCTGCGGGTCGAGCACGTAGTCGCTCAGACATAATCCATCCGACTTCGCCTGGCGCCCAAAACGAAAGGTTTCGACAGGCGACGAACCGCCGGGGGAGAAGAGATGGATCGAATTGCCCTCGCGCTCCGCTTCGAAGAACTGCCAGATGCCGCGCACTTTCATGAAGGTCGCAGCTTTCTGCTTAACATCTTCAACCAGGTGGTAGAGCTCGAGCGCCTTCGGATCGCGCCCGGCAAGCATTTTTTCGAAATTGCCTTTGAACCCGAGATGACGACCGTAGAGCATGAACGGATTGATATAGCTCCAGACTTCCGCCAGGTTCGGAATGCTGCGGGCGCGCCGGTCCGTATAAGGCACATCCGGAATGGGAATATCGGTGCGCACTTTGGGACTGCGCCGCTCGCCCGAGGGAATCGTCACCGGCTCCGGTTCAGCGGTCTCTTCGGACATATCTCGGAAGATGTGTTTGCTCAGAATTTCTTCGCGCAGCGCGGGATCGGTGATCTCGTTCATCAGCCGCAAGCCGGTCATGGCATCTTTGGCGTAGAAGGTTGGAGAGCCGTAGGTCGGGCCGATCTTGGTCTTGGTGAACTTTTCGGATAAAGCGGCTCCGCCAACCAGAAGCGGGATGTTAATACCGGCATCTTTGAAATCTTCGGCAGTCGTCACCATCTGCTGGGCGCTCTTGACGAGCAGACCGGAAAGGCCGATCGCATCCGGCTGATACTCGTGAAACGCCTTGATCAGCTCCTCCGGATGTACTTTGATGCCGAGGTTCACCACGTCGAAGCCGTTGTTGCTGAGGATAATCTCGACCAGATTCTTGCCGATGTCGTGCACGTCGCCTTTGACTGTGGCGAGCACGATTTTGCCGCGCGCCGAGGTCTCCGATTTCTCCATAAACTGCTGTAAGTGATTGACGGCGGCTTTCATGGCCTCCGCCGACTGCAGCACCTCGGCGACGATGAGCTCGTTCTTATTAAAGAGCCGACCGACTTCCGCCATACCGGCCATGAGCGGGCCATTGATGATATCGAGCGGTGCGGCTCCTTCGGCGCGCTTACGATCCAGGTCGGGAATGAGCCCGTCTTTCGTGCCTTCGATGATATAGTTCGCCAAACGTTCGTCTAGCGGCAGGTCAGCGGCCTGCTTCTTCTGCCGTGCGCCGGCTCCGCGGAAATGCTCGGAAATCGCGGCGATATGAAACTGGTTGATGGCGATTTTTTGGTCACGTGATTGCTGTCTCCAGTCTCCTAGAGTCTTCGGCTCGCTGAGAGCCGCGGCCTCATCCCCATGCCCAGTCGCACTTTGCAAAATCGCAGCGTTCGGATGATCCGGAGGAATCTGCGCCGGAGGTGTATTGAACAGCAGCGCCTCTGCCAGCGCCCGCTCTTCCTTGGGAAGCGACGCGAACCGTTCGAGCTTCTCGGAGTTGACGATCGCCAGATCGAGCCCGGCCTGCGTGCAGTAGTACAGGAAAACGGAGTTGACGACTTCGCGCGCGGCAGCGGGCAGCCCGAACGAAATATTCGAGATGCCCAGGACCGTTTTGACATACGGGATCTGCTGCTTGATGAGGCGGATTGATTCGATCGTCTCGACTGCGCCGCCGATATAGTTCTCATCACCCGTCGCACACGGAAAGACTAGTGGATCGATGACGATGTCCTCGGGCGCAATGCCGTATTTCGCAGTTAACAGATCGACCGATCGCTTCGCAACGGCCAACTTGCGTTCGCGCGTGAACGCCTGAGCCTGGACCGGATCTTCATCGATGCAGCCGACCACGAGCGCTGCGCCGTATTCGCGAGCGATCGGGCAGACGCGCTCGAACTTTTCTTCACCATCTTCCAGATTGATCGAGTTGATGATGCTCTTGCCCTGGCAATAGGTGAGCGAGAGTTCGATCGAGCGCGCGTCCGTCGTGTCGATCATGATGGGCGCTTTGATCTTGCGGATCAGTTTCTCGTAGAACGGCGGAATATCTTTGATCTCGTCGCGATCGCTGGTTTGCAGGCACACATCGATGATGTGTGCGCCATTGCGGATCTGGCGACGGGCGATCTCTGTCGCTTCTTCCCACTTTTCTTCTGCGATCAGATTTTTGAAAAGACGGGAGCCGATGACGTTCGTGCGCTCGCCGACGATCAGCGGACGATTACTGTCTTCGGCTTCGACGACTTCGATGCCGGAGAAATAAGTGCGGTGCGGGAGTTCTTTGTGGGCGCGCGGCTTCTTGCCTTCCACCATCTGGGAAATAGCGCGGATGTGATCGGGTCGCGTACCGCAGCAGCCGCCGACGATATTGAGCCAGCCGTGATCGACAAAGCGCTCGAGCTGGCGCGCCAGGCTTTCGGGCGTTTCGAGATATTGGCCAGTCTCCGCATCCGGCAGTCCGGCGTTGGGATAACACGAAACACGCGTGCTGGCGAGCTCGTGAATGGACCGGATGTGATCGGTCATGAACTCGGGACCCGTAGCACAGTTCAGGCCGACTGCGAGCAGATCGGCGTGGGCAACCGAGACGTAAAAGGCATCGGCGGGCTGTCCGGCAAGCATGGTGCCCATCTGCTCGATCGTGCCGGAAACAACGACCGGAATGCGGAAGCCAAGTTCTTTGCCCAGGCGATGAACGGCGATCAGTCCGGCTTTGATGGTGCGTGTGTCGTTGCAGGTTTCGAGCAGCAGAAAATCGGCGCCGCCTTCGACCAGGCCCTTCGATTGTTGATAGAAGCTGTCGATGAGCTCCGGAAAGGTGATGCCGCCACTGATGGAAATAGCTTTGGTGGTCGGGCCGAGCGAGCCCGCCACAAAACGCATGTGGCCATTTCCGGAGAACTCGGCCGCGGCCTGGCGTGCCAGCTCGGCCGCCGCACGGCTGATCTCAAACGATTTTTCAGCAAGCCCGAATTCGGCGAGCACGATGGAGCTCGAGCCGAAGCTATTTGTCTCGACAATATCCGAACCGGCTGTGTAATAGGCGCGGTGAATATTTAAGATAACGTCGGGCCGTGTAAGAACGAGATTTTCGTTACAGCCTTCATAGGTCGCGCCCCCGAAATCGGTCGCGGTGAGATGCTGCTCCTGCAGCATCGTTCCCATGGCTCCGTCGAGCACGAGAATACGGCTGGAAAGGGCCTCTTCGAGCGCCTGCCGGCGTTCGGCAAGGGCCTCAGGATTGAATTCGGGCATGGACGGGACTAGCTTTTATTGTAACGACGGCCCTGCAGGTCCCGCGAATAAAAGGCTCAGTCGCGATTGCGCGGCGGAGGATCACCGACCTTCAACACATCGGTTTTTGGCTGTGGCTTGGGGGCGGGTTTCTTGGTATCCGACATAATTACTCTCCTATGAAATCTTCGCCGCGCTGATATAACGCGGGCTCATCTCCTTCCAAATGATATTGCAAGCTTCGTGCCATCACTTGCGAGTCATCAGTACAGCGTCAGAACCGAGCGCAGCCCGGAGGCAGGCGAGGCGGTCCCCGGCAGGTGACCAGGCAAATGCCAAGATAGAGTCTCCCTCGAACGTTGTGAGCTGTTCTCCCGGTTTGCCGTTCAAACCGATACGCCAGAGATTTGCCGCGCCGCTTGCGTCGGTCAACGTCGCCACCAGTGCGTTTCCCTGCGGGGCCCAGCGGAACGGGGTACCCGCGCCCGGGATCGCCCGCGGCTCGCCGCGACCATCGATCGGCACAACGGCGACAAACCAGTGAGCTGCATCTTTCTGGACGTTGCAAGCGACGTATTTGCCGTCGGGCGAAACCTGCGGAGTTTTAGCCGGATAGTTGCCGATGGGGTCCGAGGGTCCACCCGACACATTTACTTTTCGCAAAAAAGGCGTTCGCCCGGACCATGCGGTGTAGACAATGGAACGTCCGTCGGGCAGCGCATCGGGCGTATCGTCGTAGCTATTTCCGAATGTCAATTGCGTATAGCGATTGGAGCGCGTGTCGTAACTCCAGAGATGCGTTCCACCGGAGCGGTTGGAAGAAAAGACAATAAGAGAGGTGCCCGGAATGACAGTCGCCTGCTGCTCGACGCTTGGCTCATTGGTTACCTCCGAGATCTTTTGATTGGCCAGATCGAACACAGCCAGGTTCGGGTAACCGGTGCGTCGCGAGGTGAGCACGATCCTGCCGTTATCGATCCAGTCAAGGCTGCTGTCCGTATCCTGGGACTCAGCCGGGGCGATTGTTCCGTGAAGCCAGTTGCGGCGGTCGGAGATCCAGAGGTAGGCGCGCGCATCATGTTTAATTGCCGCAAGACGTTTCCCGTCCGCCGTCAGAGTGACATCACTATACCCGGCGAGGTCCTTTGTAATATCGTTTGTCTTTGCGGTCTCGATCGATAGCTCACGGAGTTGTTGGCGATTGGCTGCTTCCCCGTGTGCGGATGCAGTTAATATGATGCTGCCGTTGGAGCCAGCCCACGCGAGCCGGGCGGCGTACTTCCAGTCGGGAAGCGGGCGCAGTGATTTGCCGCCGTTCAGATGATAAAGCGAAAGAGATAGCTTGTCGGAATTGCCCGAGCTATCGTCAGTGATGGCGGCGATATTGCGACCATCACCGGACCAGGCGAGCTGACGAAAGAGAGTCTCGGGCGTGGTGAGCAGAGGCGTCACGCGGCCTGGACCGTCGTAGATTTCAATGCTGCTGGAGCCATGCCGTGCGCCTGGAGCAAGCGGATTGAAACGCACAAAAGCGAAGTGATCGCCGGACGGTGAAAACGTGACGGGACCGTCGATGTCTTCCAGGAGCGGGTTTGAAGCACGATCGCCGACGAGCGGAACCGTAAACAGCCTGCCTAATTTGGACCCATGCTCGCGCTCGACTTCATAAATCGTCCTGCTATCGGGCGAGAACGTCAGGCCGATGTACTCCACCGCGCGGCTCGGGATGCGTACCTCGTCGGACGGCTGATCGATTTGTTTCAGGTGCAGCGATTGCATGCCGCCCGGATCGGCGGCGACGAAGGCGAGATATTTGCCGTCGGGTGAAATGGCCGATTCCAGTGTCCGCCCGGTGAAGGTCAATTGCCGCACCGAATCCACGCGGAACCAGTCTGGCTCGAAGAACTTTTCTTTACCGTTAAAGCGCCACCACCAGGTTGAAGCGGCGGCGATGGCGATGAAACCGAAAAGGGCTGCCCAGGCAGACCGGTGAAAACGAAATTTGCGAACGCGCGAACTCGCGGTGAAAAAAGCCGCGCGCCGGCGCGATGCGGGAGCATCGATGCGCTCCAGATCCGCCAACATCTCCTGCGCAGACTGATACCGCCGCGCCGGATCCTTCATAAGCGCACGCTGCACGATTTGCGCAATGCCGCGCGGTAACGAGGCGACATTCGGCAGCGGAGGTGCGGGCCGGTCGAGAATAGCGACGATCACGTGGCTGTCCGTTTCACCGTCAAACGGGCGCTGATTGCTCAGCATCTCGAAAAGCACAACGCCAAGCGTCCAAAGATCGGAGCGCGCATCCACCTCGTCCCCGCGCGCCTGCTCCGGCGACATGTAGTCGACCGTGCCCATTACCGCGCCCGGTATCGTCCAGCCCGCGTTCTTTAGCCGGCCCAGAGGAGATTCGCCGGTGACTTTTGCTAAGCCGAAATCGATAATCTTGATGTACCCGTCAGGGCGGATCATGATGTTAGCCGGTTTCAGATCCCGATGGACGACTCCGGCCGCGTGTGCCGCCATTAGCGCCGAGACGACCTGCCTAGCGACTCCGATTGCCATCCGCGTATCAATCAAGCGCCGCTCAATTGCTTTGCGCAGCGTGATGCCTTCAATGAATTCGCTCGCCACAAACAGATCGCCTTCATGCTCGCCGATCTCGTAAATGGTGAGGATATTGGGATGGTTCAAGGCCGAAGCGGTGCGCGCTTCGTACTCCAGCCGCTCAAGCATCTCCTGGTTAGCGAACAGATCATGGGATAAAAACTTCAGCGCGGTGTGGCGCCCCAGCCGCGTATCGAGTGCAAGATACACGTGCCCCATGCCGCCCGCTCCGAGGCTGCGCAGAATGCGATAGATGCCGAACTGCTTCCCTTCACGCGGATCGCTCGGAACGGAAGTCTCTTGTTCCTCCGACGGAGGCCTGTGCGCAGCAGCTTGCGGCCGGGTCCGCAGGAACCGTTTCGTAATCTCTTCGCGCAGGCTGCTCATGGAAATGGAAATCCGGCCCGGTAGCCGGATTGAGGATTTGCTTTGATTGTCGCGCAGTCGTATACCGCAAATGGCTTTGGCGTACGGGCAAGCCGGCTGTCTGAAAACTGATAATCATTTTGTTATTGGATCTATGACCGATTTCGATCTTCAGCCGGTGGGCCGGGTGCGTTCGGCCCTGAAGAGCCGCTCGGAAGCGCCGCGCCAGGCCGCGGAAGGCGCACCGATGGCGGAAGTGATCATCGCGCCGGAGTTTGCAGGCGCTCTCGACGGCATCGGACCCGGCGAGAACATCTGGATTTTCACCTGGCTGCACGAAGCCAATCGAGCAACGCTCAGAGTGCATCCGCGCGGTAACCGCCGGAATCCCTTAACGGGAGTCTTTGCCACACGCTCACCGGACCGGCCCAATCCGATCGGCTTGCACCGGGCCAAAGTGCTGGAAGTAGACGGGCTTACGTTACGAGTCGACGCGCTCGAAGCAATCGATGGCACGCCGGTACTCGATATAAAGCCTGCGCTCATTTGCGAGCCGGCTTGATTTTTCGCGACCCCTTGTAATAATCGTCGATGTCTTCCGTCTTTAGGGCTGAAAACGGGAGTCCATGCTGCAACTGGCAACAGGAGAAAGCGCTGCGCTGAAAAATCCGACGCAGTTCAGCCGGTTATTCGACGAATATCACGGCTTAATTTTCCGCACGGCATACAGGCTGACCGGGAGCGCCGCTGATGCCGAGGACGTTCTGCAAACCATTTTTCTGCGGCTCGTACGGCGTGATGCGGAAGCGACGCCAAGGCGCGAGGAAAGCTATTTTCGGCGCGCTGCGGTAAATGCTTCACTCGATTTGATCCGGGCGCGTAAGGCGGATCGCAATCTTCCGCTGCATGAAAATGCGCTGGCCGGCGAGCCAACCGAGAATCGGGAATTACAGGATTGTTTGCGGAGTGCGTTTGCCAGCCTGACGCCGCGCTCGGCTGAGATCTTTGTGC
Source organism: Bryobacteraceae bacterium (assembly GCA_036557945.1). Lineage (GTDB taxonomy): Bacteria > Acidobacteriota > Terriglobia > Bryobacterales > Bryobacteraceae > Bog-105. The sequence continues at coordinate 4,801 of DATBGM010000245.1, read as the reverse complement.
TCCGGCATATTGAAGATCTTTCGAACGCGCAGATCGCAGAGATGCTCGGCATCTCGCAGGTTTTGGTGGCGGTGACTCTGCACCGAGCGCGCCGCCAGTTGCAGAAGGAGATCCGTCCCTGTTTAGGAGGTAGATCGTGAAACGCCAGAAGCTGGATGAAGCCATTGATGCGCTCCGGCGCGAGCAGCCGGAAGAAAGTACTGTGCGGGATGCGGCACGGCGCGTGTTCCGTCATGTTTTCGACTCGGCTTACAGCCCCGAAGTAGTAGACCGCATTCGTGGCTGCGCCGATTTCGAAGCGCTGATTCCGGCGTATCTCGACCGCTCATTGAGCGCTGCGCGAACCTCGCTGTTTGAGGATCACATCAGCCGCTGCGTTGAGTGCCGGCGTGCATTACAGGAAGCGCGCCGCGGGCCGCAAATGCCCAAAGTCGAAGTACGGGCGCGGCGGCGAAACCCGCTGCTCACCTGGGGCCTTGCCGCGGCGCTTGCGGCCGGCATCGTGCTCGGCGTCACTGGTGCATTTAACGGATTGCTGCCGGGCCAGCATGCCGTGCGGGCGAGCGTTGTCACGGTGGAGGGTACGCTGTATCGCATGAACGAGATGGGATCGAGCCTGCTGAAGGCGGGCTCATTGATCCGCAATGCGGAGGAACTGCGCACCGGCAAGGGCTCGCGCGCTATTTTCCAGTTGCTCGACGGCGCAAAGATTGAGATGGGCGAGCGTTCCGATGTTTCGATCTCGCGCGGGTGGGGCGGGACATCCGTGGAAGTGGAGCGTGGCCGCGTGATCGTGCAGCCTGCAGACACGAACCAAAAAGCATTTCTGTTGGCCGCCGGGGACCTGCGCGTGCCGGTAAAGAATGCCGTGCTGGCGCTGGATCGGGGAACGAAAGGCGCCCGCGTCACGGTGGCCCAGGGTTCTACACGCGTCGAGCGGCGCGGCGAAAGAACGGTGGATCTGACTGCCGGCCAGCAGTTTCCGGCAGCGTATCGCCTGCAGAATGCATCGCTTGAGAACGAATTTGCCTGGAGCAGCAACGCAGACCATTACCGGGCATTGCTGCAGGAACTGAAAACTTTGCAGAAAGAACTGCAGGCGATCCCCTCGCCGCAGCTTCGGTACTCGTCGAACCTGGCGCAGTATCTGCCCTCGAACACAGTCATTTATGCGGCCATTCCGAACCTGGGCGGCACGATCAGCGAAGCCCGAAAGATTTTCGAACAGCGCCTGAACGAGAGCGAAGTGCTGCGTGAATGGTGGCAGCAGCAGCCGGCCGCGCGCTCGGGTGAGTTCGACCGCGCGCTCAACCAGATCAGCGCGATCAGCGAATATCTCGGAAACGAGATCGTCTTCGCGGTTACTTCCAATGGACCGCGTCAATACGGCGCGCCGCTGTTTCTGGCGGAAGTGCAGCGGCCCGGTCTGGAAAATTACTTGCAGCAGAACATGCCTCCGAACGCGAAAGAACTTTCGATCTTCACCGGAGATCGTATTGTGGCCGCGTCTTCCGATGCCAGCCAGGTTGCTGCAATCCGGCAGGCCGTTGCGCAGGGAGCGCCGGCGGCGGGTTTCACCAGCACGCCGTTCTATCAACGTGTCCAGCAATCCTACGGTATCGGTGCAGGCTATCTGCTGGCGGTTGACATGGAACAAACCGTCGCGAAATCCGTAACTACTCCCAAAGAGATTCCGCCAGGATTCAACAATGTTCAATACCTACTCCTCGAGCGGCGGCCGGTCGCGCCGAGCGATACCGAAACACGCGCAGCGCTCTCCTTTACCGGCGGACGTCAGGGTGTTGCGTCGTGGCTCGGCACCCCCGGACCCATGGGCTCGCTCGATTTCGTCTCTCCGGATGCGAACCTGGCGGCTTCGGTGATTATGAAGAATCCGCTCGACGTGATGAAAGAGTTTCTTGGATACGCGAGCCAGCGTGATGCGGGCACGGCCGGACATTTGAACGATCTGGAGCAGCATCTCGGCGTGAAACTCACCGATGACATAGCGGCGCTGTTCGGCGGCGATGCCACGTTTGCCATCGATGGACCGCTCGTGCCGGTTCCCTCCTGGAAACTGGCGGTTGAGGTGTACGATCCCGTGCGCCTGAACACCACCATTCAGACGCTGGTTGATCACTTCAATCAGACGGCTCCGGAAAATGCAGGTAAACTCGATTGGAAACAGGAAGAAGCAAATTCCCGTACCTTCTACATCGTGCGAAATAGCAAGCTGCCGGATGTGAGCGTGTATTACACCTTCGTCGATGGCTTCCTGCTGGCCGGCCCGAACCAGCAGGTGCTGTTACAGGCGATCCAAAATCGCGCGAACGGCTACACGCTGGCCAATTCACAAATGTTCAAAGATCAGTTGCCTGCCGATAATTTCCTGAACTGCTCGGCGCTGCTCTGGCATAACGCCGGGAAGAACGTACAGGAACTGGCGAACCAGCTGAAGTCGGATAAACGATCGCTGCTTACGCTGGTGGCAAATAGCGGGCCGGGACTGATCTGCGTATACGGCGAACCGGACCGGATTGTGGCGGCGACAAAGGGCGACTTTCTCGGATTTAATCTGAGCACGCTGGCGGGACTCGGAGGAGGAGAATCGCTGCCTGCATTAATGGCTTCGCGCAAAATCTGATGGATCTTTCTACGCAAACCGCTCCCACCGAAGCGCTCGCTCAGCCGGGCGCTTCTGCGCGTCAAAGGCCGCCCGTCATTGAGCTCGAGAATTTAACGGTTCGTTTGGGAAAACGAGAGGTCTTGCGGAACATTTCCTGTTCGCTTCGCGGGCGTACCATCGGATTACTCGGCCCGAACGGCGCAGGCAAATCCACGCTCATCAACACACTGCTCGGTTTCTGGCCGGTAACGGCGGGCGCCGCGCACGTCTTCGGCTCCGACATTCGCACAGATACAAAAAAGATCCGCGCGCAGATCGGCTACATGCCGGAAAACGATGCCTTCATCAGCAAAATGAGCGCCGTTTCGTTTATCCGGTTAATGGCGGAGCTGTCGGGACTTCCGCCGACCACCGCACTCGAGCGCGCGCACGAGGCGCTGTTTTATGTCGGTTTGGGAGAAGCACGCTATCGCAAGCTCGGCACGTACTCGCTCGGCATGAAGCAGCTTGCCAAGCTCGCGCAAGCCATTGCGCATGGGCCGAAGCTGCTGATATTAGACGAGCCGACGAACGGTCTCGATCCGCCCGCGCGCCAGCGCATGATCCGGCTCGTTAAGGAGATGCGCGATAGCGGCGAGATGCATATCGTGCTTTGCTCACACCTGCTGCGCGATGTGGAAGAGACCTGCGAGGAAGTCGTCATCCTCAAAGACGGACAAGTGGTTCACTATTCGAATCTCGAAGAAGAGCGCCGCTCGAATTTGCGTTTTCTCGAGCTTGAGCTGCAGGACCACAGCGACAATTTCCGGACTGCGATTGAAAATCTGGGCTGTGAATGCGCGCCCGCGCCGGGGAACCGCCTGAAGGTCATTCTGGCAGAAAACGTCGGCGTCGAAGATGTCTACCGCATTGCAGCCGAACAGAACGTGCAGCTTCGACGGTTGAATTTCCGGCGCGACACGTTGGAAGATATCTTCCTGAAAGCCATGGAGAACGGTAATGGCCGTCTATAAACGTACGTACCGGGGTTACTCGGGCGCGCTCATGCCCACCTGGTCGCGCTTCCTCGTGTTGTATCGCTTCGCGCGCCGCACCATGTTCCGCTCGAAGTTCCAGACGGCGTTTTTTGTCCTCTGCTTCTTTTTTCCGCTGCTTTGTTTGCTCGGCATTTATGCCAACGCACACTTGAGTGCGTTCTCGTTTCTCGGCCGGCAATCGGGTCCGTTCCTGAAAATCGACGGGTCGTTCTTTATTGTCTACATGAGCGTGCAAAGCTCGCTCGCTTTCCTGTTGACGGCGTTTCTCGGGCCCGGTCTGGTCTCGCCGGATCTGGCCAACGGCGCGCTCACTTTATATTTATGCCGTCCGCTTTCGCGCACCGAGTATGTGCTCGGCAAAATGGCGGTGCTGGTAATCACGCTTTCCTGGATCACGTGGGTGCCGGGCCTGGTCCTCTTCTTCACACAGGCGAGCATGGAAAGCGGCTGGCTGGGCGCGCATACCGCGCTGGCAACGGGAATCCTGGTGGGTTCGTTCCTTTGGATTCTCGTCCTCTCCCTGCTTTCACTGGCGTTATCCGCCTGGGTGAAGTGGCGAATCATTGCGGGCGCGCTCCTGCTTGCGATCTTTTTCATGGGCGCAGGTTTTGGGCAGGCAATAAACGCCGTCCTGCAGACGCACCAAGGATACCTGCTTGACATCGCCCGCCTGATTACCATCGTGGAACAGTATTTCTTCCGCGATGGCAGCACACAGCCGTTTTCGGTTACCGAAGCGTCAATCGCCTTGCTTGCTTTTGCCGCGTGCTGCCTGATGCTGCTCATGCGCAAAGTGCGGCCGAACGAGGTCATCGAATGAGCGGCCGCATCGTATTTGAAAACGTCTCGAAGTTTTACGGTGACGTGCTCGGCGTAAACCGTGTGAATCTCTCTATACCGCCGGGTATCACGAGTCTCGTCGGTCCGAACGGCTCCGGCAAGACGACATTGATGAATTTGATGACCGGGCTGATTCGTCCCACCCGCGGGCAGATCACTATTCTCGATATGACCCCGGATGAGCCGGAAAAGCTGTTCCGCGTCGTGGGGTACAGTTCGCAATTCGATTCGTTCCCGCGCGGGCTCAGCGGCTACGAATTCGTTTACTCATACCTGCTGCTTTTTGGCTTCGATCGCG
>DATBGM010000244.1:0-10820 GCA_036557945.1 Bryobacteraceae bacterium | reverse complement strand
GGTGCGAAAATCTTTGGCAGTAAAATCGCCGCCGCTGATTTCTCGCAGATATTCATTGACATCGCCCGATTCGATTGTTTGCGGCTGGCCGTCTTCGTCCAGATATTGAAATAGCGCGCTTCCGGGAATCTCTTTGCATTTCCGCAGAATGCGTGCGAGGCGTTTGTCTTCGGTCGTGATCTCCTGCTGCTGGTGGCTCTTTCCTTTGAAGCGGAATTTGAGCGTATCCCCGAGAATCTGCACATGCTGATTACGCAGCGTGGTCAGGCCGAACGAATTGTTCTGATCCGCATACTCCTCGTTTCCGACGCGAATGTAGGTCGTTTCGAGGAGTCGGACAATGGCCGCCAGGATTTTGCGTTTCGGCATGCCGGCTCTCGCCAGATCGCGCGCCACCGTACGGCGGATTTTCACCAGCGCTTTGCCGAAAGCCCGCATACGATCGAACTTCACCAGGTCGCGGACGTGCCGGTACCGCGGATGATAGCGGTATTGTTTACGTCCGCGGTCGTCGCGGCCTACCGCCTGAATGTGCGCGTTTGGAAACGGACTGATCCATACCGAACTCCACGCCGGTGGCAGTACCAGGCTCTTGATGCGCCCCAGAGTAGTTTCATCCGTTACCGGGTTATCGTCCGGCCCGATGTACACGAATCCGCTCCCCGCACGCCGACGGCGGATACCGGGACCTTTGGGGATCGCATAACGAAGTCCGGCGATGTGCGCGGATTTCACTTCGTCCGGAGCAGGCGGAACGGTACTCGGCATTACACTCATGCTCTGTTTGGATGCACCGGAGACGAAAAATACTACGTCTGCTTGAATGCCGCAGTACTACGAGCGTTCCGCGAAGGCTCTGCGGAGCTTGCGAAACGTATCATCGAGCGCCTCCGGAATGACGCGCGCGTGTGCAACGGTGGTCATGAAGTTCGCATCGCCCGACCAGCGGGGAAGCATGTGCAGATGGACATGCTGAGCGATACCGGCGCCGGCTGCCTCCCCTATGTTCATGCCCAGGTTGATTCCGTCCGGGTTGTATACGGCCTGCAGAACCAGTTCCGTTCGCCTGGCGAGTTCGATCATCTCGGCCGCTGCCCCGGCAGCCGTCCCACTCAGCGTTGCCACATGCTCGTACGGGACAATCATCAGATGTCCGCTGGTGTAGGGGTAACGGTTCAGGATGATGAAACAATGTGCGGCGCGAAAAATAACGAGGTTGCGGGCGTCTTCGGCCGGGTCGCGCGCCGCATCGCAAAATATGCAAATGCCCGGTATTTTCTTGGCTTCCATGTACCGGGAGCGCCAAGGCGTCCACAGATAATCCATTCAGCTACGGCTGATTCAGAGGGAAGACGGAGGCGGTGTCTGGTCCGGCGCAATGGTTTCGGGTGCGGGGGTGCGTTTGTTCATCCGGTTTACCAGATCGCGCAGTTCTTTGCTCGGCTTAAAGAACGGAATACGCTTCGAGGGAACTTCCACGCGCGAGCCGGTTTTCGGATTCCGGCCTACTCGCGGCTGCCGCTGCCGGGTGCGAAAGCTGCCGAATCCGCGGATCTCAATCTTGTCGCCTTTATGCAGGCTGTTCACGATGCTGTCAAAAATGGTCTCGACAATCGTCTCCGAATCCTTGCGGGTCATCTCCACTACTTTCGAGACTTCATCGATCAGTTCAGCCTTCGTCATAATCCCTGCTCCTGTAATTGGCTCTCGGATGCTGTTGTTTTATATGGTCCTGTTTGATCACGTCTCCTACCGTCGACGTGGCTATGGCGGCCTGGCGGTGATAGTCATCCAACCGGTGCCGCTCCAAATCGTCGTGAACCTCGCGCAAACTTAGTCCGATTCGCTTTTGCGCCTCATTCATCTTGATTACTTTGAATTCGAACTCCGCTCCGATCGGCAGCAAAGCCTCTTCCGGTGCGCGGCCGCCCTGTGTGTGCTTGCGCGGCGAATGGCCGACGATCTCACTGCGGTGACACAGTGCCTCGACGCCCGGCAGCAGCTCGACAAATACACCAAAAGGAGCGGTACGGCACACCTGTCCGCGAACGTTGTCCCCGACCTGATGACTGCGGAAAAACGTCTCCCAATTATCCGGCTGCAGCTGCTTGATTCCAAGGGAGAGCCGGCGATTCGGCGGATCGATCTGCAGCACGACTGCCTGTACGATCTGGCCCTTCTTCAAGAGTTCCGAAGGATGTTTGATATGGGCCGTCCAGGACATATCGGAGACGTGAACGAGGCCGTCGATGCCGTCCTCGATCTCGACGAATGCGCCGAAATCAGCGAGTTTGCGGACACGCCCCTCCACCACCGACCCGATGCTGTAGCGATCCGCAATGGTGGTCCACGGGTCCGCCTCCAGCTGCTTGATGCCAAGTGAAATGCGGCGCTCTTTGGATTTCACTTCGAGCACCACTGCTTCTACCTGGTCACCTGCGCTCACGATCTTGGCAGGATGCTTCATGCGGCGGCTCCAGGTCATCTCGGAGATGTGGATTAAGCCTTCCACGCCTGGCTCGAGCTCCACAAAGGCGCCGTAATCGGTCACGCTGACAATGCGTCCGATGATGCGGCTTCCCGGCAGGTAATGCTGTTCTACGTTTATCCACGGATCCGGTCGGAGCTGTTTCAAGCCGAGCGAAATGCGCTCATGCTCGCGATCAAACTTCAGCACTTTGACCGTGATCGTTTCCCCTACGTTGAGCACGGCAGACGGGTGGCTTACGCTGCCATAGCTCAAATCGCTCACGTGTAAGAGCCCGTCGATTCCGCCGAGATCGATGAAAGCTCCATAGTCAGTGAGATTCTTGACAACGCCCTGGGTCTCCGCTCCCTCGCGGAGTGTGGCGAGCGCCTGCGCCTTGCGCGCCTGCAGATCGCCTTCAAGCAGGACACGCCGGGAAACTACGGCGTTCCCGCGACGCCGGTTCAGTTTAAGGATGCGAACGTCGAGTTCCTGTCCGATATAACCGTCCAGGTTGTGAATCGGACGAATCTCTACCTGCGAGCTTGGCAAAAAGGCGTTGACTCCAATATCGACAGCAAGGCCGCCTTTGACCTTTGCCGTAACCTGGCCGTGCACGGGCGCACCCGACGCCGCCGCCTGTTCCAGGTGCTCCCAAATCTGACGCCGGTGCGCTCGTTCATACGAGAGCAGGATGTATCCTTCGACCGGAACACCGGTCCGGTCGATCATGACTTCGATAACGTCGCCGCGCTTTATCGAGGGCATTCCCTCGACCTGCGGAAATTGGGATGCCGGCACCAGTCCTTCGGTTTTCCGGCCGATATCGACGATGACTTCTTTATCGGTCACGCTTAGGACATGACCGTGGAACATCTCCCCTTCACCGGACGCAAACTGGCTGCTGTAGTCGTCTAGAAAAGCCTGGTAATCCGAACTTTCGACTGTTCCAGGGGTCTCCACATGTTCTTCAGAGGAACCAGCCATGTCTCATTTTCTTCCTGCATCCGGCCCAGCCGGGCACACCATCCAAGCGCTTCCTGTGAAACAAAAATCCACTGGGCCAACGGGTCTACGCTCCAAACTAATCGTCAACTAATTGATAGTTCAGTACTTCAGCACTATAGCGGAGCCTACAATTGATGTCAACCGGGCGTACCGGGCAAGGCTTGCGTGCTTCTGCAATGCCGGATAAGAGGCGTTCATTGAGGTCCGCGCGCGGACGGCAGTTTCCGGGCATCGCTTGGAAAACAAAAGACCGTCGGGAAAGTGCAGCGAAGAACGGTTCCGTCTAAAACGGCCGTGAACGCCGCCCTGAAGACAGCAAGAGAGCCGAACAGCATGCGAACGGCCCTCTTGTAAGAATATCTTGAAGGAGTTGTAAATGGTCGGGATCAGGCTGCGTTGACCAGCACGTCGTCGAACATCTCTTCCCCTTCGGCTTGCAAGCGATCCGCTTCTTCCTGACACTGAATGCAATACGGCGCCCAGGGCACGGCGGCCAGACGTTTGGGGCTGATCTCTTCATCGCAATGAAGGCACGTACCAAACGAGCCATCTTCGATGCGGCGAAGCGCTGAACGAACGTGCCTGAGCAGATTGGACTCGCGATCGAGATTGCGGATGGCGAGTTCACGCTCGGAGGCGTGCTGAACCTGGTCGAGCGCATCGGCACTTTGTTCGATGGCGATGGCATCGCGGTTGCGCACAATCTGTTCCAATTCGTCCTGTTTTGTTTCCAGGATCTTTTTAAACTTGTTCAGTTCGTTCTTCGTCATTTTTGTTCTCCTTCTAACCGACTAGCTGCGCCCACTAAGAAAGAGTTCGAGGCAGCCAAGTCATACGCTTATGACGTAGGAACCCAAATAAAGGTTCATCAACCGTAGCACAATTTGTACGGCTCGCGGTAACCGCTCTACTACCAGTACCGGTCACCCTGGCGGCAATGAATCGGACGGAATACGGTTCGAGGGCAGCCCGAGTACAACCTTGGGCCGAGCTCATTCCGGTAAGCCGACGCTTACAGGTTCCATGGATCATAACACAGGCTGGGAGCAATTCAAACACCAACCTGATCGAATATGTTGCGCTCCGTATTTCCGGGCATCTGCTGTGTATAAGTCGCTCGTTGAGCGAAAAATCTCACGGCAGAACCGGAAAGAAAGTACCGGCGCAGTGTAAAGAAAGGATAGCGGGTTAGCTGCCGGTCGAGCGGAGAAGATAAGGCCGCATCATCTCGTTGTCTTCATGCTCGAGCATGTGGCAGTGCCAGACGAAGCGCCCGGGTTCGCCGGAAAAAGGAGTCAGTATTCGCGTCACCTGGCCGGGAGGACAGAGAATGGTGTCCTTCCAGCCTTGCTCGGCCGGAGCTGCCGGATCGGGATTACCTGTGTAGAAGACTTCCGACGTATGACGATAGCGCGCAGTATCGAAGGAGCGGCGATCGAGTAGTTGGAAATGAACGGCGTGCAGGTGGATGGGATGACTATCGGCGGTTGTATTCACGAATTCCCAGACTTCATTGGTACCGTTAACCGGATCTTCCGATACGGGATCCATGAATCGTTTGCCGTCGAGCAGTGTGCGATGCAAGCGCTTGTCGGCTCCCATCACTTCGACCAGCTTGAGCTGGCGTGTTTTAGCGGCGGTGTTTTCGTCGAGGCGGGGCAGGGGAGCAAGTGAGGCGGGGATGGTCGCGACCTCAGAAGGGCGGGACAGCGGGTGTTCCACGCGAAATTGCAGAACGGGTCCCGGCGTTGGCGAGCCGCCCGATGGATAGGGAGCACGGGCATAGTTCACGAGCATGAGGCGTTTTCCTTCGCGCTCGCGGAAATCGATCAGCACGTCTGCGCGTTCGCCCGGAGTCAACAGCAGGTTATCCTGCTCAGCCGGTTCGCGAAGCAGGCCCCCGTCGCTGCCGATCTGGTAAAGCGTCTGCTCCGGTGCAAGCGCTAATTGATATACGCGCGAATTGGAAGCATTGAGTAAACGAAAACGATAGAGGCGCGGCTCGACGGTGAGGTAGGGCCACACTTTACCGTTCACCAGGATATGCGTGCCGAAAAATTCCGGCACCCAGGGCGAATCGGCGGAAGGTCCCACGGGATAAGCGAGCTGGCCGTTCGCATCCAGCGTACGGTCCTGCAGAATCAGCGGAACTTCGAAGCCGCCCGAGGGTAGATGGAGGCGATCCTCCAGCGGATCGCGCACAAAATACAGGCCGGCGAGTCCCATCATGGCATTGAGCCGCGTGATGCCCATCGAGTGATCGTGGTACCAGAGCGTGGCGGCCGGCTGACGATTCGGATAGAACGTGCGCTGGCTTTGGCCGGGCGTAACCCAGTGTTCGGGATAGCCGTCGCTTGAGGCTGCAACGTGACCTCCGTGCAGGTGAATGACAGAACGAACCTCGGGGATGTCCTTCCCGGCTCCATCCAGCGTGTAATCGATAGCGAGAGGATGCCGCCTGGGCAATCGGTTGACCCATTCGATTGATACCGGATTGTCGCGCATCGCGATCAGCGTCGGACCGGGGGTAGTTCCCTCGAAGCCCCAGACCAGCGAGCGGGGCAAGTCGCGATGCAGCTTCTGGAAAAACTGCGAAAGCATAATGCGGCAGGGCTGCGCTTGTGTCTGCCTGGAGAGCTCGATCGTACGCGGGAGCGGCAGTGGATCGACAAAGGGCTCCAGGCGAATGCCGTGAAGTGTATTCGTGGTGAGTTCGTCTGATTGCCCGGAAGCATGGCGTGCGAGGAGACCTGCGACGGCAAAGGCTTCAAATAAATCGCGGCGAGTGGTTTTGAACGGCATCAGTGGCGGCAATCGGCTGCGGCGAGAATTTCGAAAAACTGGTTTTGAGATGCGGCAGCTTGCGGCATGGCAAACTCGCCCAACGACGCTGCGAAAGCGTCGAGAGCAGGCTGGACGGCTAGCTCCGGAGCGCTCTCAAACACGGGACCGGAGAGGATTTGCGAGTACGTGCGTCCCGATTTGCATGCCTCGAGAGCGAGTGCAAACGGATGAGCGCCTTGCCCCGTTACAACTACTCGCGTTGGCGAAACGTCTGCTACCGCTATGGCGCGCCCCTCCTGTATACCGGAGGTTCCGAAGTGTGCGAGATACCTGACACGTCGGCCGTTTTCTGCGAGTGCCACAATCAGAGCGGCGTCAAAAGAATGGCCGGAGCGGCGGGTATGGCTTCGACCGGTGATATAGATGTTGCGGGAATGGTCGATAGCCAGGGCATTGAATTGCGCATCCGAAAGCAGAGCCGACGAAAGCAGGCCGGAGCCGGATGGATTTAACACGGCGACAAAACCGTAAGACAAGTCTGCCGGAGCCTTGGCAGGTGTGAGCATCGCGTCATGCGGAAACTGGGCCGAGTTCGTATTCCCCGCCAGATAAGTGTTGCCGGTAGCATCGACGCGCATGCTGCTGATCTGATAATCAACCGGCGCCAGCCAGGTCGCGAAAACGAGCGATGCAGGATCGGACTTTTGGGTATCGACAGATAGGACGAAACCGCGCGGACGTACAGGATTGGCGATACTGCTCAGCAAGGCGCCGGATGTGGAGGGTAAGCACGCCGTTGTATTGCCCGCTAGCCATAGGCGGCCACTCTCGTTAGTGACGAGGCTGACGATGGAAGCGAACCCAGGTCCGCAAAAGCGGACAAGATGATCGTAGACGATGCTTCCATCCGGCAAATACTTGCGAATCTCGAGATCGGATGAGGAGTGGGACGCGGTGTAGAGATTACCGGCGCCATCGATCATCATCGCGTCGGCAATATCAGCTTCGGCGCGGGCAAGATTTTGCGAGTAGAGCGAGAGCAGATCGGCGAAACGGCCGAAGAGGCCCGCACTGGCCGTTGATGGCGTAAGCGACCAGGTTAATGGTGTGCTGTTGCGGTGCGGCAGACAGGCACGCGGATCGAGGCGACTGAAGGCGTCGCAAAAGCCGAGATGAGAAGCGGGGTGAAATTGGATGCCGGGTACCTCGGCGCTCCCCGCGCCCTCGATAAACAGCCCCAGCGTATGAGCACCGGAACGAAAGGGCGACTGGATGTTTGTTTCAATGGAGAGCTGCGCAGCTGGCAAAGCGAGACGGTTCTGATAGACAGGTCGCCCGTCGATGAACACGACGTATCTTCGAATGAGATGGTCCGGGAGCGCATTGCCTTGAGCGCTCAGGTGAAAAAGATCGGGCACCTCTGCACTGTCCTTGCTTATAGCCGGATTCGGGTAGCAAATGTAGGCGCCCGCCTGCTTGTGCGCGGTCCCGCAGGTGGTCTGCGAATGCAGCATACCGGCCCAAAATACTGCAAAGGCGAGCCGGGCGAATGGAGAAATAAATTGCTGCGCGTGCAAGCGTTTCACGATTTGGATAGACGATGATTAACCCTCATTATCCCCTGCACGAATGGCTTCGAAACTGCTTGAGTTACAAAAGAAATATCGGATTCGACGCTACGCCGGTGCAAGGTGCCGAATAGGCAGTGCGACTGGCAAAGTTTTGGTACTTAATCCCGAAGATCACTCGAATGACCCAAGAACATCGAAGTCGACCACGGACAAATTTACATACACCCTTGTTTCTGCTTCCGGCAGGGCCTTCCGCTTTGATTGAAACTCAAACCGAAAACGTGAGCATGAATGGCTTTTTCTGCTATTCCGATCGCCTGTTTCCGCCGGGCGAACGATTACGATTCCTGCTCCGGTTATCCCCAGGCGGCGTGGAGACAAACGCGGGAAAATCCGTTTATCTGGATGGACTGGCGGAAGTGGTACACGTCAAAATTGGCTCGACAAGTCACCGTTTTGGGCTGGGATGCCGGGTCGATGGCTACCGGGTACTTCCACAAACAGATTTCGGTACTTGCGACGACATTCGTACAATCTTGTCCGAGCCTTTCCGCGCAGATCCCACAAACGCGAATTCGCCAAACGAACCGCAGCCGTCTTTGGAAGATGCTGCCTTCGGGTAGTCAGCCCTTCGATACCTATCTCTTTCCTTGAGACAAATCGTGAGAAGTCGTTGGCGGCATCCTAACTACCGTCTAGGCGGCTAAAAACCGGCCACGCGCTCGTTGTAGCATACGCTGAGTTCGTACCGGTCGCGGCGGAAGCCATCTCGCTGGGACGAAGAATCCTTAAACCGTCAGGGTTTTAAGAAGTTCAAAACCGCACACCGGGTCCATTCAGCCGCCGAAGCGGAGATGCCGCTGTGCTATAAAATCTACTTATCGCTAAGGCGGAAGGGCAACGGACTCCCGGGCCGTGCCGACCGGGTATCGAAAAAAACTTATTGCATAAGCAGTTTTTATGTATACTGTTGCTATACTTTATGATTATTCCAGCAGTTCAGGAGCGGGCGAGTCCGTAGGCCGGTCGTTCCCCGGTTAACGTACTGCATAAGTGTCCGGTATAGGGCCGTAATGCGCACGATGAGTGGGCGCCGGATTTCTCTGCCCGGACTTGTTTTGCGGGGATAAAACAAAAAAACATCGCCGGTTCTTGCCGGCTCTCTGAAACAGGCATTCTGTTTCGACGGAATATGTGTGTCTGCATTTGCCTATCAAGAGGCAATGCAGAAGCGGTGGCCAAAGTAAAACGAGAACGCAAGACAGTAACACGAGATTCTCGAAATTAATTAGCAGCCTATTGGCTGAAGTTCAAACAAACCAAGTAAAGTCAAGCAGGAAAATCCACGTGAAGAATTCAAAATATTTAGTGCCTAAGCCGGTGCCTCGCGGCTTGAGCAACTCGAAAAGCTGGACTGCCGTTCTGAGTCTGGCTGTAGTGTACGGCGTGTTTGCTGCCGTCCCCGCAAGAGCATCATTCTGGACTTCAAGTGCGGTTCCAGGTACGACCGGTGCGGCGAACGATTCGAGTTCAGTAACGCTAGGTTTAAAGTTCTACTCGGATGCAGCAGGCGCGGTTGTGGGAGTTCGCTTTTATAAAGGGACGTCCAACACGGGCACGCATACTGGTGTGCTATGGTCGGCAACGGGAACCAAACTCGCCTCGGTGACTTTTTCCGGAGAAACAGCTTCCGGCTGGCAGCAGGCAAATTTTGCAGCGCCGGTGAGCATAGCGGCCAACACAACCTACGTCATCTCGTATCAAGCTCCACGCGGTCATTATGCGGATGACCAGTACTACAACTGGGGCGGATTAAGCGCCGCGCCGCTGCATATCTCGGGATCATCTCCCGGTGTGTACATGTATGCGAACAGTCCGGCCTTTCCGAATCAGGCGTGGAACGGAAGTAACTATTACGTCGATCTGGTGTTTGTTCCGAGCGGTTCTGGCGGGTCGACGAAGTACAGCATCTCCGGTAAAATCAGTGGAACGACGGCAGCAACCGTAAGTTTATCCGGTGCTGCTTCCGCATCCGCGAAAACGGATTCTTCCGGAAACTTTAATTTTGCCGGTCTGTTGAAAGGGACCTATCTGCTTTCGCCAAGCCAGGCAGGATATGTCTTCTCGCCGCCGACAAGGAGTGTGACGGTGAATAATGCGAACATCACCGGACAGAACTTCACCGCGGCTGTAGGCGTTCAGCATAGCGTCTCTCTGAAGTGGACGGCTAGTAGCTCTCCCAATATCTCGGGGTACAGGGTCTATCGCGCCGGCACTTCGGGAGGGCCTTATGCCCGGATTACGGCCTCGTTAGTTGGTGCAACGAGTTACGTGGATAATACCGTGAGTGCGGGCGATACCTATTATTACGTGACGACCGCAGTCAACGCCAATGGTCTCGAAAGCGGATATTCGAATCAGGCCGTGGCGGCGGTGCCGTAGCTCTTCAGACGAACTAAGAAAGCAGCATTAAGGCAGGTGCCTGCTTTCCCGTTACACCGGGCGGAATGGATACAATTCGCCCGAGGAATGACCAACCGGAAAAGTCATCGAGACGATGGGCTGGGGAACGACGGTTTCGCCGTTCCCTGACCGATCGAAACACATCGGATCGAAAGATTTCCCGATGCTTTGAGAGAATGTTCGCTGGTCTATGTCGTTCCGACTGCGGACGCGGGCAAGGCATCATTGCCTTTTCTCGTCGTCAGGAGTTAAGCATGGGTTATCTGATGTTCTCATTCCGATGATTCGGTGGGCGGCCAGGCATCATGGCGGTGGCCGTTTGCGTCGCACGCTCACAATTTGATTTACCATCGACGAATGTCCGTCTCCGTCACGCTAGAAACTGTTCATCCGCGAAAGCTGGCCGCCGTGAGACGCGAGGTCGCGCCTGGCGCGATTGGCTCGGTGTGGAGGCCGGCCCTGGATAAGGTCTGGGAGTTCATTCGCAGCCAGCCCGGCTTAAGGACCGATGGCCATAACATTTTTCT
>DATBGM010000243.1:0-3111 GCA_036557945.1 Bryobacteraceae bacterium | reverse complement strand
AGCTCCTGATTTTCGCCAGAGGATGCGCCCTGGCGGCCCGCCTGAGGCTGCTGCCCGCGCTGCCGTGAAGAAGAACCCGCGGAGCCGCTCTGTTGTCCTCCCTGCGAAGAGCTTGCTTGCTGCTGGCCTTGCGAGTTCTGGGTTAGCTGCTCTATCTGCCGGCGCAACTCCTCAGCCTCGCGCCGCAACTGTTCCTCCTGCCATCGTTGCTCGAACGGTTGCTGCTGGTTATTCTGCGCCGCAAGCTCCACCTGGCGGCGCGCCAGCATCTGTAAACGCTCGAAGGCCTCATCGATCGCCTTCTGCTGATCGCTTTGAGTTTGTGATGCGGATTGCTGTGTTTCGTATTGATTCTTTGAAGTGTCCAGCTCGAGATCGAACATGCGCGCCAAGTCGCGTTGCGCTCCGCCGCCGCCTCCTCCGCCGCGCTGCCCGAATGCAACTTGAATGTCGCGAAACAGCGCTTCGGCGCGTAATAGCGACTGCAGGGCTCTCTGCTCGGGCTGCAGTGCGTCGTGCCACTTGCCCGGCTTCAGCGCTCCCACCGCGTCATCCATCTCGCCCGATGCCTGCGTCATCAATTTGGAAAAGTTTTCAAATGCCGAACCGGGAGACGCCAGTTCGCGGTTTCCCATTCGCTCGGCTAGCGTCTTCGCCTGCTCGCCTAGCTTGCCCTCCAGGTTGGAAAGAAAGCGGGCGTCTTCTTGTAGAGTCGCGCGGGCCTTGTTGATGTCCCGGAGCTCGTTCCATGTCGCGGCAATGATTTGCTTCTGACGCTCCGAAATGTCAGTATCCTGCCCACCACCCATTCCCATGCCCATCCCACCTGCCTGCTGGGATTGGCTGAACTTGAAATCAAACGGTTCGGTCTGCGCGAAAAGAATTTCGCTGCGAGATGTCTTGTTTGCGTCGCGCGCTGTCGCGTAAACACTGATCAGGTCGCCCGGCTGTAGCTTAAAGTTCTCCAGAGACAGCGTGGTCGTACCTTCCGCCTCTTTGCTGTTTTTGTTCTTTAACAATGGAACTACCTGTTCTGCCCCTCCATTGACGGAATAATGCAGTTGGAGATCCTCGACCCCGAAATCATCGGAAGCGTCCACCGTAACAGGCACTTCCTCGATCGGGCTTACATGCGGGTCGCGCCCCGGCCGCAGAATGCGGACAGAAGGCGCGTCATCCTTCTTCGCTTCTATGAAGTAGTCGTCGCTGATGCGAACCACATCGTTGCCGTCGAGCGCCGCCACGTGATATGAGCCGTCCTTGTTAATCGGAAGGTGAGCCGTGAGCCAGTTCCCTTCCCCTGGTTTCAGCGGAACCTTCGATCCGTCTTCCAGAACCAGCGCCCCGCGCTGCAATGGACGATCCGTCAATACCGAAATATCGGCTTCGCTTCCGGCAACCGCACGTATGTCGCCGCCCGGATCTTGCACCACGTTCTGCAGATGCAAAGCAGACGGAAAATGCACAGCCACTCGCACACGCTTGACTCCGGGCAGATCCTTCACCGACAAGCTGTAATGCTTCGATTGCGCCGCATCTGCCTGAACAAAATATTCGACGGACTCCGACAATCCTGCGAACAGGAATTGGTATCCTGCCCCATTTTGTTTCGGCTGCATCGGAGCCGACTCCCACTTAGTCGCGCCGTGATATCTGGCATGCAAAACTACTCGATCCGCAGAGAAGTTATGCAACTGGGCGGTTATAACCTGGTCCGATTTCCGGCGCACCGTTTTATCGCCGGGCGATACGGTAACGTCGTATAGCGGCCGTTTCTCCGGATTGCCGCTGCCCGTCCAAAGCAATCCTGCGCCATAGCCCCAATACCCTGGACCGGATGCAATCAGCCAGATCAGAATGGCGGCCGCGGCCGCTCCGCATCCGGTACATGTAAGAAGCAAGTGCCTGGAGCTCAACTCCTCTGGCGGATGTTCGGTCGCGATGCGAAGCGTGTCTTCGGCCACCAGTTCGGTAAACGGGTTTGTCGAGTCGGGCCGTTCCGCTATCGTCAGCAGGCGTTCTTCAAAGCCCGGAATGCGGCGCTCGGCTAGCCGGGTGATGCGCCGGCGGTTCAGCCTGAGCAGCGGCAACACCAGCATCAACGTGAGGGCTACGGCGAGCGACAAGAATAGGAAAATGCGGAGTGGGAGAACCACCTGTTGAGCGAACTCATAGCGATTGCCGATCCAGACGAGAAGCAGCGTCAAGAACAGCGCAACGCCTGCTACCACCGCGGCCCCGCGCGCCGCCGCAAACAGCCGGAGCCGCATTTCGACGCGTCGTAGATAGCCATTCACTTGATTCAGCGCCGTCATCCGGTTTGCCTCTCTTCCTTCAAATAACGTCTGGCGACTATGGATTCCATCACTGCCGCCACCAGGACCAGCAACATCGCGTAGCGCCACAAGCTCCACGGAACCGTCTGCCTTTGTTCGCCCACGGTCTCCGCGGCTGCGGAGCTATTTCCAGTATTGCGCCATAATTCGAGCGTTTCTCGTGGCATCGGACGCAGGTCTGATTCGCGCCGGTCTGTATGCACGGCAACCAGCAATCGCCGCTTGTCGGCGCGCTGCACCTCATAAAAACCGTTCCGGATGAGCGCGAAATTCATGGCCCGGCTCGCTTCATTGAGCCCCAGCTCGTGCCGACCATCGGGGCCGATTACGTCCGCCGCGGTCCCTTGGCCCCGCGTGCGCCTCAAAACGATCATGCTGCCCGCTACTACGCTCGAAGCAGTCTCTTCGAAACCAGCCAGATAGTGCCCGGTCTGCACAACAAACGGAACGAAGGATGAATGCAGCGGGAAATCGCTGGTCGAAGTGTCCAACGCCGAAGTCAGGATGAGCGCTCGTCCCTCGCCCATGTGTTCTTCAACCAGCAATGGGGATCCATCGGACAACCTCGCAATCACACGCGCGCCGGGCTTTGGCGAAATGCGGGTGGCCAGAAGAAATTGAACGTTCTCAAGCTGGCCTGTGCCGCGCACCGCCGGATCGTCCGCGTCGAATGTGCCTGCGCCTTGAGCCTGAAGCTGCCCGCTGAGCCGGTCGCCGGAGAGCGGTGCTTTGGCTAACCGGCTGCTATTCCGTCCAAGCGCAATCAGCGCGGCGC
>DATBGM010000242.1:0-1948 GCA_036557945.1 Bryobacteraceae bacterium | reverse complement strand
TCCTGTGAGAAGCCTTTGATCTCGGGAGCTTTCGTTTTCGGATCGATGCGAGTTTCGTAACCGAGCGCGTGAGCCTGCCGCTGCAGCTCCGCATAGAACACGGCAACGCCGAGCGATTTGGCTTTGAATAGCTCTGCCGATTGCAGGGCGCGGAACTGGCCCGTGAAATCGCGCTGCATGTTCATCAGAACGTTATGAAAGTGCAGTTGTGGCGCAGGATAGCCATCCACCGGTCGAGAAGTGTCGTGTTGAAAGGTCGCGACAATCCAGCGACCCGTGTTGATGGGGAGGTAATTGCCGCCGCCGCGCGCCTGAACGTATCCTTCCATCACCTCCATGGCTTTTGCATTCGCAACCTGCGCCGCCCGGATCAAGCGGTCATCTTCGCCCACCAGGGCAGCGAGCGAAAACGATTTCGGCGCGCTGAGCGTGAGATCCCAGGCCGGAATGTGCCCGGCTTCTTTCCCTTCGCGCGTTAAATAGGTATCGCGGTGCTTAATCCGTTGCTCGCCCGTTTTCGGATCTTGCCCTTCGATCAGCCGCAGGTAAGCTTCTTCGGTAACGGCTCCCGACAGTCCGAGATCTTCGGCCAGGCTGCCGCGCCAGCGCCCCTGGATAACGCCTTGCTCGGTGAAATAAGAATTGCTTGCATTCGCGAATTCGGTTTGAAAGTATTCGCGAGCGGTGCCGATTCCGAGTTTGGTAATGGTGAGCATGTCAGCGAAGGGGAATGCCGCCGGGTACCGGCGAAATAATCGGATGGAGAACTTCTGCGGGTTCCACGGCGGGACCCATCCAGCCGGGCCGCTCGATTTTCGGAATCACGCGTTCGATCAGTGCGGGATGCCGCTGTACCGGTGGCAAGTAAGGTAAGCTCACCAAAACTACGTGCAAGCCGGGCTCTCGATCACTGGGCCGCTGACAAAAGTAGCCCATCAAGTCCGGCAATCCCTGAATCTGGGAGGCAAGCAGCAGCGGTTTGCGAATATCTTCCGGACCGCTGAAGTTGTTGCGATCGTGCTTGCCGAAAAACGAACCGGTCCGGCTTTCCCGATAGCGTCGAATTTCGACTTCGCCGAACAGATCCTGCAGCGATTTCGCCGTTTTCGATTCGCTCACGGCAAAGATCATCTTGGTTCCGGCTTGCGAAAAGATCGTGTCCGCCTGGCGGCCATAGCGGTCTTCAAGCTGCGCGGTGTTCTGCATTCCAAGCACCAGCACATTCCCGGTGGACCGCATCATGGTCATGCCTTCGGTCAGCTTCGGGATCGTATTCAAAGAATCGAGCTCGTCGAGAACAATCCAGACGCGGCGGTTCTGTTGCTGGCTCGACATGACGCGCAGCATCGCCATATCCGCCCAGGCGCTCTGGAGCGGGCGCAACGCCTCCCGCGTATCGGCCGTGTTCGGCAGAAACAGCCAGCCTTGCCGGTGCTGCGCCCACTCGCGAACCGTAAAACGTTCGCGCGTCGCGCGGTCGTCCGGCATCATGCGGAGCGCGTAGCCGACCGTGTTCAACGTGGCGAGGATACTGTTCACCATATTGGGCGACTTCGGGCTGAGGGTCTGTTCGTGTTCGCTGCCGGCTACTCGTTGGAAAATTTCCTCGGGGCGCGCCAGCCAATAGGCGTAATCGGCGCAGCTTGGCCGCGGATCGCTGTAAGTCAGCAGATAGGCCGCGATTTTGCAGGCCTGATCGTCGAAGAACTGCGCGTACGGGTTGGTCGGATGCGTAGGGTAGAGAGCGCGCATCACCGAAACCGCATCGGCTTCGTCCGTCACTTCGCCGGCGATATCCCAGTACACACAGCGCGCATCTTTGGGGGATAGAATCTTGTCGCCGCGCTCCGGATGGTAGAACTCGGGAATAAATTCGAGCTTGGAATCGAGCACGACACAACTGTCGCCACACTCCTGCGCGTAATAGAGAAGCTGTTTGATGAACTGG
>DATBGM010000241.1:0-16494 GCA_036557945.1 Bryobacteraceae bacterium | reverse complement strand
GTTATGCAGAACGGCGCTGATTCCGCAGCGTGCCGATACGTCTTCAAACGGTATTTGCGCAGCTGGCGCGATTACGAATAGGAAGAGGGCGAACCAACGCACCCTTTACCAATTTACTTTGAAGCCGAGCTGGATCTGGCGCGGGTAAACCGTGTTGCCGATCCAGGAGTTCGCCGGAATATACGTGCCGAAGTTCACATCGGTCGGATTCGTATTGTAGGTGTCGTAAATATCCGTGAAGTGATTCAGCAGGTTAAAGGCCTCGGCGCGGAACTGGAAACTCAGCCGCTCAGTGATGTGCGTGGTCTTGTTGAGCGAGGCATCGAGCGTAAGTGAGCTCGACATGCGAATCTGGCCGCTGCGATAGGGATTTACGTTCGGAGCATAGCTCGGCAGGATCAGCCACGAGTACGTCGATTGGTCGGTACCGCAGCCCGCGTTGATGCTGTTCTGCAGCGGCTGAATGGTGCCGTCGTTGAGCTCCTGGAGTACACAGGGACTCCACCCGCGGACTTTGTAATCCTGGAAGTTGGCTTTTACGGCCGGGTTCTTCAACTCGACGACGTTCCCCGGAAGATTAGCCGGAATGCCGGAGTTCCAGGCAAAGAACGCGGTCGCCTGCCAGCCGCTGATCAACTTGCGCGTGAACGCATTTGCTCCGCTGCCCCAGCGCTGGCCGTCGCCGAATGGCAGTTCGTAGACCGGAGTAATTTTGACGACATGCGGGCGATCCTGATAATAGAGGCCGCTCTGGACGATGCCGCGCTGCCAGTCGTTGAAACCCCAGCTTTCCACTTGTTTTGAGAACGTGTAATTTGCGTTCAAGGTCAAGCCGCCGCGGAAGCGGTAGTTGTACGTGGTTTGGAACGAATTGTAGTGAACGAACCCGTCGTTGCGGCCGTACTGCGTGAGGCCTGTGTATTGCGGGAATGGCCGCAGCATCTGGTAGCGGTTTACAGTGGGTGAGGAGCCGAGACTCGTGCCCGCAAACGGCGCCAGTCCATAAAACGGATTCGGTACCTGCGCGTTGCAGTAAGACGGGCTGCCGCCTTCCAGCAGGTTGCATCTCTGGCGGTCGGCCAGGCTGATGTCGTTGAACTGGCTGGCGTTGGTTTCCAGGTTCGTGATGTAGTTACCGACATATTTCAGTTCGAGATACGAGGCGTGCGTGACCTGATACTGGAAACCGAACGAAAACTGGTTTGAACTGGGAAGTTTGAATGTCGGGTCAAAGAATCCGAAGCTTCGTCCCACGTAAGATAAAGCGCCTTGCGAAGCACCGGGCGGCGGATTGATGCCGTTCGGGTACGGATTGGCGAGGGCGTTGGCAATCGGCGTACGGCCACCGTCCAGGCTGGTCACCACCGGCGTGTTGTTGCTGAAACCGTTGTACTGCAGATAATCGTTGGTCGGATTCAGGAAGTACCGGCCGTAGCCGCCGCGCATCACGAGTTTGTCGGTGATCTTATATGCAAAGCCGACGCGCGGTTGGATGTTATTCCAACGAATCCCCGAGGCGAGGCTGGATGTTCCGTTTACTCCGGCAAAGGTCATGCTCCCTTTCAAGTCTGCGAGTTGCGGGTACATCGCGAGGTATTGCGGCGCAATCATATTCGCCAGCGGATTCCGCGTGTTCGCCAGAAACGGACCATTCAGCCGGTTGTGAATCTCGTACGGCGGCAAGTTGTAGTCCCAGCGCAACCCGAGATTCAACGTCAGTTTCGGACTGACTTTCCAGTCGTCCTGGAAAAACGGCGCGATGTACCACTGCTTGAAAAACGGATACGCAGGATAGTTCGAGCTCGGCGTGTACGTCGTGCCGCCGCTGGTGTTGGTGTTCTGATAGCCAAGAAGAAACGAGGCGTAGCTGTTGCCGCTGATACCGTTCGGCTGCTGCCAGTCGTTTGATGTAAAGCTTCCGTCGACTGCGAACTGCAGAATGTTGCCCGTATCGCCGATCGCATATTGATTCCAACGCAAATCAACACCGGTGTGAATCGAATGCGATCCCCAGACCTTGGTGATGTTTGCGTTAAGGGAATAGTCGTCGGTTGTGTTCTTGCCAAGCGACCGGCCCAGGTTCTGGTAGCCGGCGATCTCCCACTCGCCAAAGTAAGCCGGCTGTGCAAGCTGCGAAATGAGCGATGGCGACAGCCCGAGCTTGGTCAGATCGAAGTTCGTATTGTTTGCGCCCAGGCCCTTTTCGATAAAACGGTTATAAGAAGCACGCAAATTGAAAACGAGCGTCGGGTTGATGGTGCGCACCCAGTCGACCACATAGGCGTCGTTGATGCGCTGAAACGGCTGCTGGCCATCTTCGCCGGGCCCGATAATCCCGTTGACGGCGCGGTACTCGGTGCGGTCATTCGAAGCATGGCGCACAAAAACGTGATCGCGATCCCCGAATTGCCAATCGAACTTCAGGATCAGGTTGTAAAACTTGTCGGTGTCGAAGTAATTCGATATGCGCAGGTTATTGAAGGAGTAACCGCTGCCCACGCTGGCTGTATTCGGAAGCGGCATGAATTGCGTCAATGCGGCAGCAACCGGGCTTATGCGGTTTTGCGGAATTTTGTTGCCGGGGAATTGCTGGCGCGGGCTGATTTGGTTTCCGTTTGCATCGTATTTCGCGGTGAACGGATCGTAGATTTTTACCAATTGTCCGTTCGCATCGGTCAATTTGCTGAAATCACCCAGGCGCATATCGGGTTCCGGATAGCTGAGTGTAAGCGGATTCGGTGTGCCTTCGCGGTAGTTTTCGAAGCTGCCCAGGTAGAAGAGCTTCACCCGGCTGTCTTTCGGAAGCAGCTTCGGAATGTAAACCGGCCCCGAGACCTGGCCGCCATATTGGTCGAGGTAGTGCTCGACTTTAGGTGACCCGACCGCGTTGTTCTGAAACGTGTTCGCATCGAGCGGTGTCCGGCGCAGGAATTCCCAGCCGGTGCCGTGAAATTGCGAGCCGCCGCTCTTGAGAATCGTGTTGAAAATACCGCCGCTCGTGTGGCCGTACTGCGCATCGTAGGTGTTCTGCTGGATGCTGAATTCCTGCACCGCATCCACAATCGGCACGTAAGCGATGTTGTTGCCGCCCATCTGCGCATTGTTTGGAGCGCCGTCGAGAAGGAACTCGTTATTCGACTGCCAGCCGCCGTTGACAACCCATTGCGCGATGGCGCCGTTATCGAACGGACGCTGCCAGATGGATGCGCCGGTGAACGTCACCCCTGACATCATGTTGCCCAACATGAACGGATTGCGCGCATTTAAAGGCAATTCGGTCACTTGCGTCGTATTGACAACACCGCCGCCGCTGGCCGATTGCGTGTCGAGCATCTCGGCATTGCCGGTGACTTCAACCGTTTGCGTCACTTCGCCAAGTTGCAGCGTGGCGTCGACGCCGGCGATTTGCCCCACCGTCAGCGTCAGCCGGTCGCGCACGTACTGCTTAAAACCTTTGGAGGTGATCGTCAAGCGGTAATCGCCCGGCTGCAGCAGCGGAACCGTGTAACTGCCGGAATCGTTTGTCTTAGCCGTGTGCGTTTCATTGTTGGCGAGATTGACGGCTTGCACTTCAGCGTCGGGGATCGCTTTGCCGGTGGTATCGAGCACGTGCCCGGCTACAGTGGCGCGAAATTCCTGCGCTAATCCCGGAAGCGCCACGAGCAGCGGCAGACAAACGGCGATCGTTCTGAAAACGTTGGAAAGACTTTTCGGCAAAACTGGGCCCCCTTCACGCGTTGCGTGAGTGGAAGCAGGCGCACTTCTACCGAACCCCTGGCGCGCAAGCGCTTACGCAACGTATTGCGTCGATAATAATGCGTGGCTGTTATTCCTGTCAATAATCGTTTCCGATGATTAGGAACAGAGTTGAACGAGGAATATTACCGGGATCAGTGACTTTTTCGTGTCTTACAGCAAGCTTATAAGTTTTACTTTGAGCGTATTGCCGTCGATATCCCCAGTTATAACGACATGCAGGTTATCTTTATCGGCGGAATCTTTCAGCATCTGAAGAATTTTGGCATTGCCGGGATCCTCCAGCCGGAAGTATTTTTTGTCGCTTGTGATCAGGCCGTACGCCTCGCGGTTGTAGTTCTTCATCAGAGAGCAGCGGCGATCGTTGCGCAGCGCCTTCTCACGCCCGTTCTCGACCATGGATGGAACACAGTTCCAGTCCGCGATCACGCCCTGCACTTTTGCCGCGTTCAAATCGACAGCACACCCCGAAATCAGAACCATACACGCCAGTTTGTTGAGCAAAGCGCTCCTCCCGTCCGCGTCCTGTATCCGCCCGCTACCGTATAGATTCAGTTTCGGACTGGTGGAAACTAAAAAATCCAAATGCTGAAACAGGCGCTTCTCGCAAGGCGGATGCGAGAATACCCTTTTGAGCCTGGTCTGATTTCCCTTCCGAGGCAGGTGGCGGAAGAGAACCGAATCGTGAAAGGCGCGCATCAATTGAAGGAAACAGATGGCAGAGGACGAACAATCGCACAGCGATCAGGAAAGCGGACGAGGACGCGCACCGGAGCGCAAGGCGACCGAGCGAAGAAGAAAGCAGCAGGATCCCCGGCGTAAGCGCACCGTTCGCCTGGTTGCACTGGCGGTTCTTGTGGTGGCTTTAATTGCCGCGATTCCCATCTGGGCCTATTATTCTGTTCGTGAATCAACCGACGATGCGCAGGTAGACGGGCACCTGATACCGATCAGCCCACGCATTGCCGGCACCGTTCTGACGGTACTGGTGAATGATAATCAGCCGGTAAAGGCAGGACAGGAACTGGTACGGCTGGATCCGGCCGATTTTCGCGTGGCGCTGGCGCAAGCGGAAGCGAACGTGGCAAATGCGCAGGCAAGCACACAGGAATCGGAAGTAAATCTTCCGTTGACGAATATCAATACCCGTTCGCAAGTGAGTACGAGCTCGGCGCAGGTAGAGGAAGGCCGTGCAGGCGTAGCTTCGGCAGAGCAGGCCGTGAACGTGGCGCGAGCGCGCGTCAGCTCGGCGAACTTCGGCTTGGCGCAGGCACAGGCAAACTACACGAAATCGCAAAATGACCTGGCGCGTTATCGCGACCTGGTTGCCAAAGACGAAATTTCCAAACAGGATTATGATGCCGCTGTAGCTGCGGCGACAGCTACCGGGGCGCAGGTCGATTCAGCTAAAGCCGCCATTGCCGAGGCTCAACACACGCTCGATCAGGCCGGCGCGCAACTGGCGCAAGCACGAGCCCGGCTGGCTTCGGCATTGGTTCTCGAGCGCCAGAGCCGGGAGCTGCGTCCGAACCAGGTAGCGGTAAGCCAGGCGCAGTTCAAGTCGGCGCAGGCGCAGGTACGGCAACAGCAAGCGAATTTGGAGCAGGCGAAACTTAACCTGGGCTATACGACCATCCGAGCGCCGGTAGACGGCGTAGTGAGCCGGAAGAATGCGGAGCCTGGCATGCATGTTTCCGCGGGACAGCAGATCATGGCGCTCGTTCCGCTCGACGACGTGTGGGTCACGGCGAATTTTAAAGAAACTCAACTACAAAAGATGCGCGTGGGACAGAAGGTCGAGATCGAAGTCGACACCTACGGCAGCAGCCGCAAGTTTCGCGGCCATATCGATAGCATCGCCGCGGCCAGCGGCGCCCGCTTTAGCCTGCTTCCTCCCGAAAACGCGACCGGGAATTTCGTGAAAGTTGTACAGCGCGTGCCGGTAAAGCTGGTGCTCGAACCCGGCGAAAATCGCGAGCATGTGCTGTTGCCTGGAATGTCCGTTGTCCCCACCGTATTTCTGAATAGCGGCACGAATAATGCGCAATAAGAACGCCAGGGCGGATTAGCGTTCGATTTGCACGAGGCGCTCCGGTTCGCGTGCAGGCGGAACATCGCTCCAGCGTAGGGCGGGCTGCTTATGTATGGCGCGATTGACAGTACGTCCCACTGCAAGCGAGCCCTGAATCAGATGACGCGCGCGCAGACCTCCGGCTACCTTGACCTGCCCGAGCCAGTGCATCCCCATGCTCATGGAACAGCCGCATTCGGCGCAATCCGGCGCGCCGCCGAATACGCATGGCTCTACGCGGCTTCTCAGATCGGCGGTGTAGTTCACCGAAAGCTTCGAGAACAGACAGTCCGAAGGACTCTCAGGCGGACGCAGGTAAGCATCCATCAGGCCTTTGTGCATAGTGAGCTTGGGATAGCGCCCGCGTGAAGCGTTGAAATAATCGGCCAGCGCAAGTTTATTCTGCGCCTCTAGCTTTTCCGCCGATTCCTCACCAACCTGGGGCGTATAGACACTGACCCAGATACGATTGACTTCGGGGCGTGCGTTCCAGAAATCCAGATAGCGATCCATGTATCCGTCCTGCTCGACGTTTTTACGCACGACGGTCCAGTGAATATTCACACGCCGGCCTTCGATATTGCGCAGAATGCGTTCGTAGGTGGCAGGCTTGCGGCGTATATCGTGGTCTTCCGGATTCCCATCGACGGAGACGGCGATGGTGAGCCGCTCCAATTCCATCCATTCACGCGGAATCGGAATAACGCCGCTGGTAACGATCAGGGTAAAAACACCGCGCCGGCTTAACTCCGGCAGCATAGCACTCAGCTCGCGATGACGCATCAGCGGCTCTCCGCCGACGAGCGACACCTGCAACGGCGCATGCTGATCCACTAAGGCCAGGACCCGCCGCACGAGCTCATCGCCGCGATAGTCGCTCACGCTCCGCAAATTGGGAGCGCCTTCCCCCAGATGTGTGTCCCCATAAGCGTAACACCCCGGACATTGCAAAGGACACTCGCGCGTGATTTCTATCGAAAGCATGGGAATCCTGCCCACCAGGACTTTCCCCCACGACTGAAACACATTCAGAACGTTCATGGATGGTTTGGTTTATCACTCTTCAGACGATCAAAGACCCGTTAAAGGTTCAAGGAAACCCTTGCGAAAGGTCAATAAAGCCAGCCGAGCGTCACAGTATAGCTGCGAGGCCCGACCCAATGCGTGCCGCTGAAGGTCGAAAGAAAGTTATAGAGGGCGGCGTTATTTGTGATATTAGCAGCCGTGAACTTGAGCGTGGTTTTCAATTTTTCTTTATGCCAGAGATTGTCGGTTCCCAAGCCAATGTCGAAAATGTTGCGCGGGGCGATGCGTGGCGGATTGTGATCGGGGTCATAGGTACCCGGTGCAGGAATTCTCAGGCGCGATGCGCCGTAATTGGCGGAACAGGACGTAATGGGATGGCCAATCGAGGCTTGCTGGGTCCCGCAGAAGAAGCCGATGGCGGCCTGCTGATCAGCGGTCAAAGCGAGCGCATCGGCAAGGTCGGTCACCGAGCCCGCGACTTGGCCGCTATCGTAACGCCAGGTGAACATCGCCCAGGGACCGTCTTTGCCGTGCTGGTAGCGCAGGTAGCTGGTCTGCTGAAAGGCCTGATCATGGTCGATGCGGAAGGCGCCGCTAGAAAGCGGTGAATTGAAAATCAGCCCCCCGACCTCCGGGCCGAAAAAGCGCGCACGCGTATGTCCGAACGTGGTGTAAGCCTGGAAGCCATGCAGATTCGAGGTCGCGACGCGCACCGAAACGCCGTCGATTTTGGATTGACGCCACTCGATAGGAAATGCAATCGGGGTGTTGAACAGCGTATCGAAATCGAAGGCGTTCTTGGTATATTTCCAAAAATAGCTGGCGTTGATCTGAATGTACTTGTGAATCCCTTGCTCAAAGCCGGCGCTGTACTGATTGCGATGGCCCGGCCGCAACGTTTGATTAACCGAACCGAGCAGGCTGGCGCCTAAGCCGCCCGATCCGGTTTCGCTCGAGAACAACAGGTTTTCGTTGTATGGCGTTTCCATCGACCGGGTGAACGATGCGCGCAACACCGTGCCTGTGGACTTAATGAGATAAGAAGCTCCCAGCCGCGGCTCGAAGAGGTTGTCCGATGAGAGGCCGTCGTAGTTATCGAAGCGCACGCCAAGCTGCAGGGAAAGATTCTTAAGACTCATGGCATCCTGCACGTAAACAGCCTGCTGGTTGATATTGCCGGAACCGTGGAAATGAAGCGGTGTCCCGTTGCGCGTCAGATCGAAAGGAACCAGGCCCGGGAGTAGCTCGGGATTCGGCGTGAAACCGGCGGCCGCGCACATCGCTGGATTGATCAGCGAAGGATTTGTAACGGGAGCGCCGGAGGACGTCAAACAGACCGGATTGAATCCGGGATCGGTAATTCCGAAGCCGAAATTTTCGATCAGGCGCGTTTGCTGCAGATCAGTCCCGGCCTTAATGTCGTTCCAGGTGTTGGCATATGTGAAATTAACGCGCGTGCCCCAGTTCGTCAGATGGCGGTCCTGATTGATGGTTGCGGGGTCATCATCAAAAGGATCGGCGCTCGGATAATAATTGATGCGATCCTGCCGCACCCAGGGCGCAATAGTAAGCAGTGTCTGCGCGCTGAAAGTATGCTGATATCCGAGCGCAAAGCTGAGCGTCTTTGCCTGCTGTCTCTGGTCCTGCGCTAACTGGTCGTAAGTTACCGGAATCTGAAACCAGTTGCGAGCGGCAAAGACGTTCAGATGAAACGAGTCGTGACCGGTCGGCTGATAATCGATGCGATCGAAGATCGTGGTGGTGTTACCGATGTCGTGAAATGGCGTAAATTCCGAACTATCAAGAAAGCGGCCGCTGCGGCTGGAATCCAGCACCAGGAAATTCCCCCACTTTTCGCCGCCGATGCCAAAGGTGGCATCCTCGCCGAATGTTCCAAAAGAACCATAGTAGAGATCCAGACTCGCTGTTGGTTTCTGACCCAGGCCCGAGCGCGTAACCGTGTTAACGATGAGCCCGGTTTTATCGCCATATTCTGCGCCCGGCGCGGTGGTTACAAGTTCGAGCGACTGAAAAGCATTGGGCGGAAGCTGCGTAGAAAACGTCTTGTTTTGTTGATCGCTGATTGGCTGTCCGTCGATTACATAGGTGGTTTCGCCATGATCGCCCTGCGGATGAAAAAAGCCGTTGGAATCTGCCACGACACCGCCCGAAGTAAGTGTGATTGCGTCGCTTAAGCCCTGCCCGGTGGAAGTTATCGGCAGATTTTGCAGCAGGCTTTGGCTCACGTCAGTATGTGATGCGGGTACGTTTTCGATGACATCCGCGGATGCGTGCACATCAACGGTTTCCGTCGAGCCGGCAAGAGTTAGAACCGCTTTCACTTGAAATGGAACCTGCGTGTGAAGAGGGATATCCTGCGTGAACGATTGAAAGCCAGGCGAACTAATTTCCAGATGGTACTGATTGGGCGGGACGTTTGTCAGACGGAAGGTTCCATCGGGCGCAGAGGTTGTGGATTGCTCGTGGCCGGTAACGGAGTTGCTGAGTGCGACCTTGGCTCCTGCCACAACTGCGCCAGTAGGATCGGTAATAACCCCTTCAACCGTGCTGCCGCTGCCGGTCGCCTGCGCACTGCCCGCGAAAGCTACGCTCGCTGAAAGAAGGGCGAGTGTAAGCACACGAGACCTCACCGAACTTACTAATAGGTTCACCCTAACTATCCTTCTTTACTTACGATTGGGTAACCCGAAAGCAGACGCTAACAATACTGGGTTCGCGGTGAATCCGTCAGCGCAGCGACGGCAGCAGACGGCGACGGATTGACCCTGGAAATGCACTTATCCAAAATTATAGCGAGTGATGCGAGCATCGTCGCCCCCGATATGGACTACTTGGTAAAACAAAACTGGAAAACTTGTTCGATAGCCGATAAAATAACCGCATGCAGTTGAACAAGGCTTCAAAAAAGACAAGCAAGGTTGCGGAGAAAGCGGCTGCTCCGTCGGGCGAAGAAATCGTGCCCGCGGAAACAGCGGTTAAACCGCGCATCGCAAAGTCTTCCAAGGCGAAGAAGAGCGAAGGAACAGACATGACATCGGGAAAGAATCTGCACAAACCCGCAAAAAATACCATCGTTGAGTCCACGCCCCGCGTCGAGGAAAAGCCTGAGGGAAGGTCCGTTGCGGAAACCCGGAAGAAGGTAGTTGCACGCGAAAAAATCGCCGAACTCGCCTATTCCTACTGGGTGGAGCGCGGCTATTTGCATGGCGCAGCCGAGGAAGACTGGCTGCGGGCCGAACGCGAACTCGTCGCATCGTAAGACGCGATCCGGATCATTTTCAGCTATCCTCCGCTCACATTAGCCGTCCAAAACACTGGGCCACGTCGTAATCTGAAATTGAGCGCCCGATGTCGATATGAGTGAAGCGGCTTCTGAACCTGCTGCGCAAACCATAGCTCCGGTACAACAAGCGGCGCCGGAGCGTTCGCGGTCGGTTTTGATCGGCACCATTGCCTGGTTCCGCGATCTCATGTTGTCGGTACTGATTGCGGTGCTCGTCATCCTGTTTCTCTACCGTCCCGTCAAAGTCGAAGGGACCAGCATGATGCCGAGCCTGTTCGATCAGGAGCGCTTGTTTATCAATCAGTTCAGCTACAAGTTCGGCCTCGGCGAGATCAAGCGCGGCGATACCGTCGTGTTTCTCTTCCCCGAGGATCCGACCAAGTCTTACATTAAGCGTGTGATCGGCCTGCCGGGCGATACCGTGGCCGTACAGGATGGCTATGTGCTCGTGAACGGCAGGCGGCTGACCGAGAATTACGTCCCGAAGGAATACCGCGACGACCGGCCGTACTCACCGACTGTCGTGCCGCCGGGCGACTACTTCGTCCTGGGCGATCATCGTGTGTCGTCGAATGACAGTCGGGCCTGGGGATTTGTACCACGCAGTTATATCTACGGCAAAGCGGTGTTTGTTTTCTGGCCCCCGGACCGGATCGGGTCGGTGCATTAATAGCGGCTCTCGTCTTCGCATTCCTGATGCGAACCATCAGCGAAGCAATTGGTGCGCATCTTACTGCCTCCGATTCAGAAACCACAACAGAAGTGTGATCAAGACGCTCAGTATCAGGCACGTGACCCACGGAAAATATACGGTCGTGTGCTTGCCGCGATAAACCAGGTCGCCCGGTAAGCGGCCCAGCGGCGGATTTGCTCTGTCCAGGATCGTAAGGAGTGCGCCGACGGCGAGCAGAACGATTCCGGCAAAGATCAACAATCGCCCGAGATTCACTACTCAAAGCGTAACGCGTTAAACTGGCGCTGGAACACCCGACGCGTATGAGCGAATTACCGAAAACATATCCGCCCAGCCCTGCATTCGCAGCGCATGCGAACGTCAAGAGCCTGCAGGCTTATCGCGAGTTGTACGACGAAGCTGCTCGTAACCCGGAGCAGTTCTGGTCCGAGCTTGCGCGTACGGAGTTGAGCTGGTTCCAGCCGTTTTCGAAGGGACTGGAGTGGAATCCGCCGGTGGCCAAGTGGTTTTCAGGAGGCACGCTGAATGCCTGTTATAACTGCGTGGATCGCCATCTGGAAAACGGGCGTAGAAACAAGCCCGCGCTCATTTGGGAAGGCGAGCCGGGCGACGCGCGCGTGATCACCTATGAAGAACTGCACCGCCTGGTGAACCGCTTTGCCAATGTCATCAAAGCGCTTGGTTACAAACCGGGCGATCGCGCCATCATTTATATGCCGATGGTGCCGGAGTTGCCGGTCGCGTTGCTCGCTTGCGCGCGGCTGGGCGTAATTCATAGTGTCGTATTCGGCGGGTTCTCAGCCGAGGCATTGAAAACACGCATTGAGGATCTCGGCGCAACACTCGTTATTACCGCTGATGGCGGCTGGCGGCGCGGCAAAGAAGTGCGCCTGAAGGATGCGGTCGACGAAGCACTGAAGGAATGCCCGAAGGTGCGCCATTCCATTGTGTACCGGCGAACAGGCTCACAGGTTCAAATGCAGAGCGGCCGCGATCTCTGGTGGCATGAGCAGGACGCAAAACTCGGCAAAGAGGGAGACTATTGCGAACCGGAAAAGGTCGATTCCGAACATCCGTTGTTTGTGCTCTACACGTCCGGTACGACCGGTAAGCCCAAAGGGATTCTCCACACTACTGCCGGCTATTTGCTTGCCACGATGATGTCGATGAAGTGGGTGTTCGATCTGAAGGAGAACGATATCTACTGGTGCACGGCGGATATCGGCTGGGTCACGGGCCACAGCTATATCGTGTATGGGCCTTTAGCCGCCGGAGCGACCGCAGTGATGTACGAGGGCGCCCCTGACTATCCCGCCTTCGATCGCATGTGGGCGATTGTCGAAAAACTGAAAGTGACGATTTTCTACACTTCGCCGACGGCTATTCGAGCGCTGGTACGGCAGGGCGAGAAGTGGCCGGATGCGCATGATCTTTCGAGTCTGCGCGTGCTCGGATCGGTTGGTGAGCCAATCAATCCCGCGGCGTGGGAGTGGTATCACCGCGTGATCGGTAAAGAGCGCTGCCCGATTGTGGACACCTGGTGGCAGACCGAAACCGGGGGCATTATGATCTCTGCCATGCCGGGAGCGACGCCGCTCAAGCCCGGTTCCGCCACGCTGCCCCTGCCGGGCGTAGTTCCGGATATTGTGAATACAAAGGGGCAGCCGGTCGGCAAGAATCGCGAAGGTTATCTGATCATTCGCCAGCCGTGGCCCAGCATGATCCGTACCATCTGGGGCGATCCGGAGCGCTTCAAAGAGCAGTACTGGTCGCGCGTACCCGGGGCTTATTTCACCGGTGATGCAGCGCGCTGCGACGACGACGGATACTACTGGGTCCTTGGCCGGGTGGATGACGTGATGAACGTCAGCGGGCATCGCCTCAGCACGATGGAGGTGGAATCATCGCTCGTGCACCATCCGGCGGTAGCGGAGGCTGCTGTCGTCGGCAAGCCCCACGAGATTACAGGCCAGGCCGTCTGCGCGTTTGTGACTTTGAAGAAGGGCGATTGGGATAAGAGCGCACTCGGACAGGATCTGCGGCAGTGGGTGGCAAAAGAAATCGGATCGTTTGCGCGGCCGGAAGAGATTCGCTTTACCGATGCGCTACCCAAAACACGCAGCGGCAAAATCATGCGCCGGCTTTTGCGGGAAATTGTAACAACGAACGCAGTGACCGGCGATGTGACCACACTCGAAGACCTGACGGTGGTAGCTACGCTCTCTGCTCAGCAGGATGAAGAGTAAGTGGTTTGCGGTACGCCTCGCTAAACTAAAGTTTGAATGGCGACATCGCTGCGCTTTGCCGCATGTAACGAAATCTTTCAGAAACTGAGCTTTCCCGAGGGTTGCGCCGGGTTGCAGAAAGCCGGTTACACAGGCATCGAAATTGCGCCCTTTACGCTCGGCGCCGATCCGGTGGCGTTGAGCCCGGACGAGCGCGACGCTATCCGGCAGACGATCATCCGCCACAAACTTTCATTTGTCGGTCTCCATTGGATTCTGGCGGCGCCCGCGGACTTGCACGCGACTACGCCGGATAAAGAGCGGCGCGAGCGCACCTGGCGTTTTCTCGATGCATTGATTGATCTCGCCGCGGACTTGAACCCGCAGCGGGATTCTGCCAGCGTACTGGTTTTCGGATCGCCGAAACAGCGCGCGAGTTTACCCGGCGCGACGCCTGGCGAAGCCTCTGCCATTCTGCGGGACGGGCTCGCGAAGCTCGCCTCGCATGCGGAGGCGCGCCATGTGCAAATTCTGCTGGAGCCGCTTTCGCGCGCGCAATGCGACGTCGTCAATACCCTCGCGGAAGCTGCCGTCATTATCGAAGAAATCAACAGTCCTGCTGTTCAGACCATGTTCGACGTGCATAATGCCGTCGATGAGTCACTGCCGCACACCGAGTTGTTGCGTAAATTTTGGCCGCATATCCGGCACATTCATGTGAATGAAATGGACGGCAGCGAGCCCGGACAGGGCGATTACGATTTCGGCGAACTGCTCAC
Source organism: Bryobacteraceae bacterium (assembly GCA_036557945.1). GTDB lineage: Bacteria > Acidobacteriota > Terriglobia > Bryobacterales > Bryobacteraceae > Bog-105. Next base: position 2,639 of record DATBGM010000241.1, on the reverse strand, counting down.
GACCCTGGAACAGCTGAATTATCGCGGCTGGGTCTCGCTCGAGGCTTTCGATTTTTCGCGCGATCCGCACCAGATTGCGGCGGGCGCGCTCGAACATCTCTTGCAATCACAAACTCTATGAATCGTTATGTAGTCACCGGGGGAGCCGGCTTTATCGGATCCGCCCTGGTTCGCGGCTTGCTTGCCGAGGGCCGTCATGTTCATGTTATTGACAATCTTTCGACCGGCTCGCTTGATAATTTAGAAGAAATCGCGGATCGCATCACCGTTCATGAAGTGGATATCCGCAATTACGATGGCATTGCGCCCGTAATCGCCGGTGCACGCCGCGTGTTTCATGTGGCGGCGCTGCCTTCTGTTCCGAAATCCATTCTGGATCCGGTCTCGAGTCATCAAGTCAATATCGATGGGACCTTTAACGTGTTTCGGGCGGCTGCAGAAGGGAAGGTGGGCCGCGTTGTCTATGCGGCATCGTCGTCGGCGTATGGCGATACAGCGGTTCTTCCAAAGGTAGAAGATATGCTGCCGCGTCCGAAATCGCCCTATGCGCTGCAGAAACTCGTGGGCGAGTATTACGCGAGTGTTTTCGCGGAATGCTTCGGGCTGGAAACCGTCTCGCTTCGATTTTTTAATGTCTTCGGTCCGCGGCAGGACCCGACGAGCGTCTACTCCGGCGTCCTGTCGATCTTCCTTACCGCCCTGATTCAGCGCCGCAGCCCGACGATTTACGGCGACGGCGAACAATCGCGCGATTTCACCTTCGTCGAGGATGTAGTCGGTCTACTGCTTAAAGCTTCGGAAGCGAACGGCGTTTCCGGTAAGGTTTTCAATGCCGGCAACGGCAACCGTTACACCTTGAACGAAACGTGGGGCCTGTTGCAGAAGATCGAAGGGGTCAACCTGCCCGCCAACTACGGCCCGCCACGCCCCGGTGACGTGCACGATTCACAGGCCGATGTGCGTGCGGCCGTGCGCGACCTGGGACATTCGCCGCGCTTCACTTTTGAAGAGGGCTTACGGCAGACGCTTGCCTGGTATCGCCAGGCAGGAGCTGAAGTGCCGGTTTCAAAATAGCGATTTGTTTACTGAAAACAAAGGGATTTACACTTGCGCGCCATGGGCTGAGTTCGTTTGGCAAAAACATGGGTTCGGTTCGCGGCACGCGCCTCACCCGCCCGCTCTGACGCTCCGGCAGGTGCACTCGGGCGAGGTCCGCGCGGCGGGCGATTTCGCCGATCGCGAGCTTAAGGGCGACGCTCTCGTTACGGGCGATATTGCACGGCCGATTGGCGTACGCACCGCTGACTGCCTTTCGATTTTACTGCTCGATCCGCGTCTGCGTACCATCGCCGCTGTACATGCCGGCTGGCGCGGGACAACGGCTTCGATCGTGGCGAATACTATCGCAAAACTGCGCAGCGAGTATGGCAGCGATCCGGCTGATTTGCAGGCGGCGATCGGGCCTTCGATACGGGTGTGCTGCTACGAGGTGAGCGTGGATGTGGCGGCGCAGTTTGCGCCAGAATGTGTAAGAGAGATACAGGATTCGCCGCGACCGCATCTCGATCTCGCTGCGGCCAATAAGCAGCAGTTGCTCGAAGCGGGTCTCGCGGAAAAATATATCTTCGATTGCGAGCTCTGCACCGTCTGCCGTCCGGATCAATTTTTTTCGTATCGTCGCGAGCCGGCAAATCCCGGCCGCATGCTTTCGTATATCTGCCGTACTGATTAGGCGGGCGCGATACGCTAAACAACATGCAAAGACACGCGAAAGCACAATGGAAAGGCGATCTGAAAACCGGCTCGGGCACCATATCGACCGACAGCGGCCTTCTCTCGAATGCGCAATATTCATTTAAAACGCGTTTTGAACAAGGTACCGGCACGAATCCGGAAGAATTGCTCGCGGCTGCGCACGCGGGCTGCTTTTCCATGGCACTCTCCCTCACTCTTCAGAACGAGGGACTCAAGGCAGACAGCATCGACACGACCTGCACCGTTTCTCTCGAACAGGAAGGAAGCGGATTTGCGATCAAGAGCAGTCATCTCGACTTGAAAGCGAAAATTCCGGGAGCCTCTCAGGAAGCATTCAACCGGGCCGCCAATACGGCAAAAGAGAATTGCCCGGTCTCGAAACTCTTCGACACCGAAATTACGTTAAACGCTCAGCTGGAAAGCTAATCGCGCAAAGCCGGCGCTATTGGACGGCCAGCCTTTTTGGAATTGACTTTGCTCCCCTGTCCCGGCTATATATAGTCTAGAAACTATCATGCCGGACGACTCACCACAACTTTTACCCGGGACGCTCTACCTGCTAATTCTGCGCACGCTGGATGCCGGTCCGCTGCACGGCTATGCCATTGCGCGGCGCATCAAGCAATGCTCGGCGGGCGTGCTGGATGTAGAAGAGGGTTCACTCTATCCGGCTCTGAATCGCATGCTCGTGAAGGGCTGGCTGCGCGCCGAGTGGGGCATTTCGGAAACCAACCGCAAGGCGCGCTTTTACCGGCTGACGAAAGAAGGCCGCAGGCAGCTCGAAGCGGAGGCCGGCGAATTCGACAAGCTCATTACCGCTATTCAGCTTGTCATGAAGACAGCTTGAGGAGACAACGTGCGGCTTCTGAAAGAGCTTTGGCGGC
>DATBGM010000240.1:0-32970 GCA_036557945.1 Bryobacteraceae bacterium | reverse complement strand
TTGATTTCGGGCGGCAGCAGGAACTCCTTCTCGCCGTCGGAGAAGCCGAACGGATACCCCTTCTGACCGGCTGCAGCAGGTGGTACTTCCACCGGGGCGGCTACCCTATGTAGATTTTGTAGCCGTTTTGTAGCTGCTGGGTACGGAATATGCAAAACATGAAAACCGTACGCTAATGGAATCAGTAACTTACAGATTTCACAGCGACGAGTGGAGTTCGAATCCCTCCAGCCGCCCCAAATAAGCCATTGTCCGGCCCGGACACATGGTTAACAGATTGTTCCTAAGATATAGGTAGCACTGCACCGATAAACCCTCTTCGCGTTCACCTGCCACCCCTTGGCGGCGCAACAGCACCGCAATGCGCCGGTATCCGTATCGAACGCGACTGCCCGCTAACTCCCGGATGCGTATCCGCAATTCGGTCTGCGGATCGCGCTTCAGTGCAAACGCGCATTCGAATCCCGTGCCGTCCACCAAAAACAATCTTCTTACCTATGTCTCAGGTCGGGCAGCTTCGGGCAGCCAGACAGTCATGTCAACCGGCCCGCGATTGGCATTGGCGTAATAGGGAATAGCCGTGATCTGCACAGGCTTGGAATCGGGCAGATCTCGGGCGGGCGCGTAAAGCGAATTCTCCCAAAGTGGCGCATTCATCAACCGCGCCGTCCCGCTGATCGTTGTCACACCTCGTAGCAGCTCAGGCTGGTAACGGGTCGCAAACCTGGTCTGTGAAGACACGCCGATCTGCCGCACATGCAGTCCGTTGTCCACAGATTCAAGGCAGTATACAAGCGGTCCCCGCATAAGGGCCTTTTTACCGGCATCCGCCTCGACGAGTGGATGCGCTTTAACCGCCTCAACCGGCATTGGCATGATCAGCTCGACCACGTCGCCCGGCCTCCATAAGCGTTCGAGGCGCGCATATCCGCGAACCATCTCCATTCCCGAAACCGCTTGGCCGTTGATCGTCAGGCTTGCATTGCGGCACCATCCCGGAATTCGCACCATTAAGTTAAACGTCGCAGGCCGTACCGGATTCAATGTCATTTTGACTGCGCCTTGCCAGGGATACCGACTCGTCTGTTGGATGGTGAGGCGCGTCTCCTTGACCACGGCCGATGCCTCACTTGCCACAAACAGGTTTACGTACAAACTGTCGCTGTCCGTAGCGTAAATGTACCCGGGCATTGCGCCCATCAACTTCAGAAACATGGGCGGACAGCACGGACAATCGTGCCAAACCCAACGACTGCGGTCTTTGCCCGCCTCAAGCGGATTCGTATAGAAATACGTATCGCCTTTCAGCGAAACGCCCGCCAGCGCTCCATTGTAAAGCGCTCGTTCCAACTCATCCATATAGCGCGCATGGCCAAATGCAAGATTCATATTCACATGGAAGAAGGAAGCTCCGACTGCTGCACACGTTTCGAGATACGCGTCGTTGGGAAGGAAATAATCCGGACCAAACTTTTCTTCGTTAGCGAACGCGCCCACACCGCCGGTGATGTGCATGCGCCGGTAGACCATGTTTTCCCAGAACCTGTTCACAGTTGCCATGTAATCCGGGCGCCCGTTCACGCGAGCCGCGGCGGCTACCCCCGCGCACAGCAGAGTTGCTCGAACAGCATGCCCGTGCAGGGTTTCTTGTTCGAAGATCGGTTTGTCATCCTGCGCATACGCGCCCCAGGATGGCCTGCCTTCGCCGTACTCCTGATTTCGGACGAACTGTTCCGCCGCACTGCGATCCTTTTCCCAATCCGGCTTGCCGATATGATGTCCCCGATTTTCGATCCAGAACTCGGCTAGCGATAAATAGCTCTTCTCATCGACGTCTAGGGAAAGCTTCTGCTTCAAATCCGGATTTTCGCGGAACAGAACGTAGAGCTTTACTAAGGCTTCCTCCGGCAGCGAATGACACGGAACAATGTTCTTCTTCGGAGCGGGCCCCATCAACTCCGTCATGTAGTTTGCAAACCTGACGCCGGTTGTTAGCAGCACCGTTTTGCCGGTAGCGCGGTAATAATGGATGCCGGCATCGACTAATGCGCCCGCATTGTAGATTTCGTGCTGCCAGATTTGAAGCCCTCCATTCAGCCCCCAGTCATGACCTGGTTCGTCGAGTTGCGTGTAGGTATTGATGTAGCCGTTCGGGTTCCTGGCCGCAGCAGCCGCGATACGCGCAATATAGCCATCGAGTTGTGCTTCGAGTTCAGGATCGGGATGAATGACGAGAAAATCGGCTGAGCCCCGAATCATCTCGTAGATAAGGCCGTCATACCACGGCGGGCCGGCATGTCCGCCCTTGCGGCCGTCGCGCACTTTGTCGAAGTTGTTCAGTGCGCCGCCACGATCGTTCTCAAATTTGCGGAAGCAGTCGCGAATTGTCACCTCCTGCCATACCGTCAATTTGGGCGACCAGAACTCATCCTTGACTTTGACCTGCCGGCTTGAAACGGGCTCGATGCAGTGTAGAGCCGGCTCTCCCGAGCTTGCGGTTGTGGCACCGGCGCGGGCCGCAGACGCGCTGCTGCCGGATGAAACAGTCGATGTGAGTCCAAAACCGGAAAGCCCCGCCACGAACGTTCGGCGTGAAGCCAGCATCGCCTAACTCCTTCTTTTCATATTCTGACCCGGACGGCTGTCATCACAACAAACGCGGCTTAACAAGTATCACGCGCAGCCGGCCGGATTCTGCGCTCCTAAGACTTGGGAAAACAAAGTTTATCGGCTTTCCGTTCGCAAAACCACGTCTTCATGTAACCAAACGGATATTGTCGAGTATTGAAAATTTGGCGGGCAGAACCGGAACTTGCGAGTTTTTGCTAACGGATCGATGGCTGATCCGTATCTGTTCTGAACGTAAGGAGCAGCTTTCAGTTCGACAGGCATCATAGGAGACAAGTGATGGCGGGTTTGCGAGAGGCACTACGGCAATTGCGGAAAGCGCCGGGGTTCACAACCACGGCAGTGATCACCTTAGCGCTGGGCATTGGAGCGACGACTGCCATCTTTACCCTTGTGCACCAGGTGATGCTGAAGTCGCTGCCGGTGACCAGGCCGGAAGAGCTGTGGAGGATCGGCGATAAAATTCGCTGTTGCAACTGGGGTGGATATACCCAGGGCAGCGATGGAGATTTCTCGCTGTTTTCCTGGGAGGCATACCAGAACTTCCGCGCGCATACTCCCGAATTTGTCGAGTTAGCGGCGCTCCAGGCCGGGAATGCACCGCTCGGCGTGCGCAGGGCGGGATCACAAGCGCAGGCGGATACGCGTAATGGACAGTATGTGTCTGGAAATTTCTTCCGGACTCTGGGCGTGCATCCGTGGATCGGGCGGCTGATGACCGATGCGGACGACCGCGAGGGATCGGCGCCGGTCGCAGTCATGAGCTTTCGCATCTGGCAGGAAAAGTACGGTGCTGATCCTTCCGTAGTCGGCGGCACTTACCAAATCAACGGCCATCCGTTTACAGTGATCGGCGTGGCGCCACCGGGATTTTTTGGCGCAAAACTGGCCGGGTGGGGTATGCCGGATTTCTGGTTGCCCGCGACCACGGAATTGTTGATTGACGGCGCGACCGCACGGCTGAAACGACCGAATGGCAATTTCCTGGACCTGATCGGGAGAGTGCGTCCCGGAGTCGATCCCAAGTCGCTTGAAGCAAAGCTGAAGGTAGAATTCCATGACTGGCTGGCGAGCCACGTTCCCGACATGGAGCCGGGAGAAAAGCAGCTCTGGCGCCAGCAGACGCTACATCTGGTTCCCGGCGGCTCAGGAGTTGCCGCGATGCGTGATCAATATCAGGAGGGATTAAAGCTGCTGCTGATAGCGGCAGCATGTGTGCTTCTGGTAGCCTGCGCCAATCTGGCGAATCTGATGCTCGCGCGCGGTCTGAAGGACCGGGCCCAAACTTCCATACGCGTGGCGCTCGGCGCCCCAAGAGGCCGCTTGGTGCGGAAGGCGCTGGTGGAGTCCGTCATGCTGGCCTTGATTGGAGGACTCTTGGGTATCGGCGTGGCGTATGCCGGGACAAGGCTGATTCTTCACCTTGCGTTCCAGATCGGTGGGCCGAATAACTACGTTCCGATTGACGCAACGCCTTCCTGGCCTGTGCTGCTCTTCACCTTCGGAGTATCGGTATTGACAGGAGTCATATTCGGGATCGCTCCAGCCTGGATGACATCGCAGGCCGATCCGGTGGAGGCGCTGCGCGGAGCCAATCGTTCGGTGGGCGCCGGGCGCTCGCTCGCACAGAAATCGCTGGTGGTGGCGCAGGTCGCGATGTCGCTGGTGCTTCTGTCGGCCGCAGCGTTGCTAGGCCAGAGCTTGCGAAATCTGGAGCACCAGAATTTCGGATTCGAGATGCAGGGCAGATATATTGCCTGGATTAATCCAATGCTCAGCAATTACAAGCCGGAGCAGATGGAGCCGCTGTTTCGACGAATTGACGATCGCCTGCTGGGCATACCGGGAGTGCGCATGGTCGCTCCCGCACTCTATGCGCCCATGACAGGCGACAGCTGGAACGACGGTATTCGCGTGCAGGGACGTCCGGAGCCGGCGCCCAAGGAAGACACAGGTGCAGGCTGGGCGCGCGTAATGCCTGGCTTCTTCGAGACGATCGGCGCCAAGATTGTGCAGGGCCGGGCCATTGCTGAGGAAGACACGCCGACGACGCGCAAGATCGCCGTGGTCAACGAAGCCTTTGCCAGAAGGTTCTTCAAAGGCCAGAATCCGATCGGGCAGCATTTCGGGCCCGACAAGATCAAGTATTCCTCGACCTACGAAATCGTGGGAGTTTCGAGGGACATGCGGTATATGACTTACGATTACAAAGATCCCATCCGGCCGATGTTCTGGGTATCGGAAACGCAAACGGTGGATTATGACGATCCGGCGTTCCGCAGTGGTGAAATCTGGTCGCACTATCTGTACAACATTGTGATCTGGGCGCCGGGCAATCCGCCCGGCATGGAAGATCGTGTACGCAAGGCGCTGGCTAGTGTCGATCCGGACCTTGTGCTCTACGGAGTGGACCCTTATAGCAAGGTCATAAGCGCAGATTTTCAGCAGGAAAAAATGATTGCGACGCTTACCATGCTGTTCGGCGCGCTGGCATTGTTACTGGCGGCGGTCGGTTTGTACGGAGTGATGGCTTATACGGTGGAACAGCGCACCAGCGAGATCGGTGTACGAATGGCGCTGGGTGCGGATCGCGCGGGTGTCGTGAGAATGGTCCTGCGCGGCGCTTTTTCACAGGTAGCAATCGGACTCGCGCTTGGTATTCCGGCTGCGATCGGCGCCGGCCGGCTGATGAACAATCAACTGTTCGCCGTTGCGCCCTGGGATCCTGCCAGGCTGGCGCTCGCCATATTGCTGCTTTGCCTGGCAGCGTTGTTAGCCTCGGTAATCCCTGCTTCGCGCGCCGCGGGAGTGGAGCCCATGACGGCCCTGCGGAACGAGTAGGATGAGCCCTTTTCCTCTCGAATTGCCTATATACTAGTTAGCCGCCGGCACGTCGCCAGTTGCCTGTTTTCCGTGCTGCGGCCATACCAAAGTGCAGGTGACTAGTATGACAATCGATCGCAACGCGCTCGCCGCTCTCATCGCGGCTCTCTCGTTCGTGTTTCCCGGCGGAGTCTTGTACGCCGACCGTCTACCGTTCGGCGTCCTCGGCAGCCCCATCGACCTCTCCGCCAACGTGAGCGAGTCCATTCTGCCGGGCGCAACGGTTTTCCAGGACTCCAAGCCATTGTTCGGTACCACGCCCAGCCCGAAACAGAGCGCCGAACTGCTGCACCTCAGCGGAACGGGCGTTAACGCCTCGGGCCGCTCGACCAACATTTCCGGCGCATTTGCATCGTCGCTCGCCGAATCCGACGGCAATGGCGGCGTGGGCGTCAGTCAGTTGATCTTTGGAAATCCCGGCGGTTCTGGTCAGGGTGTCCGGCAGATGGTCGCGCAGTCTTTATGGACGCAGACGTTCGTCTATAACGGGAATGAGCCGGTGGTGCAAATTAAAATGCACCTGCACATTCCGGCGCTCCAGGTGCAACTGCTGGATGTCCCGCCGAGACTCACCGGCCCGAGTGCAAGCGAAACAGCCGCGGCCAGCGCCAAGTTAGTCAGCACAGTCAAGCATCCGGATGGCATATTCGAATCAAACACCTTCGAATTCGGTTTGCGCGAGTTTGAGAGGCAGCTTATTTCCGGCACCGATTTCATAAATTTTGGCGATGTGAAAGTCCTCGGCCAGACCGGCTCAGTGGCCAAGTCCGTGAATTTCAACGGCGACGATTTCAACCCGAGCTTTAGCATCGATTCCGTATCGCTGGATGTGAACCTGGGCACCGCCGGTTTGCTACAGAAGGGCGATACATTCTCTTATGTCTACACTCTGACTGCGCAGGGCACAACACATGGCTTCGAACGAGGCTACGATGCCTTCCTCGGCGATCCTTTCGGCGCGGACGCCATTACCGACAATCTGCGCGTCACAGTCGTCGCTGCCAGCGTGCCCGAGGCGAGCACGCCTTCACTCATACTGCTGGGCTTCGCAGGGCTGTTCGCATGGCGCTGGCATAAGATGCGCTCCGCCCGTTCCCGTCGCGTCTAAGAGCCTATCGAAAAAAGCAATTGCAGGCCGAAAGATCTATGTCACATGACTTGCAAAATGCTGATTGATCGTGTGGAGTAGGCGTTTTCGCCTGCATCTCGAAGCCCGAACGCCCATTCCGCAAGCGGAGCGACGCGCTAATTGGCGCCGGCTAGCCCTGCCAGCAGCATACGCTGCCGTCGCGACGTAATCGCAATCTCAACGGCAACTGCAATCGGACCGACAATCGCCAGCGCATAATAAGGCGCGTGAACGTTCTCGAAGAGGCGTAAAATCATCTCCACCGCCGCCACCAGAAACGCCACCAGGCATTGTGCCCAGCGCGGCTTCACGGTTGTCCGCGGGTCCGTAATCATGAAAAAGATAAAGAGCTGATACATAGGACCGGTAATTGGCGCAACTTCCGCCAGAAACGGATGACCGGTAAAAAAAGTGCGGATCCAGGAGAGAGCGACAAACGAAATGACATACGTGGCAGTAATATGAAATCTCTTTACACGCAGGACGATCAGAACACCTAAGAGCCAGACGACCAGCATCGGCCAGATCGTGTTTCCCCACTGCACACTCAGCGTCGCCACATATTCCGGCGCAATGAGTAACATCGCCGATATTCCAAAGTTAGACGGATTCCATAAGTGCCGTCCCCGCCAGCGAATGACATACTTCGACATGATCGCGAGTGCGCTGCAAAGCGCGTAGGGCCAGAATGCCGGAGAACGCAGCAGAATTCCGACGCTGATTCCGGTAATATAGGCGCTCGCCAGGTGCGGTATTTTGCGATAGACGAGTAGTGCGAGCGCAATCTCGCATAACATGCTGGCAGCAATGGCGAGCAGCGTGCGCGAAAGGCTTTCGAGCAGACCGAACGAGAGCTGGCTCACCAGCAGGATCAGCGTAATAAACAGCGGCGGCAGATAACGATTGTCGGCACTGAAGAATCGCACCACGGCGGAGCGTGCCGTCGCCGGTGGCCGGGCTTCAGTAACTGTTCTTTGCGCTGTGTTGCTCATTTGGTTCCACAATCTTGTGAATCATGTTCAGGCGTGGTGAATCGATGTTCTGAATGAGTCCGGAGGGCCAGCGAATCTCCGCCCGATCGACCGTTGTTGCCGTTCCTACGCCGAAATGAAGGCGCCGCTGATTCTGACCGCAGAAGCCGCTGCCGCCCGATACCTCCTGCACTTGTTGCTGGCCATTCCAGAACAGGCGTACCTCGGTTCCGATCGCACTTCGATTGCTAACTCGTCCTTCGAGCTGAAATTCGATCCAGTGATTCTTGGCGCTAACTTGATTCTTATAGAGTAGAAGCGGACCGCGCTGGTTTGCAGTAACTGCATCCAGGGCGCCGTTGTTATCCAGATCCGCCAGAACAATCGAGCGGCCGTCATATCGGTCCGTTACCCCGACGAGCTGCGAAACTTCCTTAAATTGTCCCGCGCCGTCATTGATCCATACGCGCTTTTGCTGGTAACCCGATAAGCTTCTGCCGCGCAGAGAGGGCCAGTTTGCCGCATCGGAGATAATCGTCTTGTTTCCTCCCGCGACTTTTGAGTAGTCGTACCAGTAACTTTGGTCCTGGTCGAGCGAAACGTTACCGTTTACCTCATAAATGTCGAGATAGCCGTCGTTATTCAGATCTCCGAACTGTGTACCGAAACTCCAGCCACCCAGCTCAACGCCCATCGCATTGGCCATATTCTCGTACTTGATGCTGTCGCCCGCCGTGCCTGGCTGCGGCACCCAGAGATTATTACCCTGAACAAGTACGCCTTCCTCGGAGATATTGGAAACGAAGATATCGTAACGGCCCTGGTTCAGAATATCTCCAACCGCAGCCGTCATGCCGCTTTTCGGCGCGTAACCTACTCCTGTTTCTTTCCCGACTTCGCGAAAACGCTTGCCGCCTTCATTGAAGTAAAGCTCGGAAACGCCATAGTCATTTGCAATAAAAAGGTCGGGATAGCCGGTGCCGCGTAAATCTGCGGCCACTGCTGCCAGCGACCAGCGCCGTGACTTGATTCCAAGGTGTTCCGATACTTCTTCAAACCTGCCGTTGCCGAGATTATGAAACAGGTACTTACGCCCGCCGTTTTGCGCGTATTCGAAGCTCTCCGGCATCACCTTTGTGGTCTTCAGATGCCACAGATCGACGCTTTCCGGGTAATAGCCGCCGAGAAACAGGTCAAGTTTTCCATCGCGATCGTAATCGAACCAGATCGCGCTGTTGGCATTCACCCAGGGCGGCAGTCCCGCTTGCTCGGTAACACGGGTAAAGTGGTTACCCCCGTCGTTGTGATACAGCTCCGGCTTTCCCCACTTATAGATCAGTACGTCTTCATAGCCATCGTTGTCGTAATCGCCCCAAACGGAACCCATGCTTACTCCGGTGCCGGTCGCATTTACATCGGCTAGCCCGACGCGCCCGGAGACATCTTCAAACGTGCCGTTGCCCAGGTTACGATAAAGCGCATTATGCGATCCTTCGCCGCTGTTTGCTACGTAGATGTCATCCCAGCCGTCGCGATCGAAATCGACAATAGAAACGGCGGCCCCCATCGATGCGACCTGCTCCATGATGTGCTTAAGTTTCACATCGAGCGTGGGTGCTCTATGGACGAAATGGATGCCGACCGCCTTTGAGACTTCCTGAAAGTTGAAGCCGTAGCGGGCAAGTGCCGCAGCGCGGTTATGCGCGGAGTCTGCTGCCTGGCGGTGCTGCAGGATGCGCTTGTAGATCAGCGGACCAAGTAGCAGGCTCAGAAAAACCACCCCGACCGCCCAGCGAATTAAGTTGCGCTGCATATAGAACTCACTGCTTCCAAACGTGAGCCGCAAGCGGCTCCGGCCCTACATACCGCGTGTGAAAATCGCGCCAGTCCGCGGGATGCTCGTGGTAAGCGCGCTCCTGCTCCAGACTCGTCAGCGGTGCGTCATACCGTTTCATCCCGTGATACGGCAGCGGCGCGAGTGTTGTCGAATGCGCGAAGCTGTAATCGCCTTCTTTCATCCAACCGTCGCCGGCAAAAATAAAATCGCGCGTGTACCCTGCGCGCGCCGGCGCCGGCGCTTTGAACCGCATCCTCAATTCGTCGCCGCTGCCGGCAATGACAAAACGATCGTCGCTCTTTTCAAGCAACGGACGCACCCTCCCGTAGCGCGTGTAATAGCCTTCGATTGCGCTCCACCGGTTTCCGCTTGCTGCAAGCTGATTGTATTCCGGAACTTCAGGAGTGCGCGCGGAAGCTTGCCGGATTTGCGAAAAGCCACGGTGCTGCAACTCGGCGTCGGCGATCGGCAAGTCTGTCGTTTGCAAATCCGTATCCGAAGCGCCGGCCGCCCAGGCCAGCCGGTCCCAATAGATTTCGAGATTCGTACGCAGCCGCAATTTCCTCGGAGCACCCGGTGCAAACAGATTTGAGATTTCAAACACTACCGTCTTCTCTCGTCCAGCGGGAACGCCCAGGTCCCGCGCCGCCACCTGCCAGCGTCCGTGGCGATCCGGTACTTCCATACTCATCTCCTGCAGCGCGCCGGCGCGGCCTTGGCTAGCTGCGACCAGGATGCCGTCGTCCCAGGGATGCAGCCAGCCATCGGCAATCAGATATACACGGCCGGTTCGCGGCGCCTTAGCGGGCAGCTCCAGTTCGACCCAGTGATCGCGTGCAATCCCCTGATAGGCTCCAAGCGCGAACGTATCCAGATAGCGGTGATCGAGCTGTGCCACCGAAGCGCTGACATCGGCGCCATGGTTATCGCGTACGCTGGCGAATGCGTGCGAAGGTCCGGTGAGGTAGACGCGCAGCGGCGCCGGCGGAGCCGCAACCCGCTCATCGACAAATACCTGCGTACCCGCCGGATGATCGACCGCCGCTAACGAGTATCGATCGATAAAATATGCCTCCCAATACTCGTCCGTCACGCGCAAGTCATAGAACCCGTCGCGCGCTTGAAGCTGCCTGCCGCCGATCTTGAACCATTCTTCCGTTTGCGCGATATCGGCAAACTTACCCGAGCCATCATGCGCCCCGAGCGCACCAGACATCGGCGCAACGTCTTTCACAAACTGCATTGTCGCGCCATTCCACGCGAATAACAGAGGGCATGAACCCTTGAGCCGCTGCTCGGCCGCGAGCGTCTGATTCGCCTTCAGCGAAAATTCCGTCTGGATCAATCCGTTAGGCCACAAAATCCGCGCGAACTGTGCCCCGGTATGCTCGCCAAGCCCGAAATGCAGGATGGGCGACGCGATGATCTGTTGTTCCGTCAGCAGATCGGATCGAATCTCGATGCTTCCACCAATACCGAACGAGTTAATGCGCTGATCGCCGTGCGTTGTGGCCGCTTTCGGCCGCACATCCTGCCAGTGATACGCTTTTGTGCCGCGATTCATCAGCTCCTGCGCGTGATGATCTGCGCCGATGGCGATCGGATCAAGCCGGCCAGCCTGCGTTTCCATGAATCCACGCGCCTCCGCCGCGAGCCGCGTTTGAAGTGCGGTATAGCTATGGCCATCCGACAAAAACACCTGCGTGCCGGCGATGATATCCATCGAGCCGTTGTTGTCCAAATCGGCAAGTTGCAACGTCGTGCCACTTGTGCGAGCGATCTCGCCGCTTGTCCATTCATGTCCGCGCGAGCCATCCGATAAGCGCGTAATCCGGCCATCCGCGCGCAGCACGACAAAATCCGGCAGTCCGTCTCCGTTTACATCGGCCGCCGCGAGCGCAATCGATTGCCCGCGCGCAGAATCTGGCAGCTCGCGCAAACGATAGTCCCCGAGCCGCTCATTTGCAAACACTTTCAACTGACCGGCTCCATCGAGCATAGCTACATCCGCATCGCCGTCGCCATCCACATCCGCACTCGTGAATGCCTTGAGACCGTCGACATCATGAAAGGGCTTCAATACCGCAAACGTACTGTCGCCGTTATTCCGCAACACAACCGGTTCGCCCGCCGCAATGCCAAGGACAATATCCAGATCGCCATCGAGATCGATGTCGAAGGCCCAGGCGCCGTTGAACTTTCCGGCAAGAAGCTCAGGCGGCAATTTCGTCCTCGCGCTCACATCGGTGAAGTGTGTTCGATCCTCCTGCTGATAAATCCGCACGCCGCCTTCTGTCGCGACCACCAGGTCTGTTTTGAAATCGTAGTTCAGATCGGCAGCCAGCAGCCCATGCTCACCTAAAGCGCCGCGGGGCACGGCGAGCGTCACTCCCTGGCCCGGATGCAACCCCCGGTCGTCTACCCAGATCGCCTCGGCATTGCTCTTGTCATCGGCAACGAAGGTGCCAAGCCAGGTGATTGCGCCGGCAACAGACGCAAGCGGCCTATCTTCAAAGCGAAGCGCCTTATCGGGCGCGCTCGGCTCGGAACTCGGCGAGGGCAGCTTCAAAAACCTTACAAAGGGCTCGCCTGCCGAAGTCGCGGGCGTCTTCACTTCATCTAGGCTTTGGCGGTAAGCCGGAACGCGAACCAGCACATTACGCAAAAACTGAACCTGCACGGCCGCGGGGCGGACATTTGCTCCGCCAGCTTGCCTCTCGAGCGCCGTTAGCTGCGCGCGCGCTGCATCGGGCCAGCTCGCCGCTGCCTTCTTCAGACTGGCAACCGCGCGGCGCAGGGCCGGCGCATCGTTGCGCTTCGCCGCCAGCCGTCCAAGATCTATCCGGACAGCAATATTGTCCGGCTGTTTTTGCAGAATCTTTTCCAGCAAATTCTGTGCGGCCGCGTCTGCCGCCGCAGAGTTCTCGCGCTCCGTTTCCTGCGCGAGTGCATAGAGCGCTTTGAGATTGCTCGAATCGAGTGCAACAGCGCGTTTGAGGTGCTCCAGTGTCTCGGCCGTTTTACCCCGCCGGCTCTCAACTGTTCCGAGCAGCGCTTCTATGCGGCTGTTATCAGGAATAAGCTTCTGCGCTTTATCCATGCTTTGGTACGCGCCTTCGTAGTCCTGTTGCCGGAATTGCAGCAGCCCGAGATCGGCCCATCCGGCCGGCTCTCCGGGCGCGATTTCCGTCGCTCGCGTCAAGCCTTTGCGCGCATTTACGTCTTCCCCCGATTGCAGCGCGGAAAGTCCGAGATAGAAGGCCGCGCAAAGCTCGCGGTACTGATCCGATCCGACCGCAGGCAGTTTTGCGTTGCGGCTGCAAGCTGTCCAGAGCAACAGCGTGCCGGCCAAAACTGGAGTGACTCGCCTCACTATTCCCGCGCCCGGCGAACCGCCGCGGCGAAGATTCCCCTCGCGGTTCAGCGTAACAACTTAGAATTCTATCCGCCTGTAATCGCGGTATGAAACGGCTCTCCAACTTTCGATTGAGCACGCCTGCGCGCTTTGCCGAATCTGTTACAGTGCTCGAAAGAAGTCTCGTTTTGGTCAGTTTGTTTCATGAAAATCTGGTTCGCGTTGCCGCTCGCTCTACCCGTGATTTGTCTCGCGGCGGAGACCGCTTCGCCAGTTCGCTTCACCAATGTCACTTCGCAAGCCGGAATTCATTTCGTACATCACAGCGGCGCGGCGGGGAAGAAGTACCTGCCCGAATCGCTGGGCTCTGGCTGTGCGTTCATCGATCTCGATGGCGATGGCTGGGCTGACATTCTTTTACTAAATGACCGCGATTGGGCGAACACCGGCAAAAATTATCTGCCTGCCTTGTATCGCAACAACCGCAACGGCACCTTCAGCGACATTACGAAGGGCAGCGGCCTCGACGTGCAGCTTTACGCGATGGGCGTGGGCGTCGCCGACTACGATAACGACGGTTTGCCTGATCTTTACATCACCGCCCTTGAGGGTGATCGTCTCTACCATAACGAAGGCCGCGGCCATTTTCGCGATGTGACTGCTCCGAGCGGCATTCACAATGCCAATTTCGGAACGAGCGCGGCCTGGTTCGACTACGATCGCGACGGCAAAGCGGATCTCATCGTCGCGAATTACGTGGAATGGACGCCCGCAAGCGACAAACGCTGCTCAATGGACGGCAAGACCAAATCCTACTGCACTCCGGAGGCTTACACAGGCAAGAGTCTGAAGCTCTATCGCAATCTCGGCGCTGGAAAGTTTGCTGACGTTACCGCAAAAGCGGGCCTCGGCGATCCGTCCAGCAAGTCGCTCGGAATCACAATCTTCGATTACGACAACGACGGCTCGCCCGACGTATTTATCGCTAACGATACCCAGCCTAACAAGCTTTATCGCAACAATCACAACGGCACGTTTACAGAAGCCGCTGTTCCGGCGGGTGTCGCCTATTCCGAAGACGGCACTGCGCGCGGCGGTATGGGGAGCGATGCCGCGGATTTCGATCGCTCCGGACGCGCGGGTCTCGTCATCGGCAACTTTTCCAATCAATCGATGGCGCTCTATCACAATGAAGGCAACGGCCTCTTCGTCGATCGTGCGGTCGGCGGTCCCATCGCGCGCGCCAGCTTGCGCAGCCTGACCTTCGGTACCTTCTTTTTCGATTACGATCTCGATGGCTGGCCTGATATTTTCGCCGGCAACGGGCATCTCGAGCCGGAGATTCACAAGTTCTCGCCGAACCTCGAATACGCGCAGCCGCCGCTGCTCTTTCACAATGCCGGCGGCCGTTTTGAAGATGCCGGCAAAGCGGCCGGTACCGACTTCACGCGTCCGATCGTCGCGCGCGGCGCTGCCTACGCCGATTACGACCACGACGGCGACCTCGACATTCTGATCAATACCAACAACGGTCCGGCGATTCTGTTTCGCAATGACGGCGGCAACAGCAACAACTGGATCAACGTGCGCCTGGTGGGCCGCCAATCGAATCGCAGCGGACTCCAGGCGGTCGTACGCGTCGAAACCGCCTCAGGCAAGCAATGGCAATCCGTCCATAGCGGCTCGAGCTATGCCTCGCAGAGCGAATTGGCGCTTACTTTCGGGTTAAAGCAGGATCGGGTGGTGACGCAACTCGATGTCGTATGGCCGAGCGGGAAAAAGCAGCAGTTCACCAATCTCCCTGCCAATCAGTTCGTGACCATTGACGAACTGGCCGGCCTTGTTCACGGCAAGTGAAAGACTTCTTCGAGCGGCAGCATCGCCTGGTCCGGCGCAACACCCGGCGGGTTGACGAAGAAGGAGCTCATCTCGCTTTGCCAGCGCTGGTTCACTTCGCGCGCCGCCATGCCGTGCCGCGCTCGCTCAAAATCGTCCGTCTCGAGATAGCCGACCAGCAAGCCATCTGGCCGTAAGAAAAGGGAATAATTGCCCCAGCCCGTTTCGCGCAGCGCCCGCTGCATCTCCGGCCATACCGCGCGATGCCGTTCTTTGTATTCATCGAGCCGTTCCGGTCGCACTTGCAGCACAAAGCAGATTCGTTTCATTTGACAAAAATAATATCCAGTGTGCGTGGCCCGTGTACGCCTTGTATGCGCGTCATTTCGATATCGCTCGTTGCCGACGGGCCGGAAATCGTGGTAAGCGGCGCGCGACCGTAGGCCCGCATCTGCTGCATCGCTTCCGGCACCAGTTCCACCATCTGGCTCTCGAAAACAATACACAAGTGATAGTCCGGAACAAGTGTCAGCGCGCGCCGGCCCGTGTCCGGGGCGTGTCTTAGCACGATCGTGCCCGTTGCGGCGATCGCCAGTGCACAACGCGTGAGCACGCCGTCGGCGCGGTCCAGCTCGTCATAGCCCAAGCCGCTATCCGCAAGTAATTCGCAATCGTTGGGAAGCCAGTCTGCTGGAATTTCCGGCGTAATGAGCAGATGTGTCTTCCCGCGGCCGCGCAGAACATCGCCCACGCATGTAGCAATTTCTGCCTCCGGGCAGCGGTGTACGGCGCAGCCATAATCGTGCAGACGGTCCGCCAGTAACGCAATCCGCTCATCCTTGCTGAGCGTTCCCGTTTGCCGGTAATTGCGCGCAATCCCGTCGTATTCCGCCTCGCGCGAGTCCTTCTCGCCGTTTGCGCGAATGCGAGCCAGTATCTCCTCTTTTGCGCTACTCACGCTCTGCCCACCATTCGCGGAACGACTGCTTCGGTATTGCGTCCAGATCCCGAAATGCGGTCCAGCCCGCCAGCATGCCCGGCAAGTGATCGAGCCGGCCCTCGTGTTCAAACGGCAGTTGCATCACGCGCGCCAGCTTTTGCGCCACTTCGAGCCGTGTGCCCGAAGCAAGCGCAAACGCAGCTGCTTTCATCGCCGCGCGCTCTTGCCAGGGTTCGTAGCCCTGTTCGACCGCTTTTGCGCGCAGATGAATCAGCACTTCCGGAATATTGATCTTCACCGGGCATACTTCATAACACGCTCCGCAGAGCGAAGATGCATAGGGCAGCGATTGCGAATGCCGCATGGATTGCAATTGCGGAGTTAAAATCGCGCCGATCGGTCCGCCATAGACCGATCCGTACGCATGTCCGCCCGTCTGGCGGTATACCGGGCACGCATTCAGACATGCGCCGCAGCGAATACAGTCGAGCGTCTCACGCGCCTCTTCGTCGCGCAGCACATTCGTTCGTCCGTTATCGAGCAGCACAACGTGAAACTCCTCGGGACCATCACCGGGCGCAACTCCGGTCCAGATCGAGTTGTACGGGTTCATGCGTTCGCCCGTCGCCGAGCGCGGCAGAAGCTGCAGAAACACTTCCAGATCTTCGAAACGCGGGATGATCTTTTCAATTCCCACCAGGCAGATAAGGACCCGCGGCAACGTGATGCACATGCGCCCGTTGCCTTCCGACTCGACGACCACCACCGAACCGGTTTCGGCGATTGCGAAATTCGCGCCCGTGATGCCCGTCCGCACATTGAGAAATTTCTCACGCAGGTATTTGCGGGCGGCCGCCGTCAGATCTTCCGGCCTGTCGCCCAGATTTTCGAGCTTCATCTTTTCGAGAAAGATCTGCCGGATCTCCATCTTGTTTCGGTGCAGCGCCGGCACAACAATATGCGACGGCCGGTCCTCGCCAAGCTGCACGATCAGGTCCGCCAGGTCCGTCTCAAATGGCGTAATCCCCGCCGCCGCAAGCGATTCGTTCAGTGCGGTTTCGTCTGAAGTCATCGTCTTTACCTTGATGACTTCTTTTTCGTCGTGAGCGCGAACCAAATCGACGATGATCCGGTTTGCTTCGTCCGCATCCCGGGCCCAATGTACGCACCCGCCTGCCTCCGTACATTTGCGCTCGAACTCTTCGAGATAAAAATCGAGATGCCGCAGCGTGTGCTGTTTGATCGCATGCCCGGCCTCGCGCAGCTCTTCCCAGTCCGGCAGTTCTTCCACAACGCGCGCGCGCTTGCGGCGGATGACATTCGTTGCATGCCGCACATTGCGCCGCAATTGCGTATTGCGAACCAGCTTCTCCGCGGCTTGCGGAAAGCTCGGCGCTTCCGCCGCGTGCCCCACTCTGACACTCATGCGCGCGCCGCCAGAATTTCTGCCAGGTGCACGCATTTCACGCCCGCGCGCTGCCGGCTCAGCGCACCGTTGATATGCATCAGGCAGGAATTGTCGGTCGCCGTGCACACCTCTGCGCCGGTAGCAAGCACCGCTCCGGTCTTGTCGGATAGCATCGCCGCTGAGACATCCGCGTTCTTAATCGCGAACGTTCCGCCGAAACCGCAGCATTGCTCCGCTTCCGGCAGATCGACGAGCGTTAAGCCCCGCACCGCTTCCAGCAGCCGGCGCGGCTTGTCGCCGAGTGCAAGCGATCGCAGCCCGTGACAGGACGGATGCAGCGTCACCGCATGCGGATAGAATGCGCCCACGTCTGCCACCCCGAGTTTGTCCACCAGCAGCTCGGAAAATTCGAAAACGCGCGGCACCAGCTCCGCAACCTCGTTGATTGTCTTCTCATCGCCTGTCTCGCGCGCCATCTTCGGATAGTGGTCACGAATCATCGCCACGCACGACGACGACGGCGCGCAAATCACTTCTGCATCCGCAAAAACCTCGACAAAATTCCGCAGCAGCGGTAGCGCTTCCTTCTGATAGCCTGTGTTGTAATGCATCTGGCCGCAGCAGCTCTGCGCCCGCCGGAACTCCACGCGATGTCCAAGCCGTTCGAGCACCGCGACCACCGCTTTCCCCGTTTCCGGAAACAGCGTATCGTTGTAGCAAGTGATGAATAGAGAAATGTTCACAGGTGCGGATGAGCCCGCGCCTTTCAGCGAGGCGAAGACTCAAGTATAGATACTGAGCATAACCCTCCAGCCATGATCACCACCGTCCAGCAGCATCTCTTGCATGAGCAGGCTCGCTTCCCCGAAGCCCGCGGCCGCTTTTCCTGGCTGCTCTCCGGTATCACGCTCGCTACCAAGATGACCGAAGCGAAAATTCGCCGCGCCGGTCTTCTCGATCTGCTCGGCGATGCGGGTGAAGTCAACGTGCAAGGCGAAGCCCAGCAAAAGCTGGATGTCTACGCCAACAAGGCGCTCCTGCATTGTCTCGGTTTGCGCGATAGCGTTGCGGCGCTCATCTCGGAAGAAAACGAAGAGCCCATTACCTTCGATCGCGAGCAGGGCACGGGAGAATACGTCATCGTTTTCGATCCGCTCGACGGCTCTTCCAATATCGATGTCAACGTTAACGTTGGCACCATCTTCTCGATTTTCCGCTGTCCGCCCGACCTCGATTTTCAGGCCGCTGTCCTTCAGCCCGGTCTCAGGCAGGTCGCTGCCGGTTACGTCGTCTACGGACCATCCACCATCCTCGTCTACACCACGGGCAGTGGAGTCTTCGGCTTTACGCTCGATCCCGCCATCGGCGCGTACGTGCTCAGTCATGACGACCTGCGCATGCCGCCGCGCGGCAACATCTACTCGGTAAACGAAGCGAACGCCGATAGTTTTCCCGTGGGCTATCAGTCATTCCTTGCTCGTCTCCGCTCCGGCGATCTCGGCCGCAAGTACAGTTCGCGCTATATCGGTTCGCTTGTTGCGGATTTTCATCGCACCCTCTTCAAAGGCGGAATTTTTTTCTATCCGCCGACTGTCACTCATCCGCAGGGCAAGCTCCGTCTCTTATATGAAGCGAATCCGCTCGCATTCATCGCCGAGCAGGCGGGCGGAATGGCTATCGACGGCCGGCAGCGCATTCTTGAAATCCAGCCCTGCACGATTCACCAGCGCACGCCTTTCATCATCGGAAGCTGCGAAGAAGTCAGCGCGCTTCAGGCTACACTCACCTGTTAGCCAGGCCGAATTTACAATTCTTTTACAGCGCGCAAACGCTCTTTTTTCCGAACGAAGCCAGACTCGAAATGATGTTCATAAAAAGGAGTCTGCGCATGCGAACCACCCTTTCTGCGCTCACATTTGCGCTCATAAGCGCGGCGTCTCTTCCCGGCGCCGCCTATATCCAAACGAATCTCACATCGGATATTCCGGGAATGGCAAGCCATACCGATCCGAATCTTGCGAATCCCTGGGGCATCGTTGCCGGTCCAACAACACCCTTCTGGATCAACAATAATCACACCGGCGTTTCAGCCATCTATAACGGCTCGGGCACGCCCCTGCCGCTGGTCGTGAGTATTCCTGCCCCCGGGGGCGGTCCCGGCGCTCCCACCGGCATCGTCTTCAACGGCTCGAGCGGCTTCGGCGGCTCGCATTTCATCTTCGATACCGAGGACGGTACGCTCGCCTCCTGGTCCGGCGGCGCCAGCGCTGTGATCCAGGCAACTTCGCCATCCGGTTCTGTCTACAAAGGTCTGGCGATGGGCAGTACCGCATCGGGCGATATGCTCTACGCCGCGAACTTCGGCGCCGGTCGTGTCGATGTCTTCGATTCGAACTTCACGCCCGTCACGCTTGCTCCCGGCGCATTTACCGACAGCACGCTGCCGGCCGGTTTCGCGCCTTTCAATGTCCAAAACATCAACGGTAATCTATACGTCACCTACGCCAAGCAGGACCCGGCGCACGAAGACGACGTCCCCGGTCCCGGCAACGGCTTTGTCGATGTCTTCGATACCAGCGGCAATCTCATCCGGCATTTCGCGTCGCAGGGTGCGCTCAATTCGCCCTGGGGCCTGGTGCTCGCACCTTCGAAATTTGGCCCCTTCGGTGGCGATCTGCTGGTCGGAAACTTTGGCGACGGAATGATCAACGCCTACGATCCGACGACCGGTGCTTTCCTCGGTTCGCTTGACGATCCGCACGGCGCGCCCATCTCGGTCGCCGGCCTCTGGGGTTTGAGCTTCGGCAACGGCTCATTCGGGCAGGATGTCAATAAGCTCTACTTCACGGCCGGCATCCCCGGCCCGAACGGTGCAGTCGAAGATCACGGCCTGTTTGGCTCTTTTACCGCAACGCCTGAACCGGGCAGTCTCGCCTTACTTGGCACGGCGTCCTTGTTCGCGACCGCGTTGGGTATCCGCCGCCGGAAGATCCGTTAGTAAACGATCTAACGGATCTCGAACTTATCGACACAAAAAAAGAAAAGGTCCGGGCGCGCGTTCGTCCATCTAAATCTGCGAGAAGCTGAAACCACTCTCGAAAGGGTGTATATGAATCGCTACATCGCGGAAGTTATCGGAACGTTCGTGTTGGTTTTTGGAGGCTGCGGCACGGCAGTGCTCGCCGGTGATAAAGTCGGCTATCTCGGCGTCGCTTTTGCCTTTGGTCTGTCGCTTCTGGTCATGGTTTATGCCGTCGGACCAATCTCCGGTTGCCATCTGAATCCGGCCGTCACGCTCGGTCTGTTTCTAAGTCGCAAAGTTGAAGCACGGCTTGTGCCGGGATACATGATCGCGCAGATTGCCGGTGCCATTCTCGCAAGCGCCTTGCTCCTCGCGATTGCTTCCGGCACGCCGGGCGGATATTCGCCGGCAGTTTCAGGTTTCGCTGCCAACGGATTTGGGGATCATTCGCCCGGCCACTACGGCCTGCTCGCCGCCTTTCTGGCCGAGATTATCCTGACGTTCTTTCTGGTCTTCACGATTATCGGTTCCACGGATATCAAAGCGCCGGTCGGTTTCGCGGGCATAGCCATCGGGCTGGTGCTCACGCTCATCCACCTGGTGGGTATTCCTGTGACGAACACCTCGGTCAATCCCGCGCGCAGCATCGGCCCGGCCATATTTGTAGGAGGCTGGGCGCTCGAACAACTCTGGTTATTCATCGTCGCGCCGCTGGTTGGCGCAGTACTCGCAGCCATCCTTTACCGCGCCATCCGCGTTCCCGATATCGCGATTGCTGCGCGCGAAGCCGAACGCGCGCTTGGCACTGAACAGCGCGAGCGGCGCGCCATCTAGCGGAACGCCAAACAAAATCAAAAGACGCGCCGTTTCAGACGCTCGATCGTAAACTTGGCGGTTTCGGCCACGGCCATTACCGCCATTACTCCCGCCTGCACCGGATCGGTTACAACCAGATCGGATGCATCGGGCACGCTGCCCGCCATGTTCAGGCTGATGACGAGCAGTCCATCGGCGCGGACTTCACGTACCGCCGTTTCGATTTCGCCGCCCATCAGCGAGCCGGCCAGTACCAGCGCTCGCACACGCGTCAGGCGCCGTACCGCGCGCACCGCCGCCGCCAGCGTCTGTTCTCCTACCAGCGGAATCGTGTCGATCGAAATACGCTCGCCCCGTATGTTGTGGCGATCTGCCTCCGAAATTGCGCCGAGCGCGACCTGCCCCACCTGCGCGCCGCCGCCCACAATAATGATCCGCTTGCCGTAAATCTGCTGCAGGGACTCGACCGGTTCGACCACGCGCACCACCGGCAGTTCCTGAATCTCTTCGAGCAGCGCTCCGAGTGGGCCCGGCAGATCGAACTCGAAGTAGACGCGCGTCTCCGCCGGCCGGTCTTCCACGATGGAAACCGACCGGATGTCGCCCTTGTGATGCGCAATTGCCCCCGTCAATTGATGCAGCACGCCCGGTCCGCTGACGGTCCGGATCAGTAAACCGACCTTTCCCGGCGAGGTATCGCTCAAGCCGTGACCTCGTATTTCCTCAGCAGGCCTTCCCAGTGGCCCTGCGCTTTCATCAGCAGCTCGATCACTTCCCGCACTGCGCCCGCGCCGCCTGCGGCCTCCGTCACCGCCATCGCCGAACGCTTGACTTCCGCGCGCGCATTGGCGGTTGCGAAAGAGAGTCCCACGCGCCGCATGATGACCACATCCGTCAGATCGTCGCCGATGTAAGCGACATACTTCGGATCGGTTTTCGCCTCCGCCAGAATCTGCTCGAGCAGCGGAATCTTTTCAATATGTCCCTGCAGCACCCAGCGCATACCGACCTGGCGCGCGCGCTCCGTAGTCGCCGGTGAATCGCGCCCGCTGATGACGCCGGTAGCGATATCGAACCGCTGCAGCCAGCGCAGGGCGATACCGTCCTGCGAATCGAAGCCCTTTGTCTCGACGATGTTGCCGTTGCGGTCGGGAAACAGGTACAGGCGGCCGTCCGTCAGAACGCCGTCTACGTCCATCAGCAGAATCTTGATTTCAGACGAGAGTTCGTACAGCTTCTCTTCAGTAAGAGGCGGATTGAGATGCATTTTCGAAATGGGTGTCGAGACCTACAATCGGACTTTGGCGGACAAATTACCCGAGAAGGTCTCGAAAATCATAGCTCGTTATAGCATGCTGCCCGCAGCAAGCCGGGTCGGCGTGGCGGTGTCGGGCGGCGCGGATTCCATCGTGCTGCTCGAAATTCTGAAGCGGTTTCCGGTAAAGCTGACGGTCCTGCACGTGAATCACGGTCTGCGAGGCGCGGAATCGGACGGCGACGAACGGTTTGTGAACGGATTAGCTGCTGCAGCCGGCCTGCCCTTTGTGAGCGCACGCCTCGAACCCGGCCAGGGAAACCTGGAGCAGGAAGCCCGGCGGCTCCGGCGCGAGTTCTTCCTCTCCCTGGCCCTGGACCGCATCGCCCTCGGCCACACGCGTAGCGATCAGGCTGAAACCGTTCTGCATCGCTTCCTGCGCGGTACCGGACCAACCGGCATGGCCGCCATGCGCCACCTCACCCCGGACGGGTTTATTCGTCCTTTGTTAGATTGCAGCCGGTCGGAGGTGCGGGAATGGGCCCGTGAACGCGGGCTCGCCTGGCGCGAGGACTCCTCCAACGCCGACCCGCAGTTTACCCGTAACCGGCTCCGGAATGAGCTATTGCCGGTGCTCGCCCGCGATTTCAACGCCAACCTGGAAACTGTTCTCGCCGCCACGGCCCAGCTCGCTCAGGCCGAAGAAGACTTTTGGAATGAAGAGATTGAAAAACTCTATGGCATTTTTGCCAAACGAACTCGTCTGGGTTCGTTCCTGCAAATCGGCGATCTTGCCGGGCTGCACCTGGCTCTTCGCCGGCGCCTGATCCGGCGCGCCCTGGCCGAAGTTCGTTCGGCAAAAATGAGAGGATTGGATTTTGAGCACATCGAAGCCGTCCTGGCGCTATGCGATTCGACGGAGGGACATGACCGGGTGCTCATACCCGGCGCGGATGCCCTGCGATCGTTCGATACGTTGCTGCTCATGCCGCCGGGCAAACTGGCCGAAGACGAGCGCGGCTATCGAAGAGAGCTGAGTTGGGGCTCACCCTGCCGGCTTCCAGCCGGCGCAGGGGAGATTTGCATCGAGCGAATCGGCCCGGAGACACCCGTTTATGATACGTTCAAGAAAGACTGGGAGAGTGGGGTCGAGCACGTATGCCTGGGCGGCGAGGCGTTATCGAAGGGACCGCTTCTGGTTCGCAACTGGGAACCGGGGGACGAGCTGCTTCGTGCCGGTCATCGGACGGCAGAAAAGATCAAGAAATTGTTTCAGGAGCACCACATTAAATTGTGGGATCGGCGCCATTGGCCGGTGTTACTGTGCAACGGGGAAATTGGCTGGGTTCGGCAATTTGGCGTGGCGGCCCGGTTTGTCGCGAAAGCGGGCGAGCAGGCTTTACGGCTGACCTATCGCCCGGAACAGGTGGATGAATCGAAAGCGACTCAGTTGACGTCTTAAAAGATGAGGGAGCAATACCGGATTTGTGTGTCCGGGTCTGGCGAGAAGTGAGCCAGAAGAAGGTGAGTTCATGAGTTCAAATGTAAAGACCGCGGTGTTTTGGGTGGTCATTATCTGCGCGGTCGTGCTGGTCTATATGGCCGTCAAGACGGGTCGAGGCCCGACGCCCCAGAACCTGTCGGTTTCGGAGTTCGTTACCGCAATTCAGGACGGCAAAGTCAAAGAAGCCAACATCACAGGCACGGATGTACAAGGGACGCTGGTAGAAAACGGCGTTTCCCGTCCGTTTCATACAGTAATTCCTCCGAATTATCCCGATATCTATAAGATGGCGCAGGAGAAGGGCGTCAAGTGGACCTGGAAGGATTCGACCGGCAGCGGCTGGATCAGCATCCTGTTCAACGCCGTTCCCGTGCTGATTCTGCTCGGACTCTGGATCTTTATGATGCGGCAGATGCAGAGCGGCGGCAACAAGGCGCTGAGCTTCGGCAAGAGCCGGGCGCGGCTGCACTCGTCCCAGCAGAAGAAGGTAACGTTTAAGGACGTCGCGGGCGTCGAGGAAGCCAAAGAAGAGCTGCAGGAGATTATCGAGTTCCTGCGCGAGCCGCAAAAATTTCAGAAGCTCGGCGGGCGCATTCCAAAGGGCGTCCTGTTAATCGGGCCTCCGGGAACCGGTAAAACGCTTTTGGCGCGCGCGATTGCGGGCGAAGCGAACGTGCCGTTCTTCTCGATTTCCGGCTCGGATTTTGTGGAAATGTTTGTCGGCGTGGGCGCAAGCCGCGTGCGCGACCTGTTCGAGCAGGGCAAGAAGAATGCGCCCTGCATCATCTTCATCGACGAAATCGATGCCGTGGGACGTCATCGCGGCGCGGGTCTGGGCGGCGGTCACGATGAGCGCGAACAGACGCTAAACCAGTTGCTCGTCGAAATGGATGGCTTCGAGTCGAATGAAGGCGTCATTCTCGTGGCGGCGACAAATCGCCCCGACGTGCTTGATCCGGCCCTGCTGCGTCCCGGGCGTTTCGATCGCCGTGTAGTGGTCGACCGGCCCGATGTGCGTGGGCGCGAGAGCATCCTCAAAGTTCATACCAAGAAAACACCGTTGGGCGATGATGTCGACCTGTCTGTCATCGCGCGCGGCACACCGGGCTTTGCCGGAGCCGATCTGGCCAACCTGGTAAACGAAGCGGCGCTCGTGGCGGCGCGGCAAAACCGCAAAGTTGTCACGCAGTACGATTTCGAGCTGGCCAAAGACAAGGTACTGATGGGCGTCGAGCGCAAGAGCATGATCATCAGCGACAAAGAAAAACGCATGACGGCATTTCACGAAGCCGGTCACGCGATTGTGGCGGCACTGCTCGAGCACGCCGATCCGCTGCACAAGGTGACGATCATTCCGCGCGGCATGGCGCTCGGTTTAACGATGCAGTTGCCGATTGACGATAAGCTGTCGCACGACAAGAAAGACCTGCAGGCGCGGCTGGCGATCCTGATGGGCGGACGCATCGCCGAAGAGCTGTTCCTCGACCAGATGACGACGGGTGCGGGCAACGACATCGAGCGCGCGACCGAGATGGCGCACAAGATGGTTTGCGAGTGGGGTATGAGCGAGCTTGGACCTTTGAGCTTCGGCAAGAAGGACGAGCAGATCTTCCTCGGCCGTGAGATCGCACAACACCGCGATTACAGTGAAGAAACCGCGATCAAGATCGATCAGCAAGTTCGCAAACTCGTTGAAGACGGCTACAACACCGCCAAACAGATCATCCAGGAGCGCGCGGACGCGCTGCAGCGAATTGCCGAGGCGCTGCTCGAGCGAGAAGTGCTAGACGGCAACGAAGTGCTCGACCTGATCAACGGCAAGCAACTGCAGAAGCTGGCCAGCACCCCGAAGACGCCGACCACACCGCCGGATAACGGCATCGTGATCGGGCCGCATCCGAGCGCAGTACCGGGATTGCTGGGCGGCGAAAGCCCGCAACCGGCGTAAAGCAGATAGAAAGCCGCCGGCCGGTAGGGCCGGCGGCACCTCCACGAGAACCCCTGCAACAACAACTCCCTCTGCCGTTCCTCCCTCACAAGTTTTCTCTCTAGCAACTCTCGCCTCTGAACTAACGAAAATTCGCTAGGAGTTTGTTGGAAAAGGCGATTGCGGACCGAAAGGTCTACGCCCACATGATTTGCAAACTGTTGATGGATCGTGTGGAGCAGACGTTTTAGCCTGCATCTCGACGTGTTGATATGCCTTTTCAACCAGCTCCTAGGAGGAGCACCAATTATGAGCAATCCGGTTTGTAGGATAAACAGCTCTCTGTCGTACGATTTAGGGGCGGACTTGACCGGTCCCACTACAACCGTCCAGCTAGGAGAAAGCAGCCTCGCACAAGTTGCGGCGCGCTTGCAGGTGGATCCGGCGAGTCTCGCGGAGGCAAATCCGCAGATTCAGGATCCCGACAACCTGTTCGTTTTTCAGGAAATCAATATTCCCCAGGTGCAGTGCATGGCCCCCAAACCGGATCCGGATGTCGTGCCGGTTTCGGCGGATCCAGCTTCGAAAACGCCGGCTGCTCCCGGCGATCCGCTGGCGGCGAGCGCAATGAAGGCCGGCTTGCAGGGAAAAATTGCAAACAACGTCAAGGGAGGCGACTTCGTCGAACTCTATCCCATCGTGCCCGATAGCGAGAACCGGCTCGATACTCACGTTGAAACCAAAGTTCGAAGCTTTTTCGATCTCGATATCGAGCGCACGATGGTGGGGACCCGGCATCTCAATGCCTCCGGGTTGAAGGATTACTTGAGCGAAGCGAATGGCGGCCGGCCCCTTACAGACTTTGAAAAGAGCCTGGCGGAGGGCTGGAGCAAGCAGGACGGCGGCACCGTGCTCACTCCGATCGTGCAAATCGGCTCCGAAGGGGTAAAGGGCTACAAGCTCGTAACCGGCGGGTCGGGAGACCGGGTCACAACGATCTATGACCGGAATGGACACAAACTTCATGAGTCGCACTATGAAGCTCCTCTTGAGAGCGAAGGATTGGGGCCGATTGATTATGCCTTCGCGGGAATGGCCGCCAAAGGGCTGCTCGGTAAACTTTTCGGCAAGCTGCTGGGTAAGAGAGGCGCGGCCGTTATCGCCGAGTCTCTGGCCGAAGAAGAAGCCGAGCAAGCAGCCAGCAGCACGTCGGCGAGTACCGGAACTGCGACGCCGCCTGCCGAACCGACGATCCTGAAAGATCCGCCGGCAGTTGAGCCGACGGTGGATGGAGCCGGCCCCTATCGAACCCCTCCGGAAACAACGCCACCGGCGACACCGGACCCGGAACCGGATCCCTGGTCTATCGTCGAACGATTACCGCCGCGCAAATAAGTAGTCTGCCGGCTGCCACAAATAAAACGGGCTACCTCACGCAGCCAGCGGGCAGCAGGCTGTCGCTCCGGAGAATGATAAGCTGGCCGCAGAAACGGCTGGTACGCCGCCGGTATCGTCTCCCGAAATGCGGATGGGGTTTCAATTCGACGCAAATGGATTAAACCGAATCCTCGAACAACTTGCCGCTATTCGCCACACGCCGGCGCGCCTTCTCCTCTCCGTCGCAATTGCGGCTGCCGGCGTGTTTCTCAGCGCCTGCAGCGAGTGGATCTTGGGCTCGACGGCCGGCGCGATCTTTGCCGTTCTCATCGTCCTATGCACGGGGCTCTTCGGCGTGCTCGCCGGGTTTTGCGCTGTTTTCACCGCTGTCTTGGTGCTGGATTATTTCTATCTGCCCCCGGTTTTTTCGTTCACTTTCGACGCGGCCACGTTGCGGGCGGCTCTCGGTTTTGGCGGCATTGCGGGCTGCACTCACTTTCTAGAGCGGCGTATCACCAAAGCCGTTCACCGCCACGCCAAACCCGCTCTCGGTATGCTGGGCAGCTTTGATGGGATCGAGAACCAGGAAGCGTACGGCTGGGCTCTCGATGGGGATCATCCCGAGCGCCCCATACTTGTGACGGCATTTGTGAACGGCCGCCCCGTCGCGCAGGTCGCGGCAGTTCATTACCGCACCGATGTCGCAGAAAAACGAAAGGCCGGTGCGCACGCCTTTTATGTGGATTTGTCCGGACACTTACCGCCGGGGGCGGATGCAATAGTTGACGTCCGTTTCCCGAATGGAGTCGTGTTGCCGAACGCCCCCCAGGTTGTGCGTGTTCCTGAGATCGCAGCACGCAAAATAACGCCAACGGTGCTGTTCATGCACATACCCAAAACTGCGGGAACGGCTTTTCGAGAGGCGATTGCCGCTAATTTTCTTCAATCCGAAATTGCCTACCTATACCCGGACCCGCCCGGATTCCTTGCAAGCGATCTGAGAGATCTGCCGCTCGAGCAGTTGCGCGCGATTCGAATGGTAATCGGCCACTTTCAATTCGGAATGCATGAGCGTTTGCCGCAGGACTCCGAGTACATCACGATTGTGCGGGAACCGGCTGCGCGAATCCTGTCGCAGTATCGGTTTCTGCAGGAGACGCAGCAGCCGGAATCGAAGGGCCTGGATCTGAGAGAGCTGTTCGAGAACCGGCTCACGGTAAATTTCGATAACACCATGGTGCGCTGCTTTGCGGGTGTAGACGAGCGCGCGTTCGGACCTGGAATGCTTACGAGCGAGCACTACGAAACGGCAGTTCATAATCTCCATACCGCGTTCGCTTATGTAGGGCATCAGGAGACTCTGGACGAGTCGTACGGATGGCTTTGCCGCCGCTATGGCTGGCAGGCGATTGGGCGACTACCGCGGGTCAATGTTGGGGCGCCGGTTCCCGGCGAGCCGCCGGCGGAATGGAAGAGCATTGTCCGGCACTACAACCGATGGGACTGCCTGCTGTATGAAGAGATTTGCCGGTGCTTTCCGCGCTGTCCCGGTCGCGTGGCCTTTGCGTGTGGTCCTGAGTGAGGTGTCCATCGCGCCGCTCGACCGAAGGTTTCGTCGCCGGCGGAAAATCTGATATTGTCACCTTCGGCATGAAGATCCAGATCAACAGCGATAAGCAGATTCCAGTTCACGAGGCGTTCGCGGCTGCAGCAAAGGCGGATTTGTTGCGAGCGTTGCGGCCCTTCGTGGCGCGCCTGACGCGGCTGGAAGTGCATCTGAGCGACGTGAACAGCGACAAAGGCGGGTCCGACGATAAGCGCTGTCTTTTGGAAGCGCGTCCGGCGCGGCAGAAGCCGGTATCGGTGAGCGCAGACGCCGCCACGGTGGACATGGCGCTGGCGAGCGCGGCCGGCAAAATGAAGCGGCGCCTGGCCACGCTATTTGCAAAGGCCGGACCGCGTCCCGCGCCAGTGAAACCCGCTTTACTGGAGAGCACCGCGAGCGCTCGGAAAACCACGGCTAAGCGCAACACCACACAAGGCGCGGAAACGATTCCGAACGCCCGCGGCGTGAAAAAGAAGGTTGTCTACCGGGCGAGGCGCAAAGCATGGCCCAAGCGGGGACGGTAAGAAATCAGCGGCAGATGCAGACGCCCGGAAAGCACCGGCGGAAGGCTTGCGTGAGATAGGTTGCCAGCTCGCGCGGTGAGAAGCTGCGGCCTTCATCGTAGATGGCAATGATCGATCCGTCGCCGTCCATAGCGAGCGGCATCTCGCACTCCTCCGGGAAGAATTCCCAGTCATCGGTTTGATGGCCCGTAATGGAGAGACTAAGCATAGGCCCCCAGGGATAGAAGCCGATGATGAGCTTGACGATGGTCGATGGATTCGCCGTTTTCGCCATGCGCAGCTCGGGGCCGGCTGAGCATACGACACAATGATCCGGGCTCAAGCCTTTTTCGGCGACGATCGTGTTGATTGTCTCGATCTGGCGCCTGCACTCTTCGCCAAGATCGCGCCAAAAGTCGTTTCCCTCGCTAACGAGCGGGTTCATTGCGGAGAGGGCGGCTGCGCTCATACTTTCTCCTTGCTAACGTCTGCCGTCCGAGCCCGGCGGCAGGGGAATTTACGTCAGTGTAGCGCGATTTCCGGAAAAATTCAGAATGTATTTTTGCTGGTGGTACTAGTGCGCGGCCACGGCGGCATTCAATTCCTTGACAATACCGCCGACAAATGTTTTGGCATCGCCGAAAAGCATCAGCGTTTTATCGAGATAGTAGAGCTCGTTGTCGATCCCGGCGAATCCGGGGCTCATGCTGCGCTTCACAACCATGACAGTGTGGGCTTCGTAGGCATGAAGGATGGGCATGCCGGCAATGGGGCTGTTTTTGACGTTGCGGGCAGCAGGATTGACAACATCGTTCGCGCCGATGACGAGGGCTACATCGGTGCGCGGGAAATCCGGGTTGATCTCGTCCATCTCAAAGAGACGATCATAGGGAACGTCCGCTTCGGCCAGGAGCACGTTCATGTGTCCGGGCATGCGGCCGGCCACGGGATGGATGGCAAAGCGTACGTCGATGCCGCGCTTGCTGAGGACGTCGTGCAGCTCGCGCAATTTGTGCTGCGCCTGCGCCACGGCCATGCCATACCCGGGGATGATGATGACGCTGCGGGCGGCGTCCAGAATCTCGGCGGCTTCTTCCGGCGAGGCTGAGCGCACCGGGCGGGCGGCGCTTTCCGTTGCGCTGGTCTGGATCGTGCCGAAGGCGCCGAAAAGGACGTTGCTGAACGACCGGTTCATGGCGCGGCACATGATGATGGAAAGAATGAAACCGGAGGAGCCGTCGAGCGCGCCCGCGACGATCAGCAGCTTGTTGTCGAGCGCGAATCCCATGGCGCACGCCGAGAGTCCGGCATAGGAATTGAGCAATGCGATGACGGTGGGCATGTCCGCGCCGCCGATCGGAATGATGAGCAGTACGCCGAAGACCAGCGAGAGCGTCATGAAGATCGGATAGAGCCAGGTTTGCTCGGGATGAAAGATAAGCGCGATGCCGATTGCGACCGCAAGCGCAAAGATGCCGAGGTTGACGAAATTCTGGCCGCGATAAGTGATCGGGCGAGTGGGCAATATTTCCTGTAGTTTGCCGAAAGCCATGACACTCGCCGTGCAAGTAAGAAAGCCAAGCAGGGTCTCAAGCACGAGCGCGCCCATGACAAAGCCGTGCGGCAGACGCTTATAGTACTCAGCGGTGCCAATGAGCGCGGAGGCGAGCGCGCCGCAGGCATGCGAGATGGCAGTCCGCTGCGGGACGGCAGTCATCGGCATGTAATAAGCGATGGGAACGCCGATGGCCGACCCCACAAAGAAGGCGATGAGAATCCATTCGTAATTGACAACTTCATGCCGGAGAAGCGTGCCGACGACGGCGAGCAGCATGCCGATTTCGCCGATGACCACGCCGCGACGAGCAGTGGCCGGCGAGTTCATCCATTTGATGGCGAGAATGAAGCTGGCCGCAGCGAGGATATACAGGGCGGGGAAGATGCTCTCCATCACTTCTTTTCCTCTCCGCGCTTTTTGAACATCTTCAACATGCGATCGGTAATGAGATAGCCGCTGACAACATTGGTGACCGAAGCGACGACGGCGACGAAGCCGAGTACGCGGCTGAGTGTAGAAGCGTGCTCTTCACCCGTAATGAGAATGGCGCCGACAACGGCGATAGCCGAAATGGCGTTGGTGAGCGACATAAGCGGCGTATGCAAGAGCGGGGAAACGCGCCGGATCAATTCGAAGCCGAGAAACGCCGCGAGCATGAAAACCCAGATTGCAACTTCGTAATCGGTCATGCGCTTACCGTGCTTTCTGCGCCAAGCAACTCGGCGATGCGAGGGTGAACCACGCGTCCCGCGTGCGTGACCAATGTTTCGCGGATGATTTCGTCGTCCGTATTGATCGTGAACGCGCCCGCTGAGACGAGCAGTTTCAAAAAGGCGGAAATGTTTGACGAGAGCAACTGGCTGGCATGGAACGGGATCGCCGCCGGAACGTTCAAGGGACCGAGGATAGTAACGTCATGCTCGACAATAGTCTCGCCGGGGCGGGTAAGCTCGCAATTACCGCCGCGCTCGGCTGCGATATCGACAATGACCGAGCCGGGCTGCATGGCTTTCACCATGTCGGCTGTGATCAGGATGGGCGATTTGCGGCCGGGCACCGCGGCAGTGGTGATCACGACATCCTGCTCGCGGAGAACGTCGGTCATGAGCTCGCGCTGGCGGCGATAAAAGGCCTCATCCATCGCTTTGGCATAGCCGCCTTTGTCCTGCGAGGCGCCGGAATCGACATCGAGCGTGACAAATTTCGCGCCGACGCTTTCGACTTGTTCCTTGACTGCGGGCCGTACGTCGTAGGCCGAGACGACCGCGCCCAGACGGCGCGCGGTAGCCGCAGCCTGCAGACCGGCAACACCCGCGCCGAGCACAAAGGCTTTCGCAGGCGTGATGGTGCCGCCGGCCGTCATCAGCATCGGAAACATCTTCGGCAGGTGCGTTGCAGCGAGCAGAACGGCCCGATAGCCGGAAATGGTGGCCATCGAGGAGAGGGCATCCATGCTCTGCGCGCGAGTAATGCGCGGCATGAGTTCGAGAGCAAAAAAGGAGACGCCGGCCGCGGCCAGATCGGACGCTTCTTTGAGCGCGGTCAGCGGCTCCCCGAAGCCGACGATGGCCTGGCCTGTGCGGTAGTGCGCAAGATCGTCGAGACCGGCTTCCGGATTTGCGCCCAGCGCGCGTACCTGAGCAAGAACTTGTGCGTCATGAAACACGTTGGCACGATTGGTAAGGCGCGCGCCGCGGGCCGAATACGCATCGTCGGGAATGCCGGCGTCGCGGCCTGCCTGATATTCGATCAAAATTTCGAATCCGGCTTTACGCAGCGCTTCACATTGGCGCGGCACGATCGCGACGCGGCGCTCTCCAGGAAAAGTTTCGCGCGGTACTCCGACTAGGACTGGCAACGAGGCCTCCGTCAGTAAATCATTATTCATTCGGACGGTTCATTGCAACTTCGCGTTACCGCGAGTCGAACGCCACCTTGCCGGATCGCGTGTATAATAGTGCGCAAATAAGCCGCTGGGCCCCAGTACTGGCCGCGAGCCATCGAGTGAAACCCACAGACGTTCACAACCCGGACTATTTTCATAAAGTTGTCGATTGCCAGTGGGCATGCCCTGCTCACACCAATGTTCCTGAATACATCCGGCTGATTGCGCAAGGCCGCTATACCGATGCCTACATGCTCAACCGGGAATCGAATGTGTTTCCGGCAATTTTGGGAAGAACGTGTGACAGGCCATGCGAACCGGCCTGCAGGCGTGGACGGCTGGATGGAAAACCCGTGGCGATTTGTCGCCTGAAGCGTGTGGCTGCCGATCTGCGCGGTGAAATTACACATCTTTTACCGAAAATTCCCGAACGTAAAAACGGCAAGCGCGTGGCGTGTATCGGCGCCGGACCTGCCTCGCTGACAGTAGCGAACGATCTCATGCCGCTTGGCTATCAGGTCACAATTTTT
>DATBGM010000239.1:0-54004 GCA_036557945.1 Bryobacteraceae bacterium | reverse complement strand
AACGTCTTCAGACCGACGCGTACCAAAGATGCGAGCGGCGTGTCCGCTTCTTGCATTATGGCTACCTCCCTGCTTTTGCGGAGCCTCTCAATTTCGTCGGGCTGAAAAGTGGGATGCAGAGTCACATCTTGCAGCAAATCGAGTGCGGCTTCCGTGTTATTGCTGAGCGCACCGATACTGATCGTGGCATCGTCCATTGTAGCGTTGGCATTCAGCCTTGCGCCAATCAGAGCGGCATCGTTGGCGAGTTCGGTGGCAGAGCGATTGGTTGTGCCCTGCGTCAGAATACGCGCCGTGAACGCAGCCAGTCCGGGCTTTGAGATCGGGTTCGCGCCGTTGCCTGCCAGGGCTACAACCGTTGCGTCAATTACCGGCAAAGCGTGGTCTTCTACCACATAAATCTTCATGCCATTGGAAGCGGTGAGTACTTTCGGTACGGGCAAGTGCAACTCAGGGGCGGGTCCCGCGGCGGGAGGTTCTTTGCGCCACGCCTGTTGTTGTTCGAACTCAGGCGTGTACGGATTGACGATTTTCACGTTGGCGTCCGTATCAGCCGGACTGCGCGGTACATCGTTTAGAATTTTTTTGCCCGGAACCGTTGTGACTACGGCCCGCTGGTTCTTGCTGAAGTATTCGTCGCCGATCTTCTTTACCGAAGCGATCGTCGCCGTTTGATAACGCTCAATATCTTTCGGCAGATAGCCGGGGTCTCCGGTGTACTGGTTATAGAGGTTGAGTGTATCGGCCACACCGCCAAATCCGCCAAGCTGCTGCAAACCTTCAATCTTTCTGGATAGTGTTACGTTTCGGGCGCGGTCCAGTTCAACTTGTGTAGGGCCATCGCGCCGCAATTGCTCGACTTGCTCGGTAAAAGCAGCCTCCAGATCTGCCGGTTTGACGCCAGGACGAGCCGTAATATCGCAGGTCGCAACCGAGGCGATTTTCAGCGACTGATTTTCGCAATGCGCCGTTTGCGCAATCTGCTTTTCATAAACGAGCTTGCGATACAGGCGGCTCGATTCGCCTCCGCCTAAGATCTGAATGAATAAATCGGTGTCTGCATCGCCCGGCTTGAATGCCTGCGGTGTAAGCCAGCCAGCCGAAACACGTGGAAGCTGCACGGCATCGGTGACGGTGGCGCGCTGTTCGCCAGTAATCGGATGCGCCGGGCTGAAGATTTTATCAACCGGTGGACCCTTGGGGATGGGCCCGAAGTACTTATCGAGCAGCGGCTTGATTTTGGCGGGATCGAAATCTCCGGCAATTACCAGGGTGGCGTTGCTGGGCGTATAAAACTGCTCGAAGAACTCGCGCACATCGTTCAAACGCGCGGCTTCGATGTCGGCGTGCGAGCCTATAATCGCGGCATAGTAGGGATCGCCTTTGCGGAACAGCAGGTGAAACATCTCTTCTTCTGCCAGCCTGTAGGGACTCCCTTCACCTTGCCGCCGCTCGTTGCGTACCACATCCCGTTGATTAGCCAGCTTCTCGCGATCCAGTCCTTCCAATAGAAAGCCCATGCGGTCGCTTTCGAGCCATAGCCCGAGTTCCAACTGGTTGCTTGGAAGCGTCTCGAAGTAGTTGGTGCGATCGAAATCCGTCGTACCGTTGATATCGGTCGCCCCCGCCCCTTCCAGATAGCGGAAATGCGCCTTTTCGCCTACGTGCTCGGACCCCTCAAACATCATGTGCTCAAAAAGATGCGCGAATCCGGTCCGGCCGGCCTTCTCGTTTGCCGGACCCACGTGATACCAAAGATCGAGCGCAACCAAAGGCAGGCGTTGATCCTGATGCAGCAATACCTGCAAGCCGTTGGGAAGCCTGTACTCCTCGTACTGGAGGGTTGGTATTTTGAGCGGCTTAGCGGGCGGGAGATTTGCAGGGCGGGCTGAGGAAGCGGCAAGCAGCGCTGCCGCGCAGGCAAGCAGGATCGGCTGTTTCATTGCTTTATTTAGACGTTCGTCAAGAGCAGTTGTAGCTTACATTGGAGCAAATTACAATCGGAAAGGCGCTATTCCTTCGGATGGAACTTTCCTCGTTAGAAGAGCGTTATACATCTGAAGGTATGCTGCGCAAGCCAAAGCTCCTCGCGAGCGCGTCCTTTTGGGAATCGGCGCGAATCGCCGTGGAATCGCTCGGCAAAAACAAGCTTCGCAGCTTCCTCACGCTGCTTGGCATTATTTTGGCCACGAGCACGCTGATTGCGGTCACCTCGTTCGTGCACGGGATGAACATCTACATCGCGACCAAGCTTTCCGACATGGGCTCGGCCGGCTTTCGCGTGATGCGGATCGTCTTCATCGGCAATTGGGACCCGAAGAAGTTCCTCGAAATGCAGCGGCGCAATCCGCAGATCAAGCCCGTTGAGTACGAGTTCATCAAAGAGCACGCGCAACTGGCAAGTGACGTCGGGCTCGAGACTTTTAAGAATGTCACCATTTCGTACGCCGGCGAGACGATGCAATCGGTCCAGTTGCAGGGCATCACGGCCAATATTCCGGCGCTAAGTAATATTGAAGTCGGAACGGGCCGCGAGATCTCGGAAGCGGAAGTCAGGCGTCACGCGCCGGTGGCTTACATCGGCAATGATGTAGCCGAAAAATTCTTCAGCGGCAGAGATCCGATCGGAAAAACGATCAAAGTAGACAGCATTCCCTACCAGGTCATCGGAGTAGCTAAAGCCAAGGGAAGCGTGTTCGGGCAATCGCAGGACAATTTCGTGATGATTCCGGTCTATGCGTATTTCAAAACATACGGCAATAGCATCCATGACGACATTGCGATCTTCGCCAAGGCAAAAGATCCCGATCATGTGGAAGAAGCAAAGGATGAAGTTCGTATGCTGTTACGTGCCTTCCGCCACACACGGCCGGGCCAGGACGACACGTTCAGCATCTTCGGCTCCGATACGCTTTCCAACGCCTGGAACAATCTTACGGGCGCGATCGCCGGCATGGCCTTCGGCGTGGTCTCGGTGTTTTTGGTGGTAGGCGGCATCGTCATTATGAACATCATGCTCGCGGTTGTGACCGAGCGAACGCATGAAATCGGCATCCGCAAAGCCGTAGGCGCGAGGCGGCAGGATATCTTGAACCAGTTTCTGGTCGAGTCCGCGGTGCTCGCCGCAATCGGCGGCCTTATCGGTGTGGCTGCGGCCTATCTATTGACGGTGGTCGTGAGAAATGCAACGCCGCTGCCGATGGAAATGCCGGTGCTTGCGGTTCTTGTCGGCGTAGGGCTCTCTGCCGCGGTAGGATTGTTTTTCGGCATTTATCCGGCGCGCCAGGCTTCCAAGCTTGATCCCATTGTGGCTTTGCATTCCGAATAAGACATGAAAGTATTCCGGGCTTTTCGCAACAACACCATGCTGGCGCTCGATACTATCCGGGCGCATAAGCTCCGCAGTATGCTTACCATGCTCGGCGTCATCATCGGGACCGGAACCATCATTGCCGTCGGCTCCATCCTCACCGGCTTCGACGGCGCGGTGACAAATGTCTTCAAGAGCTTCGGTCCGAATACCATCTTCGTAACACGCGAGCCGGCCTTTCGCACGCAGGATCTGACACCCGAACAGCGCGCGCGTAAACAGTTGGTTTATGAAGATGTCGAGAGGGTGCGCAATGAGTGTTCCGCCTGCGAGCGTGTCTCCGCCCTTGCATTTCCGAATCACGGCCCGATCGTCACCAAGTACAAAGGCAACGCGATTTACCAGACGCAACTGCGGGGCGTAGAGGAATCCTTCGCGCAAACCGGACAGATCGATATGGAAGAGGGCCGCTTCTTCAGCGCCTTTGAAGGGCGTCATCACGCGCCTGTGGCCGCCATTGGCGCCGATGTCCGCAAAGGACTCTTTGGGATGCAAAATCCAATCGGCAAAATGATTATGGCCGATGGGCAGCAGTTCCAGGTGATCGGGGCAATGCGGCGGCCGACCGCGAGCTTCTTCGACAGCTCCGATAACCGCATCTTCATCCCGTATCTCTCGTTCAAGAAGATGTATCCGAATTACAAGGACCTCGCGATCAGCGTGACGGCCCTCGACGGACACCTGCCGCAAGCGCTCGATCAAGTGCGTACCATCCTGCGCATTCAACGTCACGTTCCACCAGGCAAGCCGGATAATTTCTCTGTTTCGACGGCAGAGCAGATGGTCGAGCAGTTCCGGCAGATCACTGCCATGACGTTTCTGGTGATGATTGTGCTGAGCTCAATCGGTCTGTTGGTTGGAGGGATCGGCGTGATGAATATCATGCTGGTTTCGGTAACCGAGCGAACGCGCGAGATCGGCGTGCGCAAAGCGATCGGAGCGCGGCGCGCGGATATCACGGTTCAGTTCTTACTGGAGGCATCGGTTTTGACGGGACTCGGCGGAATTGCCGGACTGGTGTTCGGCTGGATCGTTGCGAGTGCTGCAAAACTGGTATTTACTTCGCTGCCGATTACGGTTCCGGCCTGGGCGGCGATTGCGGGCATTGTCGTCTCGGTCGGCGTCGGCTTGTTTTTCGGAATTTGGCCTGCAAATAAAGCCGCGAAACTCGATCCGGTGCAGGCGCTGCGCTACGAGTAATCAGAGCTAAGCGCGTTCTAATTCCTTAAACGATTCTGGGCGGTAGCGGCGGCTCCAGAGTATTTCCGTTCCATCCGTCAGGATAATTTTGCTATCGCCGTGAAACCAGGAGCGGATCTCGGCGATGCGCTCGAGGTTCACAATATGCGTGCGGCTGACGCGGCGGAATAAGCCCGGATCGAGCTTTGCGCTGAGTGCCTCGAGCGTGCTGCGCTGGATGTAAGTTTGCGCGCCGGCATGAATACAGGCATAATTGCGGGCGGATTCAATCCACTGGATACGCTGCACATCGAGAAAAAGCGAGCGTCCATCCTCCTGAATCAAGAGCCGGCGCGCGTAGCTCTTCTCGGCGCGCAAGGCCGCGACGAGTTCCTCGAGGCGGCGCGGCGTTTCCGCTTTCATTAGCAGCCGTATACGTTCGATTGCCTTGGCAAAACGGCTCGGCTCGACCGGCTTGAGCAGGTAATCGAGCGCGTGTACTTCAAACGCGCGCAAAGCGAAATCGTCGAACGCCGTAACGAAGACGACGTATAGATTCCGCCGGTCTGCGAGCGATGCAACCACGTCGAAGCCGGTCGCATCGGGCAATCCGATATCGAGAAAGACCAGGTCAGGGCGCAGGCGATTCAGCAGATCGATGGCGGACGCAGCAGATTCGGCCTCGCCGGAAATTGCGAAATCCGCTTCGGCAGCAAGCAAGCGTCGGAGTTTGCGGCGCGCAGGCGGCTCATCATCGACGAGAACGGTGCGGATCATCTTTACCGTTGCGGGCTCATGCCGTGAGAGAAAACGGGAAGCGAAGTGAAACCAGTGCGCCTCCCCGCTCTGCACTACCGATACTGCAACTTTGGCGATCGCCATATAGGCGCGCGAGGCGTTCGCGCGTATTGCGCAGTCCGATACCTTCTTTTAGCGGTTTGGCTGGATCGAAGCCCGGGCCGTTGTCGTGCACGGCGATGAGAATCATGTCTTCTTCGCGGCGAACTTCGGCGACAATGTCAAAGTGTAAAGTTGCCGGATTCATGCCGTGATGAATCGCATTCTCGACGAGCGGCTGCAGAATAAGCTGCGGCACGAGCGCCTGCTTTACGTCGTCCGCTACTTCGAGCCGTACATTCAGTTTGTGTTCGAAACGGGCGCGCAGCACCGAGATGTAGAGTTCGAGAAGTTCAATCTCACGCGCCAGTGAAATCTGCTGCGAGCGGTCGGTCTTCAACAGCTCGCGCAGCAGCAGGCTCAAGCGGCCAATCATTTCATCCGCAAGGCGCGGATCTTCATAGATCGCG
Source organism: Bryobacteraceae bacterium (assembly GCA_036557945.1). Taxonomy (GTDB): domain Bacteria; phylum Acidobacteriota; class Terriglobia; order Bryobacterales; family Bryobacteraceae; genus Bog-105. Next base: position 48,148 of record DATBGM010000239.1, on the reverse strand, counting down.
CTGGAAATCGCGTTGAGCGCATTAAACAGGAAATGCGGCTCGAGTTGCAGCCGGAGATTCTGCAGTTGCGCTTCGGCGAGGTTCGCTTCCAAACGAGCCTCATGTACTTCACGCCGCTCACGAAAACGGATTTCGTGAAAGAGATAAACCAGGCTGACACCTACCCAGTAAAAGATAAAAAGGTGCGCAAATTCCATTGGATAGCGCACGGCAAGATTGCCATAGCTGACGTGCGGAAAACCAAAAAGCGGCAGCAGCAGAACGCGGTAGAGGGCGATCAGCGTCGTGTGAATGATCGAAATTCCGCAGACCGCAGCCAAATGAGCCAAGAGGTTACGGCGCCATCTCGGCGACGGCAGTGGAAACCGAATCGCGGCCAGATAAATGAGTGGGAAAACCGTGAATCCAGCGAGTCCGCCGATCGTCTCCTCGAGCGCGGTGAGCAGTAGCGGGCGATGCTCGCCGTAGGCAACGTAATCGAGGTGCCGGTAAAAAGTCAGACAGATGGCTACGACGGCAATGAAGCCCGCGACAATACGAAAATCGACCCGGCGCAGAGGGACATAGTCGCGGTGCGCGAAATCCACAATGCCCTATGTTAACGGAATGCCGTGTTCGGCGAGAATGCCGCGCACTTCCTTCAGCGAGAGCCGGCTCGCGTCATATTCGACCAAGAGTTCGTTTTCGGACTGAGGACGGGCAGCTAAAATTCCGTAGACGGAGTGCACGCGCGCAACGCTCTTGCTATCGGCATCGTCGAGCGGGCGTGAAAGCTGGAATTTTGTTTGAACCTTCGTCATCGGGAATCAGCATAGCAAGGCACTCTACTGCTTCAGCTTCCAGAGAATCTGGCGGAGTATGCCAAGCCAGGTTTCGGCATCCGAGGCGGGGATGCCCAGGCGATGGACAAGGCGGCGGAGTTTCAGCCCGCTCGACACGGAAGTTCGCTGCTGAATGTAGCCGGAACTCTGCAGGATCTCGAGTAGCAGGCCGGTGATACGTTCATTATCTTCGGCTGCAACCGGGGCGGCCCGCGGGAAGCGCTGTGCTTCAAAAGCTGCTTCCCGCCGCAGCTCATACAGGCAGATCGCAACCGCCTGGCCCAGATTCATCGACCCGTGCTCTTCGCGTGTCGGAATACGGAGGAGCCAGTGGCAGTGGCTCATGTCATCGTTTGAGAGGCCAAATTTTTCCGAACCGAAGAGCAGTGCCACGGTGGAGTGCGTCAGGTGTTCCCGGATGAGCCGGGCGGCCGGTTCCAGGCGATAGAGCGGAACATGCAACTCGCGATGACCGACGGCGGTTGTGCCGACGACCAGCGTCGCATCCGCCACCGCTTCCGCGACGTTCTGGCAAATCTGCGCATTTTCAAGAATATAGCGGGAGCGAACGGCGGAGCGCGCCTCGCGAAACGCCAAATCGTACGGTTTTACCAAACGAACTTCGGTGTAACCGAAATTACTCATGGCACGCGCTGCGGCTCCAATGTTAAGTGGATTACGCGGCTCGACCAGGACGACGCGAAGATTATTGTTCGAGATAGGTGTAGCCTTGCAGACCTTCTTCGTAGAACTTCAGCAGGCGGCCGGATTCCTCGTAACCGATGCGCTGCTCACGAACCGCGAGTTCCACGTCTTTCCGGAACTGCTCGAGCAGCGTCTGCGAGTTGTATTGCACGTAATCCAGAACTTCGCGGACTGTGTCGCCCTTAACCACGGTTTCGAGGATGACGTCGCCGTGCTTGTCCAGGCAGACGTGGACGGCGTTGGTATCGCCGAACAGGTTATGCAGGTCGCCCAGGATCTCCTGGTAGGCGCCAAGGAGGAAGGCCCCGAGAATATAGGTGCTGCCGTTGAACGTATGCAGCGGCAGCGTCTTTTTGACGTCGTGACGATCAATGAATTGATCGACTTTGCCGTCCGAATCGCAGGAAATGTCGCCCAGGACGCCGTGCCGCGTGGGCGCTTCCTCGAGCCGGTGGATCGGCATAATCGGGAAAAGCTGCTTGACCGCCCAACTGTCGGGCATGCTCTGGAACAGAGAGAAATTGCAGAAATAGGTGTCGGAGAGCAGGTGGTTTAAGCCCTCCAGCTCCTCGGGAAAAAATTCGAGCTCTTTTGCCAAACGAAGTGTCTTGCGGCAGATGGCCCAGTAGAGATTTTCCGAAAGGCTGCGCTGGGCAAGCGGCAGATAGCCGAGGCTGAACAGGTTGAGCACGGCATCGAGCGCCTGCTGGGCATCGTGGTGGCTTTCGAGCAGGTTCTTTTTGGTAAGAGAGCGATAGGTCTCCCAGAGATCGATGACCGGCTGTTCCACATCTTCCGGCAGGTTGGCCGGCAGTTCTTCTTCGCCGAAACCGCTGACGCCGAGTACGTTGAAGACGAGCAGGCTGTGATAGGCCGCAACCGCGCGGCCGCTCTCGGTGATGATCGTCGGATGCTGTACTTCGGCTTCATCGCAGATGCTTTGGATGTGATAAACGACGTCGCGGGCGTACTCTTCGAGCGTATAGTTGACGCTCGATTCGAAATCGGTTTGCGAGCCGTCGTAGTCGATGCCGAGTCCGCCGCCCACATCCATATAAGTGAGGCCGGTGCCCATCTTCTTCAGATCGACGTAAATGCGCGCGGCTTCCACCACTGCGGCCTTGATCTGGCGGATATTCGTGATCTGGCTGCCGAGATGGAAGTGCAGAAGCTGCAGGCTGTCTTCAAGACCGAGACCCTTCAGGTACTCGACAGCCTTCAGCGCCTCGGTAACGGTAAGTCCGAACTTGGAGCGATAGCCGCCGGAAGATTTCCAGCGGCCGGAGCCGCGGCTGGCGAGTTTTACGCGCAAACCAATGACCGGTTTGACGCCCACTTCGCGCGCGTGCCTGGCGATGAGTTCGAGCTCGGTATATTTTTCGACGACGGGAATGATGCGGCGGCCGATTTTTTTGGCGAGCATCACCATCTCGATGTACTCGTCGTCCTTGAAACCGTTGCAGATGACGGGTGTGTCGTTATCGGCGATAGCGAGAACGGCGAGCAGCTCGGGTTTTGATCCCGCTTCCAGGCCGAAGCGGTATTCGCGGCCGAAATTAAAGACTTCTTCGACGACCTGGCGCTGTTGGTTGACCTTGATCGGATAAACGCAGCAGTAGCCGCCGTTGTAGCCGTGCTCGCGAATGGAATTTTCGAAAGCCTGGTGTATTTCGCCGAGGCGGTGCCGGATGATGTCCGCGAAGCGGATCAGGATGGGGAGCGAGATCCCGCGCCATTCGAGCGAATCGACTAGTTGCTTCAGATCAATGCTGCGGTCAGGCTCCTTGGTGGGATGAACGAAAAGATGACCGTTCTCGCCGACGGAGAAGTAGCCTTTGCCCCAGTTGGCGACGTCGTAGAGCTCGGCAGCGTCAGTAGTTGTCCAACGATCGGCAGGCTCGCGTACCTGCGTAGCAACGGGGGCAACTTTCGTGTTCAGGTAAGTACTCCTTTTTCGAGAGGGTTTCGACGCTGGGCTACGTCCGCGACTGATGGAAGGCAAAGCCTCCAGAAACATTAAAACACGATTCAGCGGCTGAACGCCTGCTTCTCTCGAAAAAGAATCCTAATCAGCGCGAAGCGCCCGCATGGGATCCGATCGCATGGCGCGTATGGCGGGCACAAAACATGCCATTGCGGCCACGATCATGGCAAGGAGCGCTGTTGCGCCGATGGCAATTGGATCGGCTGCGCGTACGCCGTACAGCAAGCTGCCCAAAAGGCGCGAGAGAGCAACGCCCACGAGCGTGCCCAGCAATGTACCTGCCAGGGCGAGCTTCATTCCATTCGCCACGACACTAGCGGCCAGATCGAGCGGCTTCGCACCGAGCGCCATTCGAATTCCGAACTCGTGCACGCGTTGATTTACCGAATAGGCGATCACACCGTAGGTTCCGATCGCCGCCAGGAGCAACGCAAGCGCGGCAAATAAGCCCACGAGCAGGAACGCGAAGCGGGAGGTCGCGTACGATCCATCTGCGACCTGTTGCAGCGTACGCACGTCAGCAACGGCAAGGTTTGGATCGAGCGACCGTACTGCTGCCCGCAAACGGTCCGCAAGTGCGGTTTGATCCAGGTCGGAGCGAATGGCGATCGAGAAGTCGTTGAAGCCGAAGAAAGTCTGCGATATCGGCCACCAGAACCCCGGCCGTGCACCCGCGTCCTTCGGCGTATCCTTTACATCGCCGATAATTCCGACGACGGTCATCCAGTCACTTGCCTTAGGATGATCGCTGAAGGTGAGCCTGCCGCCGAGCGCATCGCCATGACGCCAGAATCGGGCCATAGCCTGGTTGATGATCAGAACCCTGGGACTGGTCGCCGTATCGCGCTCGTCAAAGGTGCGGCCGCGAACGACGGGAATGCCGAGCGCGCGGAAAAAGCCGGGACCGGCCATGTGATAGCGGCCGCCGAAATCGTCGTTGGGAGGAGGGGTTTCGCCTTGAATCTGAAATCCGCCGGCGTTATCGTCCCAGCCTGTCCATGGCAGATCGGATCCGAGCCCGGCGGTGTGGATGCCGGGAGTCCGGCGGAGTTCCGCCAGCAGGCGTTCGCCAAACCGGGCAATCGCGTTCGGGTCTTTGTAAGTCGCGCCGGGAAGAGAGAGGCTTGCCGTCAGCACCTGTTCCGGCCGGAAGCCGGGGTTCGTTTCAAGCAAGTTCACAAAGCTGCGCAGCATGAGCACCGCGCCGATCAGCAAAGCGCAGGCGAGCGTTACCTCACTAACAACCAAAACGTTCCGCAAGCGGAGGGTTTTTTGACTGCCGGTTGTGCTGCGCCCGCCTTCGTGGAGCGAGTTTCGCAGGTCCGCGCGCGATTCCTCAAAGGCGGGTACCATGCCGAAAGCAACTCCGGTTCCAATGGCGATCAATAAGGTGAACAGGAACAGGACGACATCGACATGAATATCGCCGGCTCTGGGAAAGTCGGCCGGCAGCAGTGCGACAAGCGCCTTGACACCGGCAACGGCGAGAACGGCTCCGAGAGTTGCGCCGGCAATCGCCAGTAGCAAGCACTCTGTGAGCACCTGGCGAATGAGCCGCATCCGGCCGGCTCCCACGGCGGCTCGAACGGCCATCTCGCGCTGCCGCGCCATGGCTCTTGCCAGCAGCAGATTGGCCGTGTTCACGCAAGCAAGTAACAGAACAAGCGCCACCGCGCCGAGCAGAACCAGCAGCATGGGGCGTGTGCGTCCCACAATTTCGGTGCGAAGCGGCACGGCAAGTACTTTCCATCCCTGCTCGGCTTTGTATTCCCGCGCCAGTTGCTGCATGGCGCGATCCATTTCGCTTTGCGCCTCCGCGGGAGTCAGACCCGCCCGCAGACGAGCAACGCCATCGAGGTAATGCGATCCGCGATCCTTCGGGTCCGCGAAGGTAAACGGCACCCAAATATCCACCGTTTCGCCATAGGCTACAGCATGATACATGTTGCCGGGATGCTTCGTTCCCGGAGGCATCACGCCCACGACGGTGTACGGCACGGCGTTAAGTACGATCTTCTGCCCCAGGACATCACGCCGGGCGCCAAGCCGAGCGCGCCAGACTTTGTCACTGATGACAACCACCTGTCCCCGGCCGGGAAGCTCGTCCATGCGATCGAATTCACGTCCGATCGAGGGCTTCAGTCCGAGGACGTGAAAATATCCGGCAGTAACGGCGAAACCGGGAAGTCGTACGGCCTCTGCTGCGCCCGAAAGCTGCAGGTCTCTGTGCACATACGCGGCAAACGATTCGAAGGATTGCAGGCGGGCACGCAGATCGCGGAAATCGTTCGGATTGATCGGAAACCTGGGAAAGGCGTCGCTACTGGTGAAGACTCGGACCAATTGTCCCGGATCGCGAAACGGCAAGGGCCGAAGCAGCACGCCTTCAATAACGCTGACGATCGCGCTGGTTGCTCCTATGCTGAGGGCCAGAGTGAGTACGACGACCGCTGTAAAGCCTCGATTCTTCCAAAACACGCGCGCCGCATAGCGCAAATCCTGCTTCAGTGTGTCGATCGTATCCATTCTTCGCATGTCGCGACACTCCTCTTCAATTTGTGCGACTCCGCCGAGTCGTTTCCTGGCAGCGATGCGAGCTTCGCCGGACATCAGCCCGTGGACGCGCTCTTCCTCATCGATCGCCTCATCGAGATGAAATCTCAACTCTTTTTGTAGTTCTTGCTCGACGCGCCCGCGGCGAAAGAGCGAGCGAAAACGCATGTGCAAGATGTCGGGCCAGCGCCAGCGTCTCATATTGGATACGCTAAGCCAAACGCGCAAAACGGGCGCGGTATCGAGCGCGCCGCCCAAAGTTCTTCTGAGTTACTTCGCTGACTCGCTGCGCGCATCCGCACCCTTTGCGCTCCTAAGCCAGCCGAAGCACCAGGCCGATGGCGTGCGACAGGCGCTCCCATTGCGCGAGTTCTTTTTCAAGCTGCGCGGCGCCGGCTTTGGTGAGTTGATAAAACTTGGCCTCGCGACCGGTCTCGGTGATGCGCCACCTGGCGGAGACCCAGCCCTGCTGCTCCAAGCGGTGCAATGCGGGATACAGCGCACCTTGAGTTACCTGTAGCGCTTCTTCGCTGACCTGCTGAATGCGCTTCGCAATGGCCCAGCCATGTTTTGGCTCAGCGGCGATCGTTTTGAGAATCAGCAGGTCAAGCGTGCCCTGGATGAGATCGGAAGGGCGGCTCACCGTTGCATACCTAAATATCTGACAATCCGAATGCCTAAATTACTTATATCTGCGAAAGGCTCAGACTGTCAATAGTTTGGCGATGGCCGGCAAAACGGCACCCGAAATCCCTCGGAAAAATCGGGCTCTTGCCGAGATAGGGAAGTTGCTTAGTACAACGGTGCGTTTTGGAACGCGAATCGGGTCAGATTTTCTAAAGCGGGAGCACACATTAGTCGATAGAAGCTCAGAACGATGGCCCTGGCAGTGATTCCACAACTTCCGTACGAACGCACGCGTCGCGAAAGCCCGCGAACCGAGGCGTCTGGATTTGCGGTGGTTTCAAAAACGGCTCGCATATTGCTTGTGCATGCATCGGAAGCGAACAGGAGCGCGGTCGAAGCGGCGCTCAGCGGATTCGGCCATGAAATCGTCGCGACCGGGACAGCGCCGGAAGCAATAGCGGTGTTGGCGCAAAGCCCGATCGACCTGGTTTTGGTCGATCTCGAGGGCCTGGGACATGCGGGTCTCGATCTCTGTCGCTTCCTGAAGAAAAGCCTGGCCACGCAGCTTTTGCCGGTCTATGTGATGGGCCGATCGGACGACCAGGAAGAGGAAGTTCTGGCGCTCGAGGCCGGCGCGGACGAGTATCTGCTCGAGCCTTTGAGACCTCGGACGTTGCAGGCCCGCATTCAGGCGAGCTTGCGCCACCGGGCCATGATCGATTCGCTGGACGATTCGGAAGCGGTGCTGTTTTCGCTCGCCCAGTCGGTGGAGGAGCGCGATCCCGACCTTGGCCAGCATTGCCACCGTCTGGCTTTGATGGGTGCGGCTATGGGTCTGACACTCGGTTTGCCCGGTTCCGATATTCTGGCGCTGCAGCGAGGCGGGTATCTGCACGACATCGGCAAGGTAGCGGTTCCTGATCATGTACTGTTCAAGCCGGGGCCGCTGACGGCCGAAGAGTGGGAAACAATGAAAGGCCATGCCGAAAAGGGAGCCCGCATCTGCGGGGGCATGAAGTCGCTGGCGTCGGTGCTGCCGATTATCCGGCATCATCATGAGCGCTGGGACGGCTCCGGCTATCCGCATGGTTTACGGGGCGAGGCGATTCCGCTGCTGGCGCGCATTCTGCAGCTAGCCGATATCTATGATGCGCTGACGACTGAGCGACCGTACAAAAAGGCAATGACGCCGGAGCAGGCGCTCGCCACGATTCGCGATGAAGCACGCATGGGTTGGCGCGATCCGAAGCTGGTAGAAATGTTTGCAGATATTCTGCCGACATTTCGCTCGACACCGTTCTCGACCGATCACTCGCATTTCTCGCTGCACGCGCTTGCGGCATCGGTCGAGCGCTTCCGTACACATCCTGAGAAACACCGGGCAACCCTGGAAGAGATCAAAAAATCGCACGACTTCCGGCTGGTCAGCGGGTTCTAGGCGGGAACGCGCCATCCGGAGTTGACGATTAATAAGTTGCCCGGCCGCCGCTTGCGTCGTAGCACTGGCCGGTGACGAACGAGCAATCCTGACTTGCCAGGAAATGTACGACCGCCGCAATCTCTTCCGGCGCACCGGTGCGGCGCATCGGGATTCTTTCAGTCATATAGTCGACCTGAGCAGGTGTCAACTGATCAAGGATGCGCGTGCGGACGACCGCGGGCGAAACAGCATTGACGCAGATGCCTTCGGTTGCCACTTCCTTGGCGAGCGATTTGGTAAATCCGATCACGGCGGCTTTGCTCGCCGAATAGGCTGTCATATTCGGATTGCCTTCTTTGCCGGCGATAGAGGCGATGTTCACGATACGGCCGTAACGCTGGCGCCGCATGGCCCTGATGACAGCCCGGCAGCAGTGAACAATGCCGAACAGGTTGATTTCGATCACCTGCCGCCATTCCTCCATGTTCTGTTCCCAGAGCGGAGCGGCGCGACCTGCGATACCGGCATTGTTCACAAGAATATCGACGCGCCGGTAACGCTTGAGCACCTCTGCAACGGCACGATCGACGGATATGGGATTTGCCACGTCCATAGCGAGCGGAAAGACATCGTTGTTCGTCTCGCCGCGGATCGAACCGGCGGCCTCGGCCGCTGCGACCTCGTCCAGATCGGCGATGGCGACGCTAGCCTGTGCCCGTGCCAGCCGCCCGGCAATCGCTGCCCCGATACCGGTAGCGGCTCCCGTCACGATCGCGACCTGATCTTTCAACAGCAGAAACGAATCCGTATTCACAGGCGCACCGCATATTTTTCCAGTGCTTCGTCATTCAACTCGATGCCGAGGCCCGGTTCCATCGGAATGGGAACAATGCCGCCGGATGCGGTAATTCTCTGCCGCGTGACGGCATCGCGCAACGTGGTTCCTTCTTCGGCGACGAATTCGGTGATAAACGAGTTGGGAATCGCATTGAGGAAATGCAGCGCGGCGGCGACGTTAATGTAAGACGTAAAGCCGTGGTTTACGACCGGAAGACCGCGGTCCTGCGCGAGACTTGCGATCTTCATGGCTTCGGTAAATCCTCCGCAGCGAGCCAAATCGACCTGTACGATGTCGATCTTGCCTTTGTCCATCAACTCCAGAAAAGAGCGGCGTTCGCTTTCCTCCTCGCCGGCCGCAATGCGAATATCCGTCGCTTCGCTGAGGCGGCGGTAGCCTCCGTAGTTGTCGGGCGCAAGCGGTTCTTCGAGCCAGAAGATCCGGTATTCGGCGAACGCTCGTGCCCGCTGCAAGGCTGTTTTGGCATCCCAGACGAGACCTGCGTCGATCATCAGATCCGCATCATCGCCTACGCCGCGGCGCGCTTCGCGCACGAGGGCGACGTCGGTTGCCTCATCCTGTCCCATGGGATCCCAGCCGAATTTGACTGCGGTAAAGCCCAGATCGCGGAAGCGGCGTCCCCGTGCCGCGGTCTCAGCGGGCGTTGCGCCAAACAACGAACTCGCGTAAGCACGTATGCCGTTTCGGTGAAAGCCTCCGCCGAGCAGTTTCCAAATCGGTTGGGCAAACGCTTTGCCCTTGATATCCCAGAGCGCCATATCGATGCCGCTCATAGCGTGGATGGCAATACCGCGGCGTCCCGAGTAAATGTTCTGACGGTACATTTTGTGCCACAGGTACTCAGTTTCGAAAGGATCTTCGCCCAGAATCAGTTCGCCCAGACCGGCCGTGGTTGTATGCGAGAACGGTCCCTCGATCGCGCCTTTCACGGCGATCGGGGAGGAGTCCACTTCGCCGATGCCCGTAATGCCGGCGTCGGTCGAGATGCGGACGATGAGAATATCCTGGCCGCTATCGCATTGTGTTTTGACTTGCGATTGCCGCAGATAGATGGTTTCGACTTGCGTGATTTTCATAGATGGTCTTGATTCGTTAAGGGAAGTCCTTCTGGCGGCGACTCCTGCGAGAGCAGAGCAACGGCAATGAGAGCGCAAACGATACCGGCGATTTGATGCAGAGTGAGCTTTTCGCCGAGAAACAGGTACGCGCCCGCAACTGTGACGAGCGGATACAACGATATGAGCGGAATTACGACGGAAGCTTTACCGCCAGCCTCGAGTGCAGCGAAACTGGTAAGCGCGCCGAGGCCATTCAGCAAGCCTCCCAGCGCCGCAACCATCACGACAGCCGGTGCGACATGCCAGTCAAGCGGATGCGCGCTTGCGAGGAGCGCAGAAATAATAAAAAACGCCGCCCCGAACCAGACGAACGAGCGCTGGAACGATATGTTATTCGTCGAAAGCTTTTGCGTGACACCGGTCAACCCCCAGAGGAACAGAGCTACGCTGCTCAGCACAATCCAGTTCTGCATCAGAGACTCAAGAAGTAGATGGCGACGGCGGCCATGAGCAGACCGAGCATCTGCAGACGATTGATCCGTTCTTTGAGGAAGAGGCGCGCCGCGGCCACTGTGACCAGCGGAAACAGCCCAGTCAACGGCGCCACAACAGACACTTTACCTTTGAGCAGTGCGAGGTAGAATGCGACATTGCCGGCTCCGCCGAGTATGCCGGTCAGCAATGCCCAAAGGCTTCCGGAGCGCTTGTTGCGGATATCGACAAAACGTTTGGAGGAGAGCATTGCGAGCATCAGCGGAATTAATCCGAGCGGGAAGAGAACCTGGTTCATCCAGGGCGAGATGCGATCGACGATCAGCTTCGATTGCAGGCCCCATGCTCCCCAAAGCGCGATCGTCAGCACAGACAGCCAGAACCACTTCGGGAAGCGGCGCCATTCAACTTGCGTCTTTGGAACTGCCGGCATAGACTCCAGCAGCATATCCAAGCTGCGCGGGCGGCGACAAGCATTTAACAAACAAAACGTCTCATTCGGCGGCCCAGTATTTCAGGAGGCTACGGCTGGCGAGGCAGCAGAGCGCTCGAGTTCTGCGGGATCGGGCACGGGATGCGGCGCGCGGGCAAACTCGCGCGGAGTCCGGCGCACGTACTTCTTGAAAACAGAGGCGAAATACGCTGGATTGCAGAAACCGCAGCGTTCGGCGACCTGAGCGACGTTCAGGCGCGGATCGAGCAGCATTCGTTTGGCAAGCTCGACGCGGCTGCGGATGAGGAGCTCTTCCAATGTCATGCCAGTATTCCGGCGGACTACGCGGCTGAGATGACCGGCGGAAAGCTGGAGCGCCGCTGCGAGGTCCTGGATTGTAACGTGCGCCGGTCCGCGCTCGCCGATGAGCCGATGCACATGGCTCACGATCTTTTGCTCGCGCTGGCTGTACAGATCCGCGACATACTGCTTCGAGATTTCGGCGAAGCGGCGAAAGGCTTCACCGGTGACGAACGGAGTGGGAGCGTGCAAAACACTTGTCGTGGCACGCTGTTTCGCTTCCGAGATCCGCCCAGGCTCGACGCCCAGGCTGATCATTTCGAGCGTCACGTGTTCAATCGCCCAGGTGAGCAGCGCGCGGCAATGCTGCAGATGTCCCGTCGAGTGCTCGGTGGGCATAGCGGATGCAAGGAATTCGCGAATGGCCGGCGCCACGGGTTTGGCCTCTCGAATCGCATGTAGCAGCGCGTTTAGAAGTTCGATCGGACGGCTGCTCACGGCCGCAGGATGTTCGAAGAAGCAGATTTCCGAATTGGAGGAATCGAGCGCTGCACAAGCTTCGTGATAGGCTCGCACCAGTTCAGAGGGCTGCGTATGCCGCTGGCTGATACCGATGCGCGCAGATGGAACAGCATACGAGAATGCACAGTCGAGAACGAATCGAGCCATCTCCTGCAGCGAGATTCGCTCGTGGTTCGGATTACGTGCGTCGTGGCTCGTGAAGATACAGATCTCGCCGGGACGGACAATCATAGCGAGCGTGTTCGGGCAGCTTTGGCCGAAGTCCTCTACTACATGGGATAAGCGGCTCAATGTCATTTGCTGCGCGATTTCTGTTCGGGAAACTGCCGCATCGTTTGGGTGATGCATCTGGACGACGAGCACGCGGTCCGGCATTCGCACGAGCCCCGCGCGCTCAATAAGCGAGCGCAATTCCGGAGAATCTTCCACATCTCCCGAGAGGAGCATGGCAGCGAGTTCTTTGCGGTCGAGCGCCAACTGGCGGTCCTTGTTGCGCTGCAGCTCGCTCATCATCTGGAGACGTTTCCACGAGTTTGCGATATAGCGTGCGAACAACTCGAGCACGCGGACCACTTCGGCTAACTGCGCGGGGGCGATCACCGGCACGCGATAGTAGGCGCGCTCCAGTACAGCGAAATCGATATGCCGCTGTCCGGCGAGAGTCTTGCGAACGAGTTCGAAACCTTCGCGCGTAGGAGGACGTGTAAGCACCTGGCCGGAAAAAAGCGTTCCGAGATATTGGCCATCGCAGATCACCGGAACCGCAATATCGGTAAGACCGACGTGGCAGGCATATACCTGTGCGCAGGCAGTAGCGCGGCATCGTTCCTTGGCGGGTTCGTCCGAGCGGGCGCAGGTTTCTTCCTCGTGAGCGCCGAAGCCGTGGACCAGGTCGCAGAATAAAGTGCTCGGCGAACTACGATTCGTCGCAGCTCCGGGCGGCTGCAACTGCACGAGAGCATCTTCGGTCCCGACGCGGTCCTTGAACTTTTGCTTTGTCGGATCGAGTTCCTCGTGCCACATAAGCTCGATGTTCCGAACGGGGCCGGAGTTGTTTACGAACAACAGCAGATGCTTAAAGAGTTCCAGGTCCTGCTGAAACTCCTGCTTCAAAGCGCGGCTGAGCGCTGTTTGCATTGCTTTTCTCTTACTCCGAAAGAGAGGAACGTCTCGAAACTATCACAGAATCGTTTCTACCGTGCAGATACCCAATTAATCGATCTGAAGCTGCGGATGAGCCCGAATCGTCAACCCTCCGTCGACGACTAGTTCAGTGCCCGTGACGAAGGAAGCCGCATCGGAGGCGAGATACAGTGCCGCTTCGGCGACATCGGCGGGAACGCCGCGGCGTCCGAGCGGATGCAAAGCAGCCGTTTGCGCCGCGATTTCATCCGGATTCGACGAACGTGAAAGATGTTCCTCCCATAGCCGGGTATCGATGTATCCCGGACAGATCGCGTTCACGCGGATGCGGCGGTCTGCAAGCTCCAGTGCAAGGTTGCGCGTCAAAGCAAGCAGCCCTGCTTTCGAGCACGCATAGGCGACTGCTCCTGGAAATGCGCGCTTGGCGTGGATGGAACTGATATTGACAATGGCGCCGCCTTGTACGGGGAACAGATGGAGTACAGCTCTTGTGAGTAGAAATGCGCCACGCAGATTCACTGCCATCACGCGATCCCAATCAGCCGGAGTTGTCTGCTCGAACGGCTTGTCGATCTCAACTCCGGCGTTATGAAACAGCAGATCAAGACGGCCGTATTCGTTCGCGATGACCTCCGGGATCGTGTTGAAGGAATCGGTTGCGCCGAGATCGGCGTGCACAAAGCGCACGGGGGTCTGCGGTCGCACGCGGTTCAGCTCGCAGGCAGCAGCTTCCCCGGTATGCCGATCGCAATCCAGAAGTGCCACGCGAGCGCCTTTCTGCTGCAAAGATTCGGCAATTGCGCGCCCGATGCCTCGAGCGCCGCCTGTCACTAACGCAACACGGTTATGGAATATCTCGGCTGCGCTCATTTGCTGCGGGCTTCGTCTATCAATATCAACTCCGAACTATTTGGCTGTGGCAAGCGGACGCGCACGCCGGAAGCGAGCAGTTGGCGGCCTGTAACGGTCTGATCGGGAGAAGTGTGATCCTGGAACTGCACATGGTACGTCGCGGCAGGATCGAGTCCTTTCAGCACGAAGGCATGCTGCGGTTCATCGCTGCTCGAGCCATGAAACGCGTACACGGCACCAGAGCGGCGCTGCGCGTCGAAGTACTCGATGCCATCCCAATGCAGGCCGTCGGGCCGCGCTGAAATATGATACAGGTCCGCGTCGCGAATAAGCGGCCGCAGTTTGTTTTTATAGAGCTCGAATTCGCGTTTGGCCACGACATGCTGTTCGGGTGACCAGGAATTCGTATCGAGCATGATCGTAACCCATCCCATCATGCCGCTCCGCAACATGTACAGGAAGTTCTCCATGCGCGGCGCCGGCCATTTTTCTACATAACTTTCGAGCATGGCCGGCGGCAGCAGGTGACTGGTGTCGTAAAACGCGCGACGATTCGAGAGCGGATCGTAAGTGTCGGTAATCGAAAAGTAATCGGTATGGGCCGCGGTCCCGAAATCGACCATCCGACCGCCATCGTTGCAGGCCTCGAGCAGAATGTCCGGATGCTTTTCGCGCAACTTCGAGTAGATATCGTAATAGGCGCGCACGGCGTGATAACTGACGTCGGTCGAATTCGCGCTGTCGACCCAGAACGAGCCGCCCTCCTTGCGAACGCACAGGCGCGTGGGATCGGGCGGCGCGTGCGGATGGTTCGTGCGATCGCAGCCCTGCGCCACGAGATAGCCGTCGTGTTCCAGCATGTCGAGGTGATAGTCGCTGACGATTCGCTCGACTTCGCGTTGCGCCCAGACATGCGCTTCCGGCGCGCCGAGATCGATCGTTTGACCTTTGAACGGCTCCGGCTTCCAATCCCAGGGCACATCGCTGACCATCCAGTTGCGAACCTTCGGATCGCGCGCGTTCAATGCGCCGGACGCGGTATCGAGGCCGGCTTGCGTCCAATCCACCCAGAGCCCGAATTTCAAACCGGCGCGATGTGCTTCGTCGGCGACGGCTGCCAGCCCCTGCGGGAACTTTTTGGGATCGGGATACCAATCGCCAACGCCGCGAAACCAGCCGGCATCGATGTGGAACATCTCCAGACCGAGCTCGGCGGACTCGCGAATCATGCGGCGGGCTAAGGTGTCGTCCACCGCCATGCCACTGCCCCAACTGTTGTTTACCATCAACGGATAGTTCGGATTCTGCCAGGTCTGCGAGCGGTTCAAAACCTGCCGGACCCAGCGCCGCAGAACATTACCGGCTCCATCGGCACCGCCTTGAAACGTGCCGACGAATACAACGGGAGTTTCGAAGGTTTCTCCTGGTGCAAGGCGTGTACGGAACGGACCTGGATCGGGATTCAGCCCCGCAGCACCGCGCACGGAATCTGCTTTGCGTTGGAGCGAGAGCATCGTGCGTCCGCTGAATTCAATGCCCGCGTACCAGCCGCTGTGATTCCCGCCGGCGCGTTCGATAAGCATCCACGGAATGACTTCGCGCGGCTCATTTTTCGCGGGATGCGCATACGTGCTCGAGGTTCCCTGCCATGAATAGCCGTCGCGCACCGCCTGCTGGTGCGTGCCGGCGTCCGAAGGAGCACCCGCGCCCTTTTCGACATACCAGTGCTCCAGCGCCATGCCGGCAGGCGCTTTGTAGTCGAAGCGAAAACTGTCTTGAAGCGGCAGCCATAGCTCTTTCGAGTCAAGGTTCTGAATGCGGATCCGGTGTTCGACGGGGCCGAAAGCCGCGCGCGCCTGCCACTCCCAGGTGAGACGCAGATGCGGCGCTCTCGATTCGTATACGAATGCGGTACGCTTTGCCGCGACCTGCGACGCGTCCGAATTGAACTGCCATTGAACCGGAATCTTTTCGCCATCGGCAAGAACGTGGTCGATCAACGTCTCGGAAGCGCGGTTCGTCCAGGCGGGCTGTCCCGGCAGTCGCAGCTCGCTGAGACGCGGCGCATTCGACCCTGCTTCCAATTGCGCGATCGTGTCCTTAGTTTCAAGACGCGCGGCCGTTTGCGGTGCACCATACAGCGCCAAAGCGAACGAGAACAAACCGAACGGCCAAATCAAGTACTGACGAATCATCGGGAATAAGGAGATGCGCTGCAATCAGAAGAACAATCGTAATCCAAGCTGCATGGTGCGGTTACCACTTTTGCCATTGATCCCGCCGAAGGTCGGCGAGTCCGGATCGTTGTCAATCGGGTTTCTTGCCGGGTCGAAATAGGGATGATTGAACACGTTTAGCGCCTCGGCACGGAATTCGACATAGCGCGCCGTGTTCTCGCCGAAGAAAAATTTCTTCATGAGTGTGGCATCCGTGTAAAATGCTCCGGGATTCCGGACGTCCGGAAATACAAACGGCGTATTGGCCAGACTGTAATCAGGCGTGCGCACAAACGCAGCGGGGTTAAAGATGCCCTGCGGGTTTGGATTCGTGAAAGCTCCATTTACAATAAGCGCCTTGTCATAATTCGCCGGGGCTTTGTAATTGACGTTTTGCGCGACGGACCAGCGAAGTGCGGCTCCCGGCGCGCTTACGCCCCCGTCCACGGTCGGCAGCAGGACGGGGATCCCCTTGGGGTTCCAGGTACTGACACCTGCGAAAGCCCATCCGCCGATCGTCCAGTTAATCAGGCGTTGGGTCCAGCCTTGACCTCCGCCCAGGAACTGACGTCCGCGCCCAAACGGCAGATCGTAGGAGTAATTCAACAGCAACGTTTGCGGCATTTCGTAGAGAGCGACCCCGTAAGCCTCCATCAGGTTATGCGGATCTTGCAGCAGACCGCGCCCGGCAGGCCCGTTGTGCTGGATGTCTTTGCCGGCCGTGTTGGTCAGTGTTTTGCGGATTGCATAAGAAGCAAGTAACGTCAGGCCATGGTAGTTACGTGTCTGAATCTGAAAATTCACAAAATTTGAAAACGATTTGCCCCACGTCGTTTGTCCAGGTGACACCTGCGTGTACTGCGGTGAGAGTCCGAGCAGTTGTGAAAGAGCTACCGTCGGCTGGTTCGCGAAGGTTTGCGACTGACCATAAAATGGATTCGGGACTTGTGAGTTCAGATCCGTGCCAAGCGAATAGTAATTCAACGGAAGATTGTTCAAGCTCCAGTTCCAAACCGGCATCAGCAAGTGAATGCCGCGGATTCCGGTGTAATCTACGGTCGCAACCCAATCGCGTCCGATCTGCCTTTGCACACTGAAATCCCACATATATTCTTCGGGACTGTTGAAATGAGACATGGTAGTGCCGGCCTGATCGAGATTGGCTTGCGCGCCGAAGGTTTGATAGCCGTATTCAGCATTGGTTTGAACGGGAGGGTAATAGCCGAGATTGGCGCCGTTCGGCTGCAACGGGAATGTGCCGAGTCCACGGTCGCGGCCGAATTCGCTGATCCAGTGCTGGCCGTCCAAACTCGAGATTTGATTGAACGTGATGCTGTTGTAGTAAAAGCTGAACCAGTCGGTGGAGAGGCCGTTAAGTCCCTGATAAATGATTCCAGCGCTCGCGTGCAGCACGGTTTTGGGATCTAGCGCATATGAAATTCCGAGACGCGGCTGAAAGTTTGCCCAATCTGTCTCATACAGATTCTTCTGCGGATACTCGGGCGTATCGAGCAAAACCACGCGTCCGGTAGCGCCTTGCGAAAGCCATGCAGGCTGGGGCAGACTTGCAAGCGCAGGCACGTCAGCGACCACCTGGTTCCAATTCCAGCCTGCGTTCGGCGTCAGCACGTTTTTCGCCGCCATGTCGTACATCAGGCTGCCCTTCGGAAAACGCGAACGCCGCGGATTGTCGTGATCCCAGCGCAATCCCATTTGGATCGTCAGCTTTTCATTCACTTTCCAATCGTCCATTACATACGCGGCCTGATTCCAGCCGTAAGGAGCGATGTTCCAGTTGCCCCACTGGAAGAAGTTCGAGGAACCCATCATCAGCTCGGCCAGCGGGCTGCCGGTGAGCCCGTCGGGATTGTTCCAGAACTGGTTCGAGCCGCCGCCGGGATTCACCCAGGCAACGCCGGTGTGATCGCCGCCAATTTCATCAAAGCGCGCGAAGTACAGCTCGAAACCCGCTTTGAGTGTGTGACGGTTCAGAACCTTGGTGAAGTTGACGTAACCGTTTGTCGTCTGGTTGATAAAGGTATCGAACTCAGAGCCGCCCACACCTGTATAGCCAGGAATATTCAGACCGGGCACGATATCGCTGACACTGCGCTCCGGATTATTGATAATCAACGGGTCGAACGGCCATTTCGTCATATCGATATTGGGATCGGGCGCGGCGCCCCAACCAGAGACGCCGTTGCTGTACAACTTCGCGACACCGAAGCCCACATGCACATCGAGTATTGAGGTCGGCGAAACCACCCAGTTGTAGAGCAGGCTTCCGGTGAGATCGTGATCGGTAGTGACGGAGCCGCCGGCATGCAGAAACGGCGCGGGAATATCATTCGTCAGGCGCGAGCGGCTCAGGCTGAGATTGAAGCGGTGATTGTTGGACAGATTTTCGTCCATACGATAGAAGAAGCGATCCGTCGGACGATGATTCGTGATCGTCGACCAGTAATTATTGGCATGATCGCTGTTCGCATCCGGAGCGTGGTTCGGCAGCGGCCAGAGATTCAAGTAGTTCAGAAACAGGCCGCTCTGGCTCGATGCCGGAACCTTGTTACCTGGGAATTGTGGACGCACCCAATCGCCTGAAGCATCGGTGAAGCCGTGGAATGGATCAAAGATCTGTGCATAAACGGGCTGGCCATTCTGGTGATTGATTACAGTCTGGGAAAAATCCCCTTGCCGGTTCAGCGGGGTCGGCACCGAGCTCTTGATCAACTGCGAATTGGAAAAACGCTCGCCCTCCCAGCCGAAAAAGAAGAACGTCTTATTTCTGCCGTTGTACAGCTTGGGAATAAGCACCGGCCCGCCGACCGAGAAGCCGTAGTTGTTTTGATGAAATGCCTGTTTTTCGACACCCTGGGCGTTGTTCAGCCAGTCGTTGCTGTTGAGATTCTGATTGCGGTAATACTCGAAGAGGCGGCCGTGGAAATCGTTTGTGCCGCTTTGCGTCTGAACGCTGATAACGCCTCCCGAATAGCGGCCGCGGTCGGCGGTTAAGACGCCGCTTTCCACGCGGAACTCGCCGACGCTATCCGGTGTCGGGATCGCGCGATTGACAGCATTAAACTCGGCATCCTGCAACTGATTGCCATCGACGGAGATGCTCGTTCCGTTCACTTGGCCTCCTGAGACGGAGTAGGAGTTGCCATTGTTGGCGATTAGATAGCCAGCGTTGCCGAGGCTGCCGATATTGTTGCTGAGCGGACCCTTGCCCTGTACAGCCGGGGTGACTCCAGTCAGATCCAGCGTGTTGCGGTTGAGCTGCGGCAGCTCGGTGATCATTTTGTTATCAAGCACAGTCGAAGCGCTCGACTGCTCGGTTGAGAGGATCGGCGCTACGCTGGTGACGGTGATCTCCTGCCGGGTCGCGCCTGGGCTTATGGTGAAATTCAAAGCCAACCGATCGCCCGTCCGCACCCTGACTCCGGATTGGGTGGCATCAGCGAAACCTGTTTTGCTGGCAGCCAGCGTGTACGGGCCCGGAAGCAACTGCAACAGCACAAACACGCCGGAATCGTTCGTCGCCGTGGTGTAGGAGACTCCCGTTGCCGTATTCAGTGCAACCACCTTTGCACCGGGAACAGCCGCGCCAGAGTTGTCCGTGATCAAGCCGCTAATCTGGCCGTTAGTCGTTTGAGCATTCAGAAAGAAGCTGCCGCTCGCCAGCGCAATCACGAATGCCAGAACGAATGCGATTCTTCCGAGTGACGAGCCGTGCGCCCGTTTCTTGTCAGCCATCGATTTACCCCCAGCAAGCGTCGGGCATCCGCCCTTATTCGGGGAAATGATACGGCCTGCGGCTGTGTAACGACTATCGAATAACAGAATTTTTCTTCTGTTTAACGGACGGCTGTGGCGGGCTTGGATGACTTTGCCCGTGGTTCTTCCAGCGGCAGGCACTGATCCGCTTTCACCGCTGCCATCTGCTGTACGATTCCGGAAGGCCAATGAATCTCCAGATCGGCTGTCGCGCTGTCTCCCAGCCCAAAGTGCACGCGCAGATCGCTTGCGGACCCAAGCCCGACGCTGTTGGAGACTTCCGCGTTTTGCGTACGCCCGCCAGCGCGGCAAACCACGCGCGCGCCCAAGGCCGAGCGATTCGAGCTCGTGCCCGTGAGCTTCAACTGCAGCCAGCGCCGCCGGGGGCTGCGGTTCATCCAAAGTTGCACGGGCTGATTGATCGCCGTGACGGCAATATCGATTCGTCCGTCGTTGTCGAAGTCGGCGAAGGCCACGCCGCGATGGAGCGCTGCGAGTTTCGCGAACTCCTGGCCGGCACTTGCGGAAACATCCGTGAAACGTCCCTGGCGGTTGAGCAGCACGCGATTCGTTTGCGGCTCGTCGATATCGAGCCCGCCGTTTGCCAAGAAAAGGTCGCGCCATCCGTCGTTATTGAAATCGATCATTCCGCATCCCCACCCGCTCCAAGGCCGGCTCAGGTTCAGCAGTCCGCTTGCGGCGCTGGCGTCCTCGAAGGTGCCATCGCCGTTATTGCGAAACACTTCGAATGTTTCGCCGCGCAGCCCGGTCATGACGATGTCGGGCAGGCCGTCGCCGTCGATATCGGCAAAGTCGGCGCCCATGCCGGAAATTTGGCGGCCGTCACCGTTATACGCGACACCGGCCGGAATACCGATCTCCTGCAGCTTGGATCCAAGATTACGGATGAGCAAATTGCGCGCGTTGTCGTTGGCGATGAAGACGTCGGCGCGGCCGTCCCGATCGAAATCGGCAACGGCGATGCCCATGCCCTTGCCTGACACACTGCCTAAGCCGAGTTCGCGCGAGACTTCGGTGAACGTGCCGTTTCCGTTATTGTGATAGACGAGTACGGGCTCGGCGCGGTACATATCCGGATGGCAGTACGTGCGGCGCTCGTTTTGCAATCCGCCGCAAACCGGATCCGATCCCGGCGACCAATCGCAGTAATTCGAAATGATGAGATCGAGCCGGCCGTCGTTGTCGTAATCCCACCAGGCCGCAGCAACCGACCAGAGGTTTTGCTGCTTCGGATCTTTCGGACGCAAGCCGGCTTCGACAGTAACGTCCTTGAAGGTCCCGTCGCCGCTGTTGCGATAGAGCGTATTGCCGTGCACTCCTACGACAAAAAGATCTTCACGACCGTCGTTGTCGTAATCGCCGACAGCCACGCCCATGTCATAGCCCTGGCCTTGCACGCCGGCGCGCATCGTTACATCGGTGAAAGTGCCGTCGCGGTTGTTCCGGTAGAGGCGGTTGAAGAAACGGCCGTCGGATTTCCGGAGCGAAGGCAGCGACGCGCCGTTCGCGCAGTAGAGGTCGGGCCAGCCGTCCCCATCGAAGTCGATCACGCCTAAGCCGCCCAGCACGGTTTCGACCTGATACTTGCGTCCGGCGGCATCATTGCGAAGGACGAAATCAAGCCCGCAGCGCGGCGCAACATTTTCCAAACGGATCGGAGCATCTGCATTCTCTGCGAATACGCGATAGGCACCGGCGCAGCCCAGCAAAGCAAGAAAATCGCGACGGCGCAGCGGGTAGGGACGCGTTTTACGGACGCGCATTCTGCTCCTGATGCGAGCGGCGCTCGGAAGCATCGGACAACTGCCGTGCGGTCTCAAATGCATGCGCTGCTTCCGCCGTGCGCCCCAGGCGGCGCAAGACCGTTCCGAGCTGATAGTGCAGCATGCCCTTTTCGTCGGGATAGCCGTGCTGGAGCGCGGGCGCAAGGTTTTGGAGTGCTTCTTCAAGCGAGCCGGTTTGTGCGCAGGCGGTACCGAGTTCCGCGCGCGCCGAAAGATCATTCGGATCGGTCGCTACCATTTCGCGAAGGTATGGCAGCGCGGACCTATACTCGCGCTCGCTCAAAGCGATTTCGGCCAGAGTTCGTTTGGCAGAATAACGCCGCGGATCGAGTTGAAGCGCTGTTTGCGCGCTGTTGCGCGCATCATCCATTTGCCCTGCGCTCAGTTGCGCTTCGGCCAGACGTTCCAGTATGCTGGCGTCCCGCGGACGAGCTTCGAGCGCCTTCCGGTATTCAGCGATTGCCTGCTTGCTGTTGCCCTGCAACCGCAGAAAAAGGTCGCCTCGCATGACGTGCAGTAACGCGGGCTCCGCACCGGTTTGCTCGAAATTTTTGGCAATGTTTCCAGCTTGACGCGCGTAACACCACGACAACAAGAAGGGGCCATCGCTCGAATTCGATGGCGCGCCCAAACCGCGTTCCAGCGCGGGGATCGCTTGCTTGCAATCGCCTATGTGAGCCAGTGCTGCTCCACGTAAATACCATTGCTCCTTTTCTTGCGATGCGCGCGCCGGCAGCGCAGCAAGATGTTCCCAGCGCTGCTGCTCGAACAGACTTTGGGCAGGCGCGGCGGTGCGCTCTTCGAATCCCGTGAGCTGGCAGGAGGCGCGGCGCTCATCGATGCACTTGAAAAATTTGGCCGCTGCTCCGGAAATTGCAACTGTTCCTGGCGGTCGAAGGTCGCGCGGCCAATCGTTTGCCGCTTGCGACAGTAGGGCAGATGAATGGCGCGCAATGACGTTCAGCTTTTCGTTCACCGCAGGCCAATTGCCCGTTTCGGCCGCAAGGAGCGCCTCGGCTTCCCATGCGCGCAGGTCGGATGCGTTCTTATGTTTTGCGCGCGCTACGTCGCGGACCGCTTTGTCGCGTTCGGTGCGCGCGATCTCAGTTAATGCCAGTTCGCTCCAAATGCCGGGTGCGTTCTCATCCAGTGCCGCCGCGCGCTCGAGCAGCTCCTGACGTGATGCATCGTTCAACGGCCGCGCCATCGCCTGCAGCCGGTATTCCGCCGCTAAACCGGTTGACGAGCTTCGCAACTGTTGAGCAAGCTGCCGGAACCGTTCCAGACTGAAGTCGACAAAGGCCATTGCCGCCTGTGAAGACTGCGGCGCGACTTCGACCGCCTTAGCATAGGCCGCGGCTGCTTCCGCGTAATGCGCCAGCCCTGTTTGCGCCTCGCCAAGATACTCATAGGCGAATTCGTCTGCAGGCTGCTGCCGCGATGCCGTTTGCAGAAACGGTATCGCTTCGGCACGTTTTCCCGTTCGTAGCAGATCAATGCCGAGCAGCAGATTGACGTGATAATCTTTCGGATCGAGCTGCCATGCGCGCCGCAGCAGAGGAAGTGAGTTCGCGTACTCTCCGCGCTGATGGAATTGAAATCCGTGTTCGAGCAGATCGCGGAACGAGTCTTCGTTCGCATTCCCGCGACTCCGAGCGGGCAGCGAGAACAGGAGCGCCGCGCTGACGGCGAAGATGGCGCAACCTACACGCACAGATCACAAGTAACATACAACGCTGCCGTTCATGAACCCATCCTGCGCCGGATTTGCGAAGGAAAGATCGCATAATCGACCATGCCGCCCGCGACGCGTGGCGTATGCTGCACGAAGAGATCGTGCATGAGGATCGTATGGCTTTTCTTACTGCTGGTTTCCGCTACGGCCGGCGCGGAACGAGCCTTGCCGGCGCTGCACGACGGCTCGGTTGTTGTCGGCCCGGGCGCTTTCCGGCATGATGGTCCGCTGCACGTAACCGGGCATGTCACATTTCGCAATCTCACATTAGATATGCATGGTCCCATCACCGTGGCATCCGGCGCCACATTCGAACTGGAACACGTTAATCTGAACATCTCCGATCCGCCAAATGCGCAAAACGGCACCAGCGGCCTCAGATGCGAAGGTCCGGCGCATATCACTATTCGCTCTTCCACAATGAAGCCCACCGGCAGCGCGCATCCCATGTGGCTGCTCAAAGGGAACGTCGAAGTCGACAATTTTCAAACGTGGAACGCCGAGTTTCATCTGGATCACGCAAACGCGCGCCTTCGTCATCTGAAAATCTTCGAATTGGAGGTCTCCCGCGACAGTCACGTGGTTGCAAAGCAACTCTCGCTGGTTTTTCTTTCGACGCACACGGGCGACAACGATCACCTGAACGTTTCCGACATTCCCGCCGACAAACCGTTCACGCGCAAATTGAATCTTGGTTCGGGCGCGACGGCAGACCTGACGGACGCGACTGCCCAGCTGTTCCTGGTCTATGTCCATGGAAGCAGCGATGCCACGCTCAGTCACATGGGACGTGTGCAGTTGGCCATGTTTCCGCATTGCAGGGGCAACTTGCGGCTGCCGAGCGGTCATGTCGGGTCCGACAAAACGCCGGTCGTCGTGCCCACACCGGAAGCTTCGGATTGCGCGTTTCGCTTCACGCTCAGCGATGTGAACGTCGATACCTGGGACGTCTATGCCGGGGGAAACGCAGAGTTGTCGTTTACCGATAGCCGTATCGACGAGCTTACGGCGAACGAGCGCGCAAAACTGACGGTTCGCCATTCCGAGATCTATGCCGACTGGTTGTCTTTAGCGGGAGATGCGGAATTGCATGTGGAGGATTCAACTGTCGGAGCTCTCCGCCTGGCGTCCGAGCGGCCCGATCTGGCGACGAGCCAGATCCGGTTGAGCGGCCGTAGCCACGCAAGCTTTACGCGCGTGCGTTTCGATTGCGGCGTAATGGCCAAAGACGACGCGCAGGTTGAAATCCGCGATCCGGTAGCTCCTCCCAAGTACGTACGCAAATCCGGCTCAGCGGAAGTTCGCGAATAGCCGCATGTCTGAGCTCTCCGTCAACACCCATTGGTCCTATCGCGGCCTCCAGACGGTCATCCTCGAAAACCGCTTTCTTGAAGTTGTGATACTGCCCGAAGCCGGAGCGAAAATCTGGCAAATAACCTATAAGCCGCTCGATGTAGAGCTGCTCTGGAATAATCCGCGCATTGCTCCGGCGCGGCTGCCGATCGGTTCACGTTACGACGACGTCTGGAGCGGCGGCTGGGACGAACTGTTTCCCAATGACGAGCCAGCCGCGATCGAAGGCGAACTTTATCCCGACCACGGCGAGCTTTGGACCGGATGCTGGCAGGCAGAACCGTTTTCCCGCGCCGATGAAGCGGGCGTAACACTGCGGTTCACAACGCCCATCAGTTCCTTGGCATTTGAAAAGACGCTTCTGCTGTCCAAAGACTCTTCTTGCATTCGCTTTCAACACCGGCTGACCAACCTGGGCAAAATACCGTTTCCGTTCTTGTGGAAATTACATCCCGCGTTTCGCGTGACGCCGGCTCATCGCATCGATTTTCCTCCCATGAACGTGGAACTCGAACGCGCGTTTCCAGGCACACTGCAGAATGCGCCGCAAAAGTTCCGCTGGCCAACGGTTTCATCGGGCCAGCGCACTGTCGATTTGCAATTCGTTACCAAGTCCGAAGACCGACAACTATTTTTTTTCTATGGAACGGATCTCGAGCAAGGAACGTGCGGCATCACCGATACAGGGACCGGACTTGCTTCTACACTGCAATTCGACAAGAACGTCTTCGCGAGCACCTGGCTTTTCGCCAGCTACGGAGGATGGCGGAATTACAACGTCGCCGTGCTGGAACCCTGCACAAGTTATCCGCTAAATTTCGAAGCTGCTCATCTAGCGGGCCGCACGCGAACACTGAAACCCGGTGAATCCCTGGAAACAGAAGTGCTGTTTGATGTGGCGCGCCGCGAATAGATCATCGAAAATCCCGGCTGCGGACAGGAAGCGCCGGCGCACCTTGTTGGGGATCGAGATGTTTCAATTGCGCCGACCAGTTCCAGATTTCGTGCGCGACGACATGCAGTACCTGCCCTTCTCTTTGCACCACGCCCCGGCAGGCCAGCAATTTGGCCCGGTAAACAGCGTCATGATACTTCTCGTGAACGCGTTTCCAAACGATCAGGTTGGCCGCTCCGGTCTCGTCTTCTATGGTGAGAAAAATCGTTTCTTTTGCCGTTTGCGGATGCTGGCGGAATAAGACCAGTCCGGCTACAAGCACGGATTTTCCGTTCGGCGTCCTTTTCAATTCTGCAGCACTGATAACTCGCCTTGCATTCAGGACAGGCCGCAAAAAGGTAAGCGGATGTGCGCGCAATGTAAGTCCCGTGGCTAGATAATCAGCCACAACTTCCTGGCTTCCTGTTGTGGGCGGCAGCTCTGTTTCCGGTTCGTTGAACAGGTTTGCTGCAGCAAATAAGGGAGGCAGTTTTTCATCGAAAACGCTCGTCTTCCAGAGTGCCTGCCGGCGTCCGGCAGTTATCGAGCCAAACGCATCGGCCTGCGCCAGACGGTCGAGTGCGCGGCGGCCGCATCCGGCGCGTCTTGCAATTTCGCCGGGGGTGCGGTATCCGGCTCCTCGCGCCGCGACCAGCGCATGCGCTTCTTTTTCCGGCAGCCCCGAAACCATATGCAGCCCTAAGCGAACGGCATGCCGCTCCGAGTTTTTGATGGGCTCCAGGGATGTTTCCCAGTTACTATGATTGACGTCGATCGGACGGATTTCTACCCCATGCTCGCGCGCGTCTCGCACGAGTTGTGCCGGGGCATAGAAACCCATCGGCTGGCTGTTCAGCAGCGCTGCGCAAAACACATCCGGGTGATGGTATTTGATCCATGCAGAAACCGAGACCAGGTTGGCAAACGAGATAGCGTGCGATTCCGGAAAGCCATATGTGCCGAAACCTTTAATCTGGTTAAAACAACGGACCGCGAAATCTTCCGGATAGCCGTTGTTTCGCATCCCGTCCAGAAAACGTTTTTCAAAGGAACCGATGGTGCCGACATGGCGAAACGTGGCCAGCGATCGCCTCAGTTCATCTGCTTCATCGGGGGTGAAGTTTGCGCCGATGATGGCGATCTGCATGGCCTGCTCCTGAAAAAGCGGCACTCCCAAAGTCTTTTCCAGAATTGCTTGCAAAGCCGGACTCGGATAATCGACCTTATCTTTTCCTTCACGGCGTCTCAGATAGGGATGCACCATGTCCCCTTGAATCGGGCCGGGACGGACGATAGCGACTTCGATCACCAGATCATAAAATTCCTTTGGCTGCAGACGTGGCAGCATGCTTTGCTGCGCACGGCTTTCCACTTGAAAGACTCCGATGGAGTCGGCTTTCTGCAGCATTGCGTATACGCCCGAATCGTCATGGGGAGTTGTAGCAAGCGTCAGCTTTTTTCCGTAATAGCGCTCGAGCAGTTCGAACGCTCTTCGAATCGCACTCAGCATTCCTAAGCCGAGAACGTCCACTTTCATCATTCCCAATTCATTGATGTCGTCTTTGTCCCACTGAATGACCGTGCGATCCTGCATCCGCGCATTCTCAATCGGCACCAGCTCATCGAGACGGCCGCGCGCGATCACAAATCCGCCTACATGTTGCGAGAGATGGCGTGGGAATCCTATAAGTTGGGTCATCAGATCGATAGCCAGCTTCCGCCGTTCCGGGGAGATGGCACTCGTGAAGTTCAGCACTTTGCTCACTTCTCGCAAGACACGCCGCCTGCGGTAGTGCACAACAGTGGCGGTAAGGCCTGCGCGCTCGCGGCCGTATTTTTCGTATATATGCTGGATAACTTCTTCGCGCCGCTCATGCTCAAAATCGACGTCAATATCGGGCGGTTCATTGCGCGCGGCCGAGATGAATCTTTCAAACAGTAATCCACGATCGACCGGATCCGCTTCGGTGATTCCCAGGCAAAAACAGATAACCGAATTGGCCGCGGACCCACGGCCCTGATAAAGAATTCCTTTGCTGGCTGCGAACTGCACAATTTCATGAACCGTGAGGAAATAAGGGGCATATTCAAGCTCCCGGATCAGCTTCAATTCGTGATGGATCTGTTTGATAACGGCTGCCGGCACGCCGTTTGGATAACGCTTCCTTGCTCCGGCAAACGTGCGCTGCTTCAGGTCTTCGAATGCCGACATGCCCGGATGCACGATTTCTTCGGGGTATTCATAGCGGAGTTCATCAAGCGAAAACCGGCATTGATCGGCGATTTCGATGGTGGCATTGATCGCGTCTGGCCATTCGGAAAAGAGCTGCGCCATCACAGGAGGAGGTTTTAGGTGTCGCTCTGCATTGGCCTCCAGGCGAAACCCTGCCTCGTCAAGCGTACATTTTTCCCGAATGCAGGTGACCACGTCCTGAAGCATTTTTCTTTCCGGATCATGATAAAGAACATCGTTTGTGGCGACGATTGGAATGAAAAGCGAGCGGGCAAATTCAGCGACAGTTCGAATCCACCGTTTGTCATCACCGCGGCACGAGTGAGTCAACGCGAGGTGGAGATTTCCGCGAAACAGGTCTGCGCAGCATTGAATGTGCATTCTTGCCTGCTCATTCAAAACTTGCGGGAACGGAAGAATAAAGTGCTGTCCTTCCGAATGGTCCACAATATCGGCGAGTTCGAGAAGGCACTCTCCCTTGTTCACGCGGCGGCGTCCTAACGTTAATAATTTGGTGAGTTTGCCATACGCTTCCCGGTTCTTCGGATAACACAGCAAGCTTTGCCCATTCGCCAGATCGAGACGGCACCCGACGATAAAGCGAGTCCGGCGCTTCGGTATTTTCTTCAAGGTCGAATGCGCCAGCACAATGCCGCAAAGCGTGTTTCGATCCGTCAGGGCGATCGCGTAGTGGCCATATTCGTTTGCTGCATTCATCAGCTCCTGCGGATGCGATGCCCCCCGCAGAAAGCTGAAATTCGACGCTACCTGTAGCTCTGCGTATTCGCGCATAAAAAACTCTAAGGAAGATGCCCCTGCAAAAACCAGCGCTCGGAGGAATCGCGAAAAATCCAGAAGCGGAAACCCTGGTCATCCTCAATCCGGTAGTAGTCGCGTGCATTGCGGCGCGAACCGTTTTCACGCCACCATTCGGCAGCCAAACGCTCCGGTCCTTCTGATCGGACAATGCGATGCTTCCGATTCCCGACGAAAAATTGCACGGGTGATCCTCCGGGAATGAGAATCGAGACTTCAATGCGCATGGGAGGATCGACCAGCCGGATCGGACGCACGCGATAGGCGGGCCACTCGGCGCTTGTCAGCATGGGCGCTGTTGCCGGGCGAAACTCCACTGCCTGTTCCGGCAAAAAACTTTCGCAAATCCGAATCCGATTCACCTGCTCGAATCCGAATCTCGTGCCGAAGCGATCGACCAGCGCATCGAAAGAAGCATCGTCTGGCACGAGATTTTCCTGGAGAAGATGGAGTTGCTTGGGGTCGAGTCTTTCGATATCCAGGACAGAAAGAGTGAAGGCTTCGAACCCAAAATCTGCTTTCAGCGTATTCAGCCGTTCACTGAATAATCGCAGCAGATGCGGAATCGAGCGCACTGGTTTGGATGTGCGGACTTCACATCGATCTACCGTTCCGTCCACGCGGTAGCACGTGAGATCCATGTGCCGGGAACCCATGTGATTCTTTTCGAGCCGCTCGCAGATTTCCTGAAGCAGCTCGCGCAACACATATTCGAGTGCGCTGAGTGTCGAGATCGGCTCAGCAAGGGTGCGTAAAGCACGGTGTGGCGCCGGCGGACGCCAGGGCGCCAGCGGCTCTTCCGCTTGCTGAAGAATCTGATCGAGACGGAAAATCAGAGCGGAGCCGAATCGCACGGCCAGCGATTGGCGCGGGATCTTTCGTACTGCTGCAATGGTGGCTAATCCCAGCCTTCGCAACTCGAGAACAATTTCGCCGGGGATCCGAAGCGCCTCGACAGGTAAGCGATCGAGCGCGGGAATAGCCGCCGCTCCCTTAACCACGCATCGCTTGCTATAGCGCGCCAACGCCCAGGCCATACCCCAGCTATCCGCAATGGCCGTGCGGGATCGAATGCCCATTCGGCGCAAACGATGCTGAAGATCGAGAAAGAGTGGGCCTTCTCCTCCGAATAGATGCGCACAGCCGGTAATGTCGAGAATGACGCCATCGCACCCGTCCTCGGCGGCGAGCGGCGAGTAGCGGTCGCACCATTCAACAAGCTGTCTCAGGCGGCCGCTAAGAATCTCCGGGCAGTAGAGGCTGAGAAAACGCCGTGGCATCTCATCCTGCCAGTGCCTCGCGAGCCGCCTGTTTTACCGGCTGAGCAAAAACGGTATTCAGCTTTTCCCCGCGCCATTCCAGAATCCATTTGCCGGGATGTCCACCGCGGCAATAGGAGAGATCGACAGCCCAAACAGGCTCATCGAATCCTTGCACTGCTTTGCCGTTGACCGGTGAAATGATCCAGCGCGTAATGGGTGCAGCGATGGGAGCCGAGTTGGTCCGACCCAAAAGAAAACCGGTTACCTGGCTTGTTTCCGCGGCCAGTTGCAACCGGCGTGATGCAGTCAGATCCAAGCCGTGAAGCAGCGCGATGACTGCGCTCACCTGTGAGCACCGGAGAGCCTCCATGACCGCCCAGGCGAGATCTTGCGGTTTGCGTGTGCAGAGATAGAGCAACTGATCCGGTTTCACACCAAGCGGCGAGAGTCCCAATGGATACAAGGAACGATCGGGCGCTATATAGACGATGTTGCCCCGCTCATGGCCCCGGGCCGACAGAATGGCAGCGAATGCAAGGGCGGCGGCCAGATTGGTGCTTTTGACTTCATGAATCGAGCCGCGGGGTAATCCGCCATACGGGAGCCAGCGATCCACTGCATCCGCAATCGGGATGGTACGCGAGAACCGGCGCTGCACTCCTTCCAGGCAGCCGATCTGATGACGAAGCTTTTCAACAACTGGATTCGCAGGCATTCGCTGCGATCAGCATATCACGAGTATTCGCTTTTTGTTCGCCTTATTCGTATCGCAGGCAAATCATCGGATCGACCCGCGCCGCCCGGCGCGCCGGAAGATAACTCGCAACGATTGCCACTATGGCCAGAATCGCCCCCACGCCAACGATGGTTACCGGATCCCGTGCGCCTACGCCGAACAGCAGCGTAGCCAGAAGCCGTGTGAGTGCTAACGCGCCCAGGAAACCTATCACCAATCCTGCACCCGCCATTACCATGCCCACTTTCAGAATCATTCTCACTACGTCAACTGCGCTTGCGCCGAGAGCGGCACGAACGCCGATTTCATGCGTCCGCTGCACGACCGAATACGAAATGACTCCATAGATGCCGATAGCCGAAAGCAGCAGCGCGACCGTTGCGAACCCGCCGAGCATGATCGAGTTCAGCCGGTTGCTGGCCATCGATTCCGTTTTGATCTGTTCGAGCGTCTTGATATCGCTCAACGCCTGATCTTTATTCACTTGATGAACAGCTTTACTGATGTTCTGTTGAAGGCTTGTCGGATCCATCGCGGCGCGCACCACCAGCGCCTGAAAGAAAACCGGGCTCTGTTCATTACTCACGTACACGCCGGGATTATCCCTCGTATCGTCCAGATTTCCGACTTTCTCGTCCTTTACAACCCCGACTACTTCCCAAGCGATCTCGGGGCCGAGTACGGTCTTGCCGGGCACAATCTCCTGAATCAGAATGCGCTTGCCGATCGGGTCTTCCTGTGGAAAGTATTTCCGCGCCATGGTCTCGTTGATGACCGTTACAGGCGAAGCTCCCTTACGATCGCGTTCGCTCAATCCGCGACCCTTCTTTAGCGTCATGCCAAGAGCCGTGAAATACGAAGGACTCACCATTTTGAAGAAGCACGGCTTTCGATTGGCACGATCGACGACTGGTTTACCTGCAATCTGAAAGGGCATACCGTAGCCCCATCCCTGCATAGGCAGCGCGGAAGTGAGCGCCACGTCGTGGACTCCGGGAATGTTTTGCACGTTCGTTACAATCTGCCGCAAATAAGCATTCAAATCGTCAGGATTCGGAAAGCGTTTGTCGGAAATCGGCAGACCCGCGGTAATCACGTTCTCGGCATTGAATCCGGTGTCCACATTCTGCATTTCAAAGAAGCTTCGTATCAGCAGTCCCGATCCGACGAGCAGAAGGAACGCCAGCGCCACTTCCGTGACCACCAATCCGGAACGCAGTCGCTGCTTCGCCGTGCCGGTACCCGAGCCGCGGCCGCCCTCTTTCATACTGTTTGCGAGATCGGAGCGCGTGGCCTGTATCGCCGGCGCTAATCCGAAAATCAGCCCCGTCAATATGGAAAGACCTACTGCAAAGAGCAGAACCCGTAAATCCAGCCTGATATCCGCTTCTGCCGGCAGTGAGAACGGCGGAACGGCTGCCTTTAGCCCTGCCATCAACGCATAGCCGAGCGCGATACCCAATACTCCGCCAATAATCGAGAGCAGCACATTTTCCGTTAGAAATTGCCGCGCCAGACGCCAGCGGCCTGCGCCTACAGATGCACGAATGGCCACTTCGCGCTCTCTCGCGGTACTGCGCGCAAGCGTCAGGTTAGCGAGATTAGCGCAGCCGATCAGCAATACCATGCCAACCGCCGCCAGCAGAACGTAAAGCGACTTGCGCAACTGCCGGCCGACGATGGTCTCCGACATTGGATCCACCGCTACGCCCCAGCCTTTGTTGGAATCCGGATAGTCATGCGCGATACGTGCGCCGATGGCGTTCATCTCAGCCCGTGCGCGTTCCAGACTGACGCCGGGTTTCAGGAGCGCCATTGCTCCGAACCAGTGGAAATTCCGAGTCATGTTCTGCGGCTCAAATACCAGGGGACGAAAGATCTGCGCATAGGAGCGATCGAAGGCGCTGCCCGCTGGAAGCACACCGATCACGACATGCGGTTCTCCATCAAGCTGGATAACACGCCCGATGATGTTCGGGTCGGAGCCGAACTGCGATGCCCAAAGCGAATGACTCAAAACGGCCACTCTGTTCTTGCCCGGCTGGTCTTCATCGGCAACGAACGTGCGGCCGAGGACCGCTTTCACTCCCAGAATGTCGAACCCATGCGCCGACATCCTGGCGCCTCGCAGTTGAACCGGTTTTGTCACGCCCGTGAGCGTCACCGAGCCGCCGGTTCGCGCAGCCATGTATTGGAAAACGGAGTTCTGTCGCTGCCAGTCCAGAAAATTGAGAGTAGAAATTCCGTTCCTGGCGTCGGGGTCGCCGGGCGGCTTCTCCAGCACGCGCATGATCCGGTCCGCATTTGCGTACGGCAGCGGTTTCAGCAGGACGCCGTCCACAAAACTGAAAATAGCCGTGTTTGCGCCTATTCCGATTGCAAGCGTAAGAAGCGCAACAGCTGTGAACCCTGGGCTCTTTCGCAGCATCCGCAGGGCGTATCGAATGTCTTGCAATAGCTCGTGCACACTTATCCTCTGGACAGAATACGGATCAATTGGCGAAAAGTTTGCAAAATAATGTTGTCGACCAGTTGAAGTGTCCCTCCTTCCAATACTGCTGAACGATGATTTAGTTACGGCTGCCGCCGGCGAAGAACGCCGTCGCACAGAAATGGTATGACCTCATTGCCTATCACTGTCGAACTGTTTTGCGGACCACGATTAGAGCTTCTGCCGCTGTTTGCGGAAGCGGACGACTCGCCGGCAGAAATAAACAGTTATATCGATTGCGGCGACGTGCTGGTTGCGCGTCGTGCGCGTGAAATCATTGGCCATGTCCAACTAATCGCGTCCGGCACGGCCTGGGAGATCAAATCTGTGGCTGTCATCGAACAGTATCGAAGCCAAGGCATTGGCTCTGCGCTTCTGCGAGCAGCTCTGGAACGGGCATTTTCGGCGGGAGCCGTGCGCATCCTGGTTGCAACCGCAACAGCGGACATCGACAATCTGCGCTTTTATCAACGCTTCGGATTCCGCATGGAGCGTGTGGAACGAGACGCATTTTCCGCCGATCGCGGCTATCCGGTTCTGGAGGTCGACAAAATCCCGGTTCGCGACAGGGTCTGGTTCTCGATCAGCGCTGACGAGCACCGTTGATTGCTCGGTGTGATCAACTAGTCCTTCGGCGAATCGCACACAAGTATGTGGCAGCAAACATATAGTCCGCACGGCCAGTCGCCATTCGTGAGCGCGCTGATAGCGGCATTGCCAATTCTGGCTTTGCTGCTGCTCTTGGGAATCGCCAAAAGGCCCGCATGGATCGCATCGCTCATCGGACTCGTCGCCGCTCTACTGGTAGCAGTGGGATGGTACGGCATGCCGGCAAGCTTAGCTTTGAGCTCCGCCGCCTACGGAGCCGCCTTCGGCCTATTCCCCATCGGCTGGATTGTCTTCTGGGCGATCCTGCTCTACCGTGTAACGGTCGAGAGCGGGAAGTTTGAAATCATCAAAGACCACGTCGGCAGCCTGACGCCCGACCACCGCATCCAAGCGCTGCTGATTGCATTCGCATTCGGCGCGTTCATCGAAGGTGCGGCCGGTTTCGGCACTCCCGTAGCTGTAGCTGCGGCGATGCTCGCCGGCCTGGGTTTCCCACCGTTTTATGCGGCCGCCATCTGCCTGCTGGCCAACACTGCGCCGGTGGCGTTCGGATCCATAGGCATCCCAGTCATCACGCTGCATGCGACGACCGGGCTGCCGTTATCCACACTCAGCGCGAACGTCGGACGAATCTGCGCGCCGGTATCGCTTCTCGTCCCTGCGTATCTGGTGACTGTGATGTCGGGTGTTCGCGGCTTGCTCGGCGTCTTTCCGGCCGCGCTGACCTGTGGCTTGGTATTCGCGGCGGCCCAGCTTCTCGTCTCAAACCTGCTGGGTCCGTCTCTCACCGATATCATCGGCTCCCTCAGCGCCATGGCCGCATTAATTCTATTGCTGCGATTTTGGCGGCCAGCCGGCAATTTCCAGATCGACACGAGTCTGGAAACGAAGATCAGGCGCGGACGCAGCGCCAGCGAACTGGTAACAGCTTGGGCGCCCTATTGCATGCTGGTGGTCTTTGTCTTGCTGTGGGGGTTGAACGGAGTCAAAAGCCGCCTCGATGCCGGCACATTCGCCTTTGACTGGCCGGGCCTGCATAACCTGGTGATACGAACGGCGCCGCTGGTGAAACGAGATTCGCCTTACCCGGCGGTTTACACGTTTAACTTTTTAAGCGCTTCCGGAACCGCTTGTCTGGGCGCGGTGCTTGCCTCGGTGCTCATCTTGCGTATGCCTCTTGTTCAGTTCTGGCGCATCTTCACAGCCACCGTGAGACAGCTTGCCTTACCGCTGCTCACGATTGCCGCCGTGCTTGCGCTCGCCTTTGTGATGAACTATTCGGGGGCGACAACGTCTCTCGGCCTGGCGTTTGCTGCGACCGGTGTGCTGTTTCCGTTTTTCAGTCCGATTCTCGGATGGCTCGGTGTCTTCCTAACAGGCAGCGACACATCCGCCAACGCGCTCTTCGGCAATCTGCAGGTCGTAACGGCGAATGCGCTCCAGTTGAAGGCTGCATCCATGGCCGCGGCGAACTCGAGCGGGGGTGTGATGGGAAAAATGATCAGCCTGCAGAGCATCGCGGTAGCCGCGGCCGCTACGCACATGCCGGCCAGCGATGAATCGAAGCTGTTTCGCTGGACCCTGCGTCACAGTCTCATCCTGGTGAGTATCGTCGGGCTGATCAGTGTCTTTTATGCCTACCTGATGCCGCAATGGATCGAGTAAACACGTCGAATATATGCACATCGTCTGTATACACGCACATCCGGATGATGCGGAAATCCTCGCCGGAGGCACGCTCGCGATTCTGTCGGAGCTGGGACAGCAGATCACGATCGTGACCATGACCGCCGGTGATTGCGGATCGTCCACACTCGCTCCCTGCGAAATCTCGGCCATCCGCATGGCCGAAGCAGCAGCATCGGCAGCGCTCATCGGAGCCGCCTACCGCTGTGCCGGATTCCAGGATCTATCGATCTTCAATGACGATCCGTCGCGCCGTAGGGTGACGAGCCTGTTGCGCGACCTCCGGCCCGATATTGTCCTTACCGCTGCTCCCAGCGATTATCTCTGCGACCACGAAACCACTAGCCAGCTCGTTCGCGATGCGTGCTTTACGGCCTCAGTTCCAAACTATTCCGTACCGGAATTACATGCTCCGCTTCCTGCCATTCCGCATCTTTATTTCCTGGATCCCATCGCTCAGATGGATCGCACCGGGCAAGTCGTTGTTCCCGATTTCACCATCGACGTGGCATCCTCTCTCGAAAAGAAAAGAGCCATGCTTTCGGAACATCGAAGCCAGCGTTCCTGGCTAAACGCCCAGCACGGTTTAGCCGACTACCTCACGCAAATGGAAAATTGGACACGTGCGGCCGGACACCGGGCTGGGATCGCGTTTGGAGAAGGTTTCCGACAGTACAGGACGCATCCTTTCCCGGAGGAGCCGCTACTGCAGCGGATCCTGAGTATGTACATTCGCGAAAATAAAGAGGCTACTTTCACTTGAACAATTCTTGTGGAATTTTAGAGTACGGCGAATCTCAAACCATGATCTAAGGAAGCGCGGCACAGAGCGATAGTCTAGCCAGGGAAGCTGGAACCAATCGGTACAATGAGCTGTAATGCTGGATTTGGGACACGGGTGCCTTGAAATGCTGGCGAGGCAAGCGCGATTCGTTTTCGTTCGTATAAAACTCAAGCAAACAATCGTCTGGCGGGCAGCTCTGAATGATCTTCGAGTCGTCTAGCAGGTATCCAGTCGCTCCTCCCCCACCCGTAAGCCGGATTAAATCCCGAAATCATCGATTTATTAGTGCGCTATCGTCGGCCCCGGTCAGGGCGGCAATTCCGTACCTGCTGGTCGTTTTCGTGACAATTGTCACCCTATACGTTACCTACGGCCTGCGAAAGGCGAACCTATCGTACCCGATTCAATTTTTCGGTGGCGACGCCAACGTTTCGGTATACATAACGAAAGCACTAGGAGAAGATGCTTTCCCATTAAATAGACGAGTAGGTGCGCCGTTTGGGCTGGACTATAGCGATTGCTATCAACCGGACTTTATCCATCACTGGATATTAAAACTCCTCGTGAAGATTACGGGAAATCCACTCCTGACTGTAAACATTTACTACCTGCTTGGTTTCGTCTTAATAGCCGTTTCCGCCTTTTATGTTTTGAGGCAATTCCGGCTTTCCACGACGGTGGCTCTCGTTTGCGCCGTACTTTACGCATTCATCCCGTCGCATCTTTGGCGCTCCTACTATCATATTTTCCTTTCTCAATACTTTCTGTTGCCGTTGGTCGTGCTCCTCGCGTTGCGAGTAATGAGCGATTATCCTGGGGAGCACGAACCAGGTGAGCGGTCGGCTCCATTAAACACAAGAAGCGAGCCAAGAAATCCGACGATCAAATTTCTGCTCTTTGCCGTGGTTTTAGGAATCCTCGTCGGAGGAACCGGCGTCTATTATGCTTTTTATTCAATTTTGCTGCTGGGATCAGCGGCATTCTATGCTGCGTTCCGGTTGGGTCGGAAAAGGTATAGCGCCCTAGCAGTCGTGTGTGCCGCGATTATCGGCGCAACCACCATCTACGGGATGCGGCCGATCTTCCGTTATAGAAGTCAGCATGGAAGTAATCCAGAGGTCGCTCATCGGACGGTTTACGACACGGAGCTCTATAGTTTACAACTTGCCGAATTGTATTTGCCGTCGCCGTTTCACCCGATCACGAAACTCCGAGAACTTAGCGTCAAATACGCTGATAGCGTGCCCGCGATGAATAAGAACGAAAGCCAATTCTCGTCGCTCGGAATAGTTGGCGCTATCGGATTTACCACTCTTCTCTTTTGGCCTTTTTTCCGCGAGCATGTACGCAAAGAGAAAGTGATGAAATGCCTTGCCGTGCTGAATCTTATAACTCTCCTCTACGCGAGCACGGGGGGCTTCGGTACCTTATTTTCATTTCTCATCACACCCGAGATACGTGCTAATAACCGAATCGTGTTCTTTGTTGCATTCTTTGCGCTCTTTGCATTTGGCTTTGCACTTGACCGATTAATCCGTATATGGACGCGCAGATATGGGAAGCGCTCTATACTACTTTGGAATTCCGCTGCCGTGCTGATTCTTATTGTTGGCCTTTATGACCTTGGCGTAACTCAAGTACGAGCGACGGTTCTCTCCGGTAGAGCGTCTGATCGCGCATCTTACGACAGCAACAAGCGCTTTATCCAGCGAATTGAATCCCAGTTTCCGTCAGGCGGAAATGTTTTGCAATTACCATACCAACCGTTTCCTGAGATGCCTGGGGTTTACCACATGGGCAACTATGATCAGTTGAAAGCATATATCCATTCAACAAAGCTTCGATGGAGCTTCCCCGCTATGCGCGGCCGGCAAGGTGATCAATGGATTCGAGACCTGAGTTCTGCTCCTGTACCGGAGCTTGTCCGGCGGGCTGTATTAGCTGGGTTCTGTGGTATTTACATCGATCGTGATGGCTATCCTGACGCGGCTGCTGTTCTAGAATCGCAATTGCAGGCGATTACTGGAGCGAAGCCAGTTATCAGCGATGATTACAAACTAAGCTTTTTTACCCTTACTCCGTACGCGGCAGCGCTAAGGCGGGAGACTTCACTCGGACAATGGAATGAACTGAAATCCAAAGTGGAAGAAAAACCACGGTTAGCGTTGACCTTTCTTTCGGGGGTATATAACCCTGAGACAGACGGATCTCACGAATGGCGATGGTGTAGTCAGACCGGCCGATTGGGAATTGTCAATTACACCAACAAGGTTCAATCCGTAGAGTTTACGGGAGAGTTATCTACAGCTTTCCCGGAGAAGTCCATCGTGATTTTTTATAACTCGACACAAACCTTCAAAGTAACTGCAACGTCGAAAGGCAACACGTTTGATTGGAGGCTAGTCGTGCAGCCCGGTCTGAATCAAATCAACTTTAATACCGATGCGCCGCGTGTTCCCGCAGTTGGCGACATGCGTGAGCTGTATTTTCGAATGGAGCACTTCAAGGTTATCGAGCCATAAAGCGCGGTCCAATCTGCCTTCGGTCGGCAGAAGCGTCATGGAAGATTCGTTCGGAATATAAACGCAGTAATTCGGGATGAACCTTGAGCCACTCGACTGTTTGCTGCATACCGGCTTCCAAGTCAATTGTTGCTCGCCAGCCGACCTCGCGCGCAGTACGCACAGGCGAACCCACCCAATGTTCGGTGTCCCAGGAACGCGCTTCCATTGAGGACCAGCCCGGTTGGCCCGGAATGTTCATAAGCTTTCTTGCAATTTCTACAACCTCCTCCAAACTGGTTTGGATACCACTGCAGATGTTGTAGACAGAACCGCGAGGAATTGAGGGCGATGCTGCTATCTGCAGCATCGCACTAACTGCGTCATCTACATAGACAAAATCGCGTACGATGCGCGGGGACACCAGCGGAGGGAAAATCCCGCGAAGGCCATGCATGATCAGGGTAGGAATCAGCCGGCCCGGGCTTTCATAAGGACCATAGATCGAGTACAACCTTACTGAAACAGCGTTAAAATCCCGGGTCTTGGCGGTGAACTGACAATAATGAGTTGCAGTTGCCTTGGTTATGGCATAGTGACTGTTCGGTTCAAGCCGTTCTTCTTCGACTGCTGCATGATCCTTATACCCATATTCGGACGAAGAACCCGTTTGAATAAATGTTTGGACGCCAGCCCTGATGCTGGCTTCCAGGAGTGCAGCAGAGCCTAGAACATTGGTCGCTACCATTTGCCGGATTCCGGCTTGATTCGGATATGCCCCATACGCCGCAAGGTGGAAAACCCACTCCGGCTTAACCGTCGCCACAATGCGGCTGACTGCGTCCTCATTCTGAAGATCGGCGACGAATATTTGCGCCGAATCAGCTATTTCCGTGAGCCGCCAGGGCTCGTGGGCCGGCCGCAACAATAAATGCACTCGATGTCCATCCTGGAGTAGGCGCCGCGCGAGATTAGCCCCGACAAATCCGCTAGCTCCAGTTACGAGCGCCTTCAAAGGCGACCTGCTTCAGCAACGAGTTTTGACTCGCCTACCACCGTCGCCACCAGGCTCTCTCGATCTAAACCATATTTGCGCCAGCGATCTATCTGCGAACCGCTCGTTCCATCCGGCGCCGTGCCGACGCCGATTATCCTAAGTCGACACCTTAGTCCACGAGTTGCGACTACAGTAGCTACAAAGGCGCCTAATCCCCCGGAAGGGGTCTGAGCTTCCACTGTAATTGCTTCATCGAAACTGGACAAGATACTTGCCAGGTGATCTTCAGGATCCGGATGAAAGTTAGCAACAACAATTACCGCAGCTTCAATACCAGCCTGAGCCAGTTTCGCAGCAGCCGCCAATACTTCCTGCGCTACCGAGCCCACAGTTACAAACGCCAGATGCCGTCCTTCTCGCGCCACGCATACCCGCCCCAATTCGAACTGACCATTCAAACCAGGAACCACAATTTGATCGTCTTTCCCCAAAC
Source organism: Bryobacteraceae bacterium (assembly GCA_036557945.1). Classification (GTDB taxonomy): domain Bacteria; phylum Acidobacteriota; class Terriglobia; order Bryobacterales; family Bryobacteraceae; genus Bog-105. The sequence continues at coordinate 7,954 of DATBGM010000239.1, read as the reverse complement.
TGTAATACACGGGGCCTGGTAGATCATGTGTAACTCGAATGGACGTTTTAGTCTGACCGGAATCTGCAGGAACAACAATCGTAAGTCCAGGTAATGTGCGCAGCGCGGCTACATCTTCGAGTGCGTAATGTGTGTGTCCAGAATGACCGTACTCGAATCCCATACCCATTCCCACAATTCGCACCGGAAGGCGATGTAGCACGGGACCATTGCGTATGAATTCAAACGGCCGTAGAGATGCGAACGTCGCAATTGAATAGGCGTAGGGCAAGAACCCAGCTTCGGCCAAACCAGTTGCGACGCCAATCATATTCTGCTCGGCAGCGCCGACGTTAAGAAATCGATTCGGAAATCGTTCGCGAAACGGCTCAAGAGCCATGAAGCCCAAATCGCCGGTCAATAGCATAATCCGATCGTCTGTAGCAGCAAGCTCGCAAAGAGTCGCTACAAATGCTTTCCTCAACGGCCGTACTCCAGATCGTCTATTGCGCGCCGATATTCGTCTTCGCTCATTGGCAAGTAGTGCCAGTTGATGGGTTGCACAGGCAGATGGTGTTGCGTTACCGGTATCCCCTGCTCCATGTACGAAACTCCCTTACCAAAAATCGTTCTCGCTACCGTAACATTAGGTCGCAGGCCATCATCGATTCGCAGCGCCTCGGCCAAATCAGCTACGGAATGGCCATCGACCTCGGAGCTGCGCCACCCGAAAGCACGCCAACGCTCAGCCAGGTTAGATTGATCGAGCACGTCGCGCGTGAGGTTAAGCGCTTGCTGGCCATTGAAATCGACGATGACGTGGAGGTTGGACAGCCTGTGCTGCGCTGCCAGCATGGCTGCTTCCCACACTGACCCTTCGTTGCATTCTGCGTCGCTAAGTAAGCAAAATACACGCCGTTTCGAGCCCTGTAGACGCGCTCCGAGCGCCGATCCAACCGCAACGCAAATACCTTGTCCCAGCGACCCCGTCGTAAAGTCGACGCCGGGAATGGCCACGTCAGGATGAACGCCGAGGCAGGTGTCCGTACCGCAGAAAGTCTCTAGATGGTACTCCGAAAGCCAGCCCCGCAGAGCCAGCGCAGCGTAAAGCGCCAGACCTGCGTGACCCTTGGAAAGCACGAAACGGTCTCGCTGCGGATCATCAGGGCCGGAACCCTCCAACGCGAAGGAATAAAGCGCGGAAAGGATTTCAACAACGCACAGACAGGAGCCGATATGCCCGACGTTGGCCCGCTTGGATTGCTGCAAGATGATCCGACGCATCGCTTTCGGATCAATAACTTTGCGGAATTCGAAAGGATTTGACGTCACTCTTGTTCGAAGCTCCGCCTTTAAGCTACTCAGGCTATCACACGCCGTCCGCAGGAGCACCGTTACGGACGGCGACCATGACATAGACGGCACATGCCGCCCAGCGGAGTAATGGGACCCGCTCTACCGCAGGTTCGGCGGACTTCATTAGCTTTGCCATCCAATCCGGGCAAAACATTGGCACAAATCCAGCACACCTCTCAGATATGACAGAACCACCCGCTTCTTCTATCCATCGCTTCATACGTCGCGAACTGTAGGACTTTTCTCCATGTTCGATATGGTAGCGAGAAACTCTCTCGATAACCTTTAGCCCGAGATTGTTGCCATTTGGTTCGTGAATCAGGACACGTGGAGCGACACGAAACGCCTCGCGGATCATATGCAGCGGATCATTGTCGTGGTGCAAGACGCTCTGGATCAGAACCGCCTGGAAACTATCATTACGAAAAGGTAGTAGATGTGCGTCGCTTACCAGGAAGGATACAGGACGTGGCCCACTACGGTTGGCTGCTACTTTTACGGCATTAAAGGCTGGATCAGCACATACTAACTGGCTGATGGCTCCGAAGTCCCAAAATCGGGCTGAGTAGAACCCGTCACCGCAGGCCAAATCGAGCACCGACTTCTTTTGTAACTCACCGGTTTCCAGAATGATATCCGTTGTTCGTTGCGTGGCTAATTTGCAGCTCAAACGGGCGGTCTGTGTATAAAGATAACCGCTATTATTAGCGGCATCCTTATCAAAGACTTCGATATCAGAGCCATCTTCGTGCATTAATGACCTCGCAACGTTGGCCTCTGGGCTATAGCGTACAAATTCCCTAGCGGAACCCAAAACGATACACGACCGATGGCGGTGGTGGTTATCGTCTTAAGTAGCCGCTGCTTAAGCCGGTTCGGGAGCGGCACGAGATGAATCAGATAACCTAACGAATAGCGATTTCGTACGCTGCCAGTTTCCTTTACTTCAAATCCAGCTTGCGAAAGAAGTTCCGCAATGGTCTTAGGGTCGTACAAGTAAGTATGCTCAATATCGATGATCGGGCTGCGGCTCTTCATAATGCGCGCCGATAGCGCCTCGGCGTTATGATTCAAGCACAAGATAAGTCCCCCCGGCTTTAGGATCTCGCGGCATGTACGAAGGAGCGCTGCAGGGTCAAAGATATGGTCTAAGACCTGAAAGAGACATATAACATCAAAGGATTCATTAGCAAATAATCCGGGCCGCATTGTACTGCGAACGATCCTGCTCCGAATATCTTCAGGAGCCGATTGAATTGCTGCCGCGCTTGGTTCTACGCCACGGATGCTCTCATACCCGCAGAGGCGCGCCTGCTGCAAAAAAAATCCATTGCCGCAACCAATTTCAAGAAGCTCTCCCCTACCCACCGCATAAGGGTCGAGGCGCTTCAAGTAAGTGCTATAGGTTATCGCAAGGTTTTGAAGTTCATCGCCGTAATCAAAGGTGCTCCTTTGGTATAGCTCCGCTATCATAGCGGGATCGGCAACGGGATCAGATCGCACCAGACCACACTGATTACAGCGAACGATGCGATAATGAACACGATCGGGGAGCCGGCGGGCAGAAAATACCTCTGGCCGAAAATCTTCACTGCTGAAATTGGCGGGATATAGTTGTGTTGCGTTTCCTTCGGTTCCACAAATTGCGCAGGATGTGTCGTGAACATCAACTGTGATCATGGGTTGTTACGCTTTCGTCTTCGCTTAGATCCCGCGCCGGTGCGGCGGGCGCATTCAAAATGTGATCTACGATGAACGGTGGCCGGCGCTTCACTTCATCATAGATGTGCATCAGATACGATCCGATAATGCTAAAGCAGAGAAGCTGAATTCCTCCAAGAAACAGGATAAGCACGATGATTGTTGTAAAACCGGAGGGCACTAATTGGGGTGCAACTATTCGTACCGTCACTTGCACGATTGCCAGCAAAATACTTAAAACGACTACCGCGAAGGAAAGCCAAGTGATCGCATCAATGGGCAGATACGAGAAGGAGAAAATTGCCTTGCGTGCCCAGCCCAGGTTTTTGACGAATGAATTGGTTGTGGTCCCGAACATCCGCTCAGGACGTATATAGGGCACTCCAACTTGCCTGAACCCGATCCAGGCTCGTAGCCCCCGTAAGAAGCGATTGTTTTCGGGCAGTTCATTCAACACGTTAACAACGCGTCTATCTAATAAGGAGAAATCGCCCGCATCGAGCGGCATCGGAACGTAAGAAGCGGCCCGGAACACCCGGTAGAACGCCTTATACGCCACTTGCAGAAGTAAAGTGGCTTCACGTTTAATGCGGCTACCATAGATTACGTCGTAGCCTTCGAGCCAGCGCTGGTAGAAACTTTCAATTAGCTCAGGTGGATCCTGAAGATCGCCGTCAAGAAGTACTACTGCATCACCGGTGGCAATCCGCATTCCGCTCGTAAACGCGCTTTGTGAACCGAAATTTCGTGAATGCTTGATAACAATGACTTTTGAATCTTGCTGCGCTAACTTTCTCAGAACGTCATCCGAGTTGTCCGGGCTGCAATCGTTCACGAAAATGATTTCGTAATCAACGCCAATTTTTGTGAACACTGCAAGTAAGCGCTGGTACATGATCGGAATAGCCTGGGCATCCCGGTAGCAGGCAATCACCGCGCTGATCCGTTTACGGTTCAATTCCTTATCTGTCATCTATGTTGAAACCCGTACCTTGGCATCGAGAACCGGCCTTGCAGTAATAAATCGCGAGCAGGGTCGCACGCCAGCCTTGGCGGCACCTCGGCGCCATCGCACCTGGCGATAATTTCTTCCACTTCGGTTGCCCGAAAATTCAGATGCCGCACTCCGATAATTGTAAGGCTTCCCAGACCGCCAAGGCCTTCCAATGACCTGATATCATGCGTGGCGACCTGCTTTCATGTCCACGGAATTCTATGTCGGTCTATCCAGAGACTTCTTAGATGAACGCGGCATGCCTGTTTTCCCGGATATCGGCCTGTCTTTGTTCAAAAATGTGACTGGCCTTTCGCACGGATTTTTGGAGGAATATAGGAGCGAATATGTACCCGATCAGTTGCGCAATCTTGATGTGCTCATTTCGCTGAAACCGCGCGTTACCCGGGAATCGCTTGCAGGAGTCACTCGTTTATGTGCGATCGGTCGCTGCGGCGTCGGCTACGACAACGTCGATCTGGCGGCTTGCACCGACCATGACGTCGCAGTCTACATCACGCCTACAGCAGTGATGCGCCCAGTGGCGGAATCGATCGTGCTGTTCATTCTGGCTTTCTCCCATAACCTTTTGCTGAAGGACCGCCTGGTGCGTGAGGGCCGGTGGGCAGAGAGCACGCGCAAACTGGGCTTTGAGCCACGCAACCGCGTAGTCGGCAGCATTGGTCTGGGAAATATCGCCAGTGAAGCGATCCGCTTGCTTCGACCTTTTGGAATCGCACGTGCTCTCGCGTTTGACCCCTATGCCGATCCGGCAAAAGCGCAGGAACTCCAGGCGGAGTTGACCGATTTCGAAACCGTTCTGCGTGAATCCGATTACCTGATGGTGAATTGCGCCTTGACGCCGGAAACACGAGGGCTCATCGGTGCAGCCGAACTGGCCCGCATGAAACCGGAAGCAGTAATCATCAATACGGCACGCGGGCCCATCATCCAGCAGCAGCCGCTGATCGAAGCACTCCAAGCCGGAAAAATTCGCGGAGCCGCGCTCGACGTGTTCGAGAAGGAACCGCTCGAAGCCGATTCTCCGCTGTTGACACTCGACAATGTGATTCTTACGTCGCACTCTATTGCGTGGACGACGGAACTGTTTCGCGATATGGGACACATGGATTGCGAAGGTGCGCTGGCCGTTGCTTGCGGCGAGGCTCCCTTGTACGTGGTGAATCGGGAGGTTCTCGAACGGCCTGGATTTCGAGCCAAGCTGGCCCATTACCGCGAACTCTGGGCTCAACATCACCTATGAGCGAACTAAGGCGAAAGTTGCGCTCCGGCGAGGTAGTCCTCGGACAAATGATTCTGGAGTTATTCACTCCCGGCATCGGCCCCATGCTGGCCTCGTGCGGGCTGGAATTCGTGATCTATGACATGGAACACGGCCGCTGCGATATCGGCCTGCTCGCGGAATTAGTTACTTCCTGCCGCGGCTGCCAGATCGTGCCGATGGCGCGCGTGCCGGACTTTCACTTCCAGCCACTGTCGCGCGTGCTCGATTTGGGGGTACGCGGAGTAATGATTCCGCGCGTGGAAACGCGAGCACAGGCCGAAGAAATCGTCGCCCAGTTGAAATATCCGCCTCTCGGACGTCGTGGGGTGGCGCTCGGAGTAGCCCACGATCTTTATCGAGCCGGCGGGCCGGAGTTTTTCGCGCATGCAAACGAATCGACCGTTGTGATTCTCCTTCTCGAAACCGTAAAAGCTTTTGAAAACCTGCAAGAGATCGTTTCGGTCCCGGGTGTGGACGTAGCCTGGATGGGGCATTACGATCTGACAGCCTCTATGGGTATCCCCGGCCAGTTTGATCATCCGCGTTTTCTGGAAGCAATGGATGCGCTGACCGACTGCTGCAGCCTCCACAACGTTGCGGCGGGCTTTCTGCCACCGACACCCGAGAGTGCTGCCCACTGGATTCACAAAGGATTCCGCATGATAAGCGTTGGCAGCGACATTGGTATTTTTCTCGACGGCGTGCGAAATTTCCGCCAATCGCTGCTCAGCCGCGGAGCGAACGCGTGAATTACTCCGTACAGGTTTTCAACGGCGGGACGTTCTGGGTCCCCGGTCCCGAAGTCTATTGGATGCAGCGCTGGAATACTCGCGAGGAGATGAATGTTCTGCTCTATCTCGTGCGCGGCGGCGGTCACAACATTCTCATCAACACAGGCCCGCCGCAGGATCTCAGTATCATCAATGCAGCCTGGCTGAGTTTTTTCGGTTTCCCGGAAGCGCAGATTGTGCGCAGCGACGAGCAGCGGCCGCAAAACATTCTGCAGTCGCAGGGGCTCACGCCGGACGATATCGACGCTGTCATCGTCACGCCGCTGCAGGCCTATGCCACCGCTAATATCCATCTCTTTCGCCGCGCCCGCATCTTCATCTCACGCAAAGGATGGATCGAAGATTTTCAGGCGCCGTACTATCACCTCCATGTGCCGCGGCATCTCCGCGTTCCGCCGGAAGTCAATCAATACTTACAGAACGAGGGATGGGAAAAGGTCCATTTGCTTGCCGATGAAGAAGAGATTTTCGATAGCATCCGCATTTTCTGGGCGGGCGTGCACCATCGCTCTTCGCTTGCTATCTGTATTCCAACCGCAAAAGGCAGGGTTCTCATCACTGATTCCTTTTTCAAGTACGGCAACATTGAACAGGGACACTATCTCGGCGTCATGGAAAGCATGATGGAAGCCGATACCACCTGGGCGCGCATCCGCCGCGAAACGAAAATTTACGCTTCGATTTATGATCCGGAAGTGTTTAAACGGTACCCGGGTGGAGTGATCGCTTGAGCAGTCGGTTCGATCAGCGGGTCGCGCTGGTCACGGGCGGCGCTTCGGGCATCGGACTGGCAATTTCTCAACGTCTTGCCGAAGAAGGCGCGCGTGTGGCGATTCTCGATCGGGAGCCCGAGGCGGGCGAATCCGCCAGTGCGCGAATCCGTGAAGCCGGCGGAAACTGCGAATTTTTTCATACCGACGTATCCGCCGAGCCCGATGTCAGGCAAGCGGTCGATAACGCAGCGCAGCACTTCCAGGGCATCGATCATGTCATCAACAACGCGGGAATCGTGTTGGTCAAGGGCATCGAAGAGTGCACTGCCGAGGAGTGGGACCGCGTTCTGGCAGTGAACCTTCGATCTGTCTTTCTGCTCGCGAAATATGCGCTGCCCTGGCTGCGCCGTTCTTCGCAGCCGAGCATCGTAAATATCGGCTCCATCTCATCGTTCATCGGACAGCAGGGCACGCCCGCCTACGTGGCTTCGAAGGGAGGCGTGCTGCTGCTCTCGAAAGCGCTCGCGCTCGATCTGGCCCGGGACGGAATCCGCGTCAACTGCGTTTGTCCCGGTATCACGGATACGCCCATGTTTCGCTTCCACGTGAACACAACGCCTGATCCGGAAAACACGCTCCGCCAGCGCCTGAATCGCGTTCCGCTCCGGCGGGCGCTCGATCCGCGCGAGATTGCGAACTCCGTTTTATATCTCGCCGGGCCCGATTCGTCCGGCGTAACCGGCACTTCCATCGTGGTGGACGCAGGCTATACAGCCGCAGCCGAGTTTTCGCAGGGCTGATACGTAGCTGGAGCTATTTTGGCGGCCCTGGCATCCGATGGTATGATCTTTACCGTTTACACATGTTTTCCAGGCGCGAGTTCATTCAAAGCAGCACCGCCGGTCTTGTGTGGCTGCCTCAGGTAGCGAGGGCCCAGAACCGCTTCGGCGTTCAGCATTGTCCCGCGGAGTGGAGTTACCGCTCCGCTAAGCAGTATGCCGATCCGTTCAACGAAATAGGCTTGGACGTCGTCTTCCGCTCTTCCGCGGGTATGGAGTTTCGCGTACCCGCATTCTGGGCGGGCGGTGCAACCTGGCGCGTGCGCTTTGCTCCGCCGGCAGAGGGTTCGTATACC